>NZ_CP019285.1:1600610-1920732 GCF_000226975.2 Halobiforma lacisalsi AJ5 | reverse complement strand
CGGGTCTCGCTCCCAGAACTCGCTGTCCTTCTTCAGTTTGGGGACCCAGGTGTCGCTGGTCTTCGAGAGCAAGGCGACTCGAGAGGCCGGCACCTCCTTGCACTCCGTGAACTCGGGCATGTACTCGCCGACCTCGCGGGCGAACTCGGCGACTTCCTCGTGGTCGGGCATCGAGGAGCGGTCGAGTCGCCCCTGCGAGTGGCCGACGTGCATGTACGCCTTGAGTTCGATGAAGTCGGGGTCGGCCTGCCCGTAGAAGCCCGCGTACCAGTCTGGGTGGTGCATGTTCTCGCCCTTGACGAGCGTCGTCCGCAGCACCGTTCGAGTGTCGTCTTTCTCGGCGAGGACGTCCATCGTCTCGAGCAGCCGTTCCCAGGCGTCGTCCTCGACGGCCTTGACCACCTGGTCGAACGTGTGGCGCTCGGGGGCGTCGACGCTGACGTACAGTTGCGTCGGCTCACAGTCCCGCAGGACGTCGGGGTTCGTCCCGTTCGAGACGAGGAAGGTGGTGATGTCGCGGTCGTGAAACGCCTCGAGGAGTTCCGGCAGGTAGGGGTAGAGCGTCGGTTCGCCGTCCAGCGAAATCGCGACGTGGCGGGGTTCCATCGCCTCCTCGAAGACCTCTCGAGGGACCTCGTCGTTGCCGCCGAAGCCGGACAGCAGCTTCTTCTGCAGTTCGATCGAGGCGTCGACGACGGCTTCGGGGTCGTCCCACTCGACATCGTCCAGTTCGTAGGCGTGACCCCGGTGGTCGCGCCAGCAGAAGACGCAGCGTTCGTTGCACTTGACAACGGGCGTCATCTGGATACAGCGGTGGGACTCGATGCCGTACCAGATGTTCTTGTAACACTTCCCCTCGCCGCGCAGGGCGTTCGCCGTCCAGCCGCAGGTCTGGGCCGCCGTGTGGTTCTCGCTGTGGTAGTCCGGACTCGAGACCTGTGCCGGACCGCCGTCGTCACCGTCGGTTGCGTCGGTCCCCGGGCCGACGCCGGAATCGGCGGAGTCGCTCATGTTGCTCGCGCTTGGACGGGCGCGGACAAAAGACGTGTGGTCCGCGACAGGCCCTTACTCCCGCTCCGGAAGGGCCCCCGGTTCGGCCGGTTCGTCGTCCTCGGTCGTCACCTCGCGTTCGAATCCGTAGAGGACGAGCCCCGTATTCGACGTCATGATGACTCCCGGAATCGGCGCGTCGGTAAAGAGGTACAGACAGACGCCGACCGCGACCGCTCCCGCCACGGCCGCGGCCCACAGCAACGGCCTCGAGACGCCGACGCGAGTGGCGTCCCGGTAGGTCCAGGCGAACAACCCGACCGACGTCGGGAATCCGAAGACCGTGACGAGCGTGTAGACTACCATACCTCGACGTTCGTCGGACGAACAAAAAGCGTTCTGAGGAAGACGTTCCGAAGCCGTTCGAATCTCACTCGACCGACCCACTCGTCGCACCGACGCCCACGACGGACGGCGGCGATCGGTTCAGGGGTAGACGCTGAGATCGAACTCGTACCACTGACCTCCGTACTCCGCGACGGCGTTGTAGAAGTGCATCGAATCGTCGATCGCGTCGTGGGGCTCGAGGTACTCGGCGATGGTGAGATGCTCCAGCACCTCCTCCAGTTCTGACGAGAGCGGCGGTTTCTCCTTGTAGACACTCTCGTCGGGAGGAGTGAGGTTGACACGGGTCGCCTCGTCCAGTACCTCAGCCGCCCCTTCGGAGAGGTCGACGTTCGAGAACCGCACGTCTGGATACGTGTCCTCGGCGTACTGGCGGTACTCCGTGTACGATTCGGCGACGGGTTCGACGGTGAACGTCTGTTCCGTCTTTTCGACGGATCCTCGCTCGCTCACCGCCCGGAAGTACTCACCGTCGTGCTCGAGGTAATCGAACGGCGGGTCCGGCACTAGATTGCTCGAGTCTGCGTCGAGTTCTTCGTGGAAAACGACGGTAAACCGGTTCGGACGATCGGGATCGAAGTCCCGTCGGTCCCGGTAGGGGATCATCCCCTGCGCTGCCTCGAGGATCATTCGATCCTGCTTCGAGAGCGAGTTATCGGACAGCGAGATAATCGTCGCGTCCTCGCCCGGATTCTGATCGTCCCAGTCGAGGTAGAACACCCATCGTTCGCGTTCGACCGCCGCTTGCGATTCGATCCGGACGCGATAGTACGTGCCGTCGTACGCGAAGGCTGTCCGCTGGTCGCGCCAGGTCGGCCCCCACTTCGATCGAGAGGACAGTTCCCACCCTCTCGTCGAGACGGTCCCGGTGTCGACGAGTTCGTCGATTTTGGTCCGCTTGTACTCGTCCGACAGTTCGACGCTGTACGCCGAGTCGACGTCGAATGGATCGATCAGGTACTGTCGGATCGATTTCGACGGACCTGTAGCGATGTTGTCGATGTGGAGCCCCTTCAATCGAAATTGAGAATCAGGACTAGGAACAGAATCGGAGACCGAGACAGAGATACACCCTGCCGTGAGCGCTCCCGTTGCTGCGGCCGCCGTGGTGAGGAATCTTCTTCTGGAATGTCTTTGATTCATAATCTTAATTGGTTGAGAATTGAGTACATTTAGTACTCATGTTTGATTGGTTCTCTTACATAAATACAATGCCGAGTCAAAATGTGGTGCTCACGACCCTTGGGGGCACCGTGGCGGACAAGGAGTAGGTTCCGGCTCCTCTCCAAAACCTTGGTCAAGCAAGAGCTGCCGACAGTACCTGCCACAGCGGCTGAAGCAGTTTGCGAGATACATGGTTACTTCAGATATTGTTTCATCAGTCCATTCGTTTAGTGGATCCTCAGGTTGAACTGCCGGTTCATTCTCGAGGATAGTGTGGAATACACTGTCCGAGTAATCACTGCTTAATTCTGCTATCTCCTTTACAGCCGACTCTGGACTATCAATTGAGAGAGTCGTATGCCCTGTAAAATACTGCTGGAACTCGTCCTCGTACGAGTCTCTTATCAGCTGTTCGTATCCGTAGTGTAACCAGTTCTTTGGCGAGGAAATTGAGATGTCAAAAGTCACGTACGTGTTCGGAACGCCACTGGAATCTACTCCCACCTCAATATCCCATACAATACCAGCCTGTTCAATACCACATCCGGTGTGTAGCGGTTGCGCCATGTCGTGGAGGTAATGTGAAGCCCACGCAGTGTACTTCCGTGTATAATAATCGCTACTAGCCGACAAAGCTTCATCATAGAAATGGGCAAAGACTTGCGGTGCCGCCCCAATACTTCCTATCTCAATGTCGGAAGTTAGAGGGACTGGAATTGTGATGGCAGTGGGCTCATAGTATTGAGAATAGTTATCGAACCACACTTCGTTTGCCTTTTCAGTGAGAAGATATCTAACTTTGTCTGCGATCCAGTCCGCAGACGTAATCCCCGGATGCTGAATGACGTCTATTACATCAACATCTGGATCAACACGATCGTTAGCCCATTCACTGAAATCGTCGGGGTCTCTCGCCCAATTAGAGAAATCGGCAGAGGAACTGACATCATCTTTGGTATCCTCAAGTAATTCGGGATGATGTACTGGCTCCCATTGCGGAGTAATATTGGAATCGGAGTAGCCGGAACGCTCAGATCCGAAAGCACTGATTGAAGATTTGAGCGCTATGAAATCCTGATCGGTCTGCACAGCCGGGATACCACCCTCTGATGGTGCCGGCCGACTCCGCCCTTCATCGTCGGATTCAAGAATTGGTCTAGCACTCCGCCGTTCACTGTTCAAATTCTTTTGGGCTTGATCGCTGAGCTGAAATCGTTTCTCGTTGCCGTCCTGAACGACCTCCACTGGATATCGTGCACGCAAGTTCTCGACATAACGTCGAGCGGACTCGTATTCACGACCCTCAAGCGACGACGCAGTAAAGTGGCGATCAATTGCGTCATCCGACAATGCGAGTAGATACGGATGAGAGGTTATCTCGTATAGGGAGTCGCTATACTTTATAACTTCCACATTTGGGAAGGGAAGCCTTTCCACTTCTGGTTCCACATCAGGATTCGAAGAAGCGCTTGTCACGCCACTACTGAAAGTCAGTCCGATACCTGCTGATGACAGGAGTTTCAGCGTCGATCGTCGATCAATGCTTCTTCCGCCATCTCTTTGTCTTTGCATTGCAGCTATAGCTATAACTAATTACTTAATAAAACTACTGTTCTAGATTAATTATAGAAATTTCCATAATAGAGGTTATTATAAACAATGTATGTGTTTAGCCCGGGCTGATTTCGGTACTCTCTCGTAGGAAGCGTTCAACGGACGCGATATGAACAGGCAGCAGACCTCGGATACGATTCTCAGGGATGGGCTCCGCACCGGAGCCCATCCCGTTACTTCTGCTGTCACTACTGGTTGGTGGAGTCTGTGAACGCAGACGATTTCACCAAAGAAGAGCTCCTTTCTCGGCTTCTCCAACTTGAGCAACGAGTCGAAGAACTCGAACGGGAGAACAAGCGAAAGGACAAGAAAATCGATCAGAAGGACGAGCGGATAGAAGAACTCGAAACACGCCTTCGCAAATACGAAAATCCGCATACACCGCCCAGTAAGCGACGGTCGGGGACTGACGAGTCCCCGACCTCGCAGGACGACGAAGACGAGAATGTTCGAACCGATGGCGGTACTCCCGGACGGAAGGACGGTCACGACCCTGAGTGGCGTGCAACAGCAGATCCCGACAAAGAGATCGATGTCACCTGTGACTGTTGTCCCGAGTGTGGCGAACACTTCGACGAGTCGGTGGGCGTCAGCCCCCGACTCGTCGAGGAGGTTCCCGATCCACAGCCACCAGAAATCACCCGGTACAACCGTCACTACTACCAGTGCAGCTCTTGTGGAACAGAAACCGTTGCTACACACCCCGACTGCCCCGATGAGGGGCAGTTCGGGGTGAACGTCATCTCTCAAGCAGCACTTTCTCGGTACGATCACCGCCTCCCCTACCGGAAAATCGCTGACCGGTTCGAGCAACTGCATGGATTAGAACTCTCGGGCGCGTCCGCGTGGCACGCGACCGAGCGCGCTGCGCGCGCCGGTCGCTGCGAATACGAACAGATTCGAAGACAGATTCAGCAAGCAGAGATCGTTCACGTTGACGAAACCGGTATCAAACGCGAGGGTGAGCAGGCGTGGATTTGGACGTTTCGGACGAGCGAGCACACGCTATACGCCGTAAGGGAGAGTCGTGGAAGTGATGTTCCCGCGGAAGTCCTCGGCGAGGACTTCCCGGGAACGGTCATCTGCGATGGGTGGACGGCGTATCCAGCGTTCAGCAGTAACCTTCAGCGGTGCTGGGCACATCTTCTCCGAGAAGCTGAAGACGCTGCTAGTGACCACGAGGAGGCAGAACCCGTTTACCGGTATCTCAAGCAGATGTTCGTCGGTCTCCAGTCGTGGCTGGAGACCGACCCGAGTCTTCGTGAGAGAGCACAGATGCACCGCTCATGCCAGAACGGGCTTAGATCGCTCGTGGGGCGGTCAGTAACCGACGAACCAGTGGCAACACTACTCGGGAAAATCGAAGGAGGGATCGACCACTGGCTCACCTTCGTCGGTGAGCCAGCGGTCTCCCCGACGAACAACGCAGCTGAGAACGCACTTCGTGAACCAGTCGTTCTCCGGAAAATCATCGGGACACTCCGTAACGATCGAGGTATGTTCGTTCACGAGACGATCTTGTCCCTGCTGGCGACATGGCGCCAGCAGGGACGCAATCCCTACGAAGAACTTCGCCGAGTCGTCAACAACAATGAGATGATATCACGGGCTCACACTGAACCGGCTGTTGAGACTTCGGGGTAAACACGTACTAAACAATTTTCGGAATCCACCGGAGAGAGGATATATGGATGACTCACAGCAGCGCGTGTCCATGGTATGAGCGGGAGTGAGAAGCACCGACTGTACTCCCGATCGGTGGCAGACAACATCCAAACACGACCGCCACATCCTGCGAGAACGAGTACGACCTAGCGCATCCCGCGAACCCGCTCGAGCACTGCCAGCGTCCCGTCGGCGTGGACCGCCTCGAGCACCTCGTCGGCGGCCCCCTTCGCCGCCTCGTCGGCGTTCGCTACCGCGAACCCCCGACCGACCGCCTCGAACGTCGAGACGTCGTTGATCGAGTCCCCGACCGCGACCGCCGCCTCGAGATCGAACCCGACCGCGTCGGCGATCCGTTCGATCCCGTCGCCCTTGTTCGGCTCGGCGTCTTTCACGTGGTAGGCGTAGCCGGTGTCGATCACCTCGAGGCCGTAGTCGGCCGCGATCTCCCGCAGGGGGTCGACGGGCTGCTCGAGGTTGACGGCGATCTCCGTCTCGCGCCAGCGGTTGACCGTATCCTCTTCGCCCCACCCGGGGTCGTAGCCGGCCGCACGGTACTCCTCGACGACGGCCCGCGCGGCCGCCCGGTCGGCAGTGAAGAAGACGTCGTCGCCGGTGTAGACGACGCCGCCGTTCTCGGCGACGACGAGTTCCGGAATCCCAACGAAGTGACAGAGGGCGACGGGGTAGGGGAACGCTTTCCCGGTCGCGAGGACGACGGGGGCGTCCCATTCCCGGAGCGGATCGAAGACGCGGGGGTCGATGCCCCAACCCTCCGGTCGGGTGAGCGTCCCGTCGATGTCGAGCACCAGCGGCGGATCAGCGGTCATACCCCCACGTGAGGGACCTGTCGCCTAAACGGTTACTCGCGGAAGCAGGTCGACCGCATTGCAGTCCCCGGTCAACTGAGTATGTCTCTGGTCCTCACAGTACGACTGAGTATCGCTCACAGCGACATGTTCCACTCGGCAGCGATACGGTTAGTTCCTAGTAATGTTCATTACCGCGCTGTCGAACCGAACACGCGTGACCCGAAACTCACGACGATCGGTGCTTCGGCGCGGTGCCGTGGCACTTACCGCCGGCGCTGCAACGGCCGGCTGCCTAGACGGCGTCCTCGGCACGGAAGAGACGGACGCCGAACTCGAGTCCGAGCCGGACGAAGATGCGATCACGGTCTGGCACGCGATGGGCGGCAGCAACGGCGAGACGATGGCGGAACTGGGGGATCAGTTCCGCGAAGAGACCGGTATCGACGTCGAGATGGTCTATCAGGGGAGCTACGAGGACACCCTGAACCAGTCGTTCGCGGCGATTGAGGCCGACACGATGCCGGAGGTCGTCCAGATCGACAGCCTCCACGCCAGGCAGATCCTCGACACCGACGCCTTCCAGTCGGTCGAGGGAATTCTGCCCGACGACTATCCAGTCAACGACTTCCTCGATCCCATCACGGACTTCTTTACGATCGACGGCGAGCTCTACTCGCTCCCGTTCAACAACTCGAACGCGATCCTCTACTACAACAAAGACGTCTTCGCGGAGGCCGGCCTCGATCCCGAGTCGCCGCCCGAAACGTTAGAGGAGGTGACGGAGTACTCCCGCGAGATCGTCGAGTCGGGGGCGGCGGAGTACGGCATCACCTGGCCGAACCACGTCTGGTTCGTCGAGCACTGGTACTCGCTGGCCGGCCAGACGCTCGTCGACAACGAGAACGGCTGGGCGGACGATCCGACCACCGTCCACACTGAAACCGACGTCGGCGAACGGCTCTGGTCGTGGTGGCGCGACATGGCCCAGGAGGACCTCTACACGAACCCCGGCATGGAAGCCTGGGGCGAGGCGACCGACCTCTTCTACGGCCAGAACGTCGGCATGCTGCTCACCTCGACGGCCTCCGTCGCCGGAGCTATCGTCCAAAGCGAGGAGCAGGGCTTCGAACTCGGCACCGGTTTCTACCCAGCCATCGACGGCCGCGAGGGAGTCGTCATCGGCGGCGCGTCGCTGTGGGTGCCCGAGGACATGTCCGACCAGCGTGCCGAGGAGGTCGGCCAGTTCCTCGAGTTCATGAGCCAACCCGAGAACCAGATCACCTGGCACAAGGAGACCGGCTACTACCCCGTTCGCGGTGAGGCCGTCGACCAACTCGAGGAGGACGGCTGGTTCGAGGAGAGCCCCCACCACGGGACGGCCTTCGACCAGTTGCTGGCCAGCGAGCAAACGACCGCCACCAAGCGCATGCTCGTCGGGCCCGCACGGCAGGTGGCCGTCCAACTGCAGGAGGGCTCCGTCGAGATATTCGAGGAGCGGACCGACCTCGAGGACGGGCTCGCGAGCATGAAAGAGGGAATCGAGGCCGAGATGGAGCGCTACGTCGAGGCCCGCGGTTCGTAACGATGGGGACGCGAGACACGAGAGAAATCTACGGCGGCTCCCTCGGCGTCGGTCGGTTCCTGCGCGAGCGAGGGCTTCGCGGAACGATCGCGTACCTGCGCGAGCACGGCGTCCGCGGCGCCGTCGAGACCGCCCGCGAGGACGGCCGGTCGCTGTTGGGCGAGCTTCGGGGAATCTCCGTCGCGTACCTCCTGCTGGCCCCGACGCTGCTCGTCTCGGCGGTGTTCCTCTACTACCCGGCGCTCGAGGCGCTGGAACTGAGCTTCCACCAGACGCTGTTTTTCGGCGGCGAGCGGACGTGGGTCGGCCTCGGAAATTACGAGACCCTGCTGTCCTCGTCGTCGTACCACCGGAGCGTCGCGATCACGGTCGCGTTCGCGGCGGCAGTCGTCGGCGGCGTGATGACGATTTCGCTGATCGTCTCGTTCCTGCTGTACGAGGTCGACTGGGGCCAGTCGGGCTACCTGATCGCCGCGATCTGGCCCTACGCGTTGCCGCCCGCGGTGGCCGGCATCGTCTTCCTGTTCCTGATTCACCCCTCGATCGGGACGCTGACGGCGGTGCTCGAGGGCTATACCGGACTCGAGGTCGACTGGTTCAGCAACGGCCGGCAGGCGTTCGTCGTGGTCGCGATCGCGGCGATCTGGAAGCAACTCGGCTACAACGTCATCTTCACCGTCGCGGCGCTGAACAACGTGCCAGCAACGCTCAAGGAGGCCGCCGAACTCGACGGGATCGGGCGCTGGAGCCGGCTGGTCAGGATATACGTGCCGCTGATTTCGCCGACTCTGCTCTTTCTGGTCGTGATGAACACGATCTATGCGTTTTTCGGGACGTTCGCGTTCATCGACCTGATGACCCAGGGCGGCCCCGGCGGTGCGACCAACATCATGATCTTCGACCTCTACCGCAACGCCTTCGAGTTCAACAACCACGGCCTCGCGTCGGCCCAGTCGGTCGTCCTGTTCGTCGTCGTGAGCGTCCTGATGTACGTACAGCTTCGCTTCTCGGACGAACGCGTCCACTACGGAGCCTGAGACCATGTCACGACACTCGAACACCGACACGAACGCGTCCACCGTTGGCGAGTCCCGACGGCTTCCGCTCGCCCTCGAGCGTGGGTTGCCCGCCCTCGACGGCGCGACGTTGCGAGCCCACGTTGGCCTGCTACTGGTGGTCTGTCTGATGGCACTGCCGCTGGTGATCGCAGCGCTCATCAGCTTCGGCACGCGGGCGACGTTCACCAGCGTCTCGGAGCTATCGCTCGAGACGGCAGCCCGGAACTACCACGAGGTGCTGTTCCGATACGATATGGGCCAGTACATGCTCAACTCGCTGCTCATGTCGGTCATCGTCGTGGTCGGCAAACTGGCCGTCTCGCTGCTGGCGGCGCTGGCGATCGTCTACTACCGGTTCCCGTTCAAGAACGCCGTCTTCGCGGTCGTCCTGCTGACGCTAATGCTGCCGGTTCCGGTCCGGATCGTCCCGCTGTTCCAGCTTGCGGCCGATCTCGGCTGGGCGAACTCGTTCGCGGCGTTGACGATTCCCTACCTCGCGAGCGCGACGACCGTCTTCTTGTTGCGCCAGCACTTCCTGTCGATTCCGGTTTCGCTCGTCGAGTCGGCGAAACTCGACGGCGTCGGTCCCCTCCGGTTCCTCGCGTTCGTCCTGATTCCGATGTCGAAGGGCATGATCGCAGGCGTTTCCGTGATCATGTTTATCTACTCGTGGAATCAGTACCTCTGGCCGCTGCTGATCGTCGACGACCAGTCGATGCAGGTCGCGCAGGTCGGTATCCGCCTCCTGCAAGGGGTCGTCGAGTCCGGCGACATCGCCTGGCCGCTGCTGATGGCCGGCTCGATCGTCACGCTGCTGCCGCCGCTTGCCGTCCTGATCATCTTCCGGAAACCGCTGCTCGAGACCTTCGGGGTGGAATAATCATGGCATCGATCGAACTCACGGATCTGACGAAACGCTTCGACGACGTCACCGCCGTCGACGGGATCGACCTCGAGGTACGCGACGGGGAGTTCCTCGTCGTCGTCGGTCCCTCGGGCTGTGGCAAGTCGACGACGCTGCGGTGTATCGCCGGCCTCGAGTCGCCGACCGACGGACGGATCCACATCGGCGACGAGGACGTAACCGCGCAGGAACCCCACGAGCGAGACATCGCGATGGTGTTCCAGAACTACGCGCTGTACCCGCACATGACCGCCGAGCGGAACATGACCTTCGGGATGCAGTCGGCGACCGACTTCTCGAGCGCAGAGATCGACCAGCGAGTGGCGGAAGCGGCCGCAACGCTCGGCATCGACGACCTGCTCGATCGGACGCCCTCGGCGCTGTCCGGCGGGGAACAACAGCGGGTCGCGCTCGGCCGCGCCATCGTCCGCGATCCGGCCGTGTTCCTGATGGACGAACCGCTCAGCAATCTCGACGCGAAGCTGCGCGTCCAGATGCGGACCGAACTGTCCCGACTCCACGAGGAACTGGGGACGACGACGGTCTACGTCACCCACGATCAGACCGAGGCAATGACGCTTGGCGATCGGGTCGTCGTCATGAACGACGGGCACGTTCAGCAGGTCGATACGCCCCAGGAACTCTACGACTACCCGTCGAACCGGTTCGTCGCCGAGTTCATCGGCGACCCCGCGATGAACATGCTCGAGGTGACCGTCGACGAGGCCCCGTCCGGTCCGATCGTCCGCCACGAGGCGTTTACGATCGAACTGCCGGGCACGCCGGAACTCGAGGAGTTGGACGGCGACAGGGCGGTCCTCGGCTTCCGGCCGGAGGACGCCTCGATCGCGGATCGCGGTGCGTCGCCGGCCGGTAGTGCTCCGGATCGGCGGCAGACGGGACGCGGCGACTCCGAGCGAACCACTGGACCGATCGAAGCGACGGTACAGGTAACCGAACCGCTCGGAGATACGCTGCTGTGTTACTGTCGCGCGGGCGACGACGAGTTCAAAGTCCAGACCGCGCCCCGAACCGGTCGCGCCGCGGGCGACGCCGTCACGCTCACCCTCGACGCCGACCGGCTCCACCTGTTCGATCTCGAGACCGGAAAGGCGATCTACCACTCCGACTCCGACTCCGACTCCGACACCGACCGCGAGCGTCGCGCGGCGACCCCCGAGCCGTAATGGCGCTCCGCTCGCACCTGTCGCGGCGGCGGATAATGGCCGGCGGTGTCGTCGGCAGCGCCTCGCTGCTGTTCGCCACCGCTGCCCGCGTCCGCTCGGTCGACGTCATCGCACACCGGGGGTTCGCCGCCGAGCGACCCGAGAACACCCTCGAGGCCGTCCGCTACGCCGTCTCGCTCGCCGACGGGATCGAGGTCGACGTGCGTCGCTGCGGTTCGGGCGAACTCGTCTGTGTCCACGACGAGACGCTCGAGCGGCTCACCGGCGGCGCGGTGGCCGACAGGGTCGGACGGCTCGACTGGGAGGAGCTACGGCACGTGTCGATCGGTTCGTCGGACGCTCGCGTTCCTCGACTCGCGGAGGTTCTCGAAGCGGTCCCGCCCGACGTACGGTTGAATATCGAACTGAAAGAACGTGGACTCGCCCCGGACCTGCTGGGGCTCCTCGAGGACTTCGACGGCGCGGTGGTCGTCTCGTCGTTCGATCCGACCGCGCTGTGGCAGGTGGGGTCGCTGACCGACAACGTGCCCCTCGCGTACATCTTCAGTGAGGCCCCCGGTCGTGGGCTCGAGACGGCTGCAGACCTCGAGTGTGTCGCCGTCCACCCGTCGACGGGACTGTGCTACGAGACGGATATCGTCGACCGCGCACACGAGCGGGGGTTCGCCGTGAACGCGTGGACAGTCGATTCGGGTCTCGAGGCTGCGCGGCTGGCGCTTACCGACGTCGACGGCGTCTTTTCGGACGTGTCGTTGCCGGGGCTGTAACGCCGTCACCGTCGCAACAGCGCGATCGATTCCGAGCCCTCGGCTCTCGTCACCGGAGCGTCCGACTTCCGTCAATCGCGACGCCGCCACCGACGGCCCCGAACACCCCGGCGCTCGGGGACCGATCCGTCGGACCGTTCGAGGACAACGATTTCGAACCCTCGAGCGGCACGTAGACCTCTTCCTCGGTCATCGCCAGCGGACGGAACTCGACGATGGGAGTGTGGGGTCCGTATCACCGTCGGTTCCCGCTCATCGCATCGAGCACGGCGACGGACGACCTGCCTCCCGATCCGACCCATAGACGGGCGAGAGTCGGTACTAGTACTCCGGCTTGAAGACGTTGATGACCGCTGTCACGATCAGGAAGACGACGCCGCTCACTGCGCCGACGATCAGCCCGGCGACGACTCGCACGAGGATCGTCCCCTCGACTTGCACGGCGACGAGCAGCGCCACGATCGCCACGACGATCGCGAGGTTGCGGCGATCCCGCCGTTCGATTCCGAACCGCTCGAGCATAGCTACGCCGACTCGGCGGAGTCATATCGGTGTATCGGTGGGACCGTCACGAGGGGAGGAGAGAGCGAAGCGCGAAAAAGGAGACCACCCCGACGCCGGCGCCCGCGACGAGCGACCGCGTGGAATCCGGCTCGAGCGTCATGGCGACGAGCGCGGCGATCGCGGCGACCGTAACGGCGGCCCCCACCGCGCCCTGGTGGTAGTTGCCGGTTCCCTCGTACGCCTGGATCGGCTCGTGATCGGGGTCGCCGGTCGTGATACTGGCGTGGTAAGGGACGTAGATGCGGACGCCGATCCCGACGAACGCTGCGACGATCATGTTGAACTGGACGTCGCCCGTCATCCGCGCGGCGACCAGAAACGTCCCGATGGCGGCGAACAGGGCGATCACCTTGCTCAACCGGTCGGCCCTGATCACCGACTCGTCGACCTGCCGATCGGACATATCGGGGGAGAGTGGCCGAACTCGAATAAAGCCACCCCTCTGGCGGGTCTGGCAGGGTCGAACGGACCGCTCGTAGCCCCGAGCGACACCGGCCTGTCCGTGTTCGGCGACGGACCCGCTCAGCCCGCGCTCCCGTCCGGCACCGCCAGGACTGGGACATCGGCCATCCGGATCATTTTCTCGGCCACGCTCCCGATCAGATAGCGCTCGAGGCCGGTCCGTCCGTGGGTTCCCATCACCACGAGGTCCGCGTCGTGCTCGTCGGCGTACTGGAGGATCGTCTCGACCGGTTCGCCGCTGTCGACTGCAGCCTCCGTGTCGACGCCCCGCAGTCGATCCGTGGCATCGTCGATGGCCTCCGTGCCGTACTCTCGCGCCTCCTGTCGGATCTCCCGGGACAGGTCGCGCTCGCCGCTCATCGGGGTATCGGCCCCCTGGGGATCGCCCACCATGCCGGGACTGCTCTCGGTGTTCGGATCGCCGCCGATCCCGAGTGCGGGATGGGACGTATCGACCACGTACAGGACGTGGACGGTCGCCTCGTGTGTCTCCGCCAGGTCACGGGCGGCCTCGAGCGCGGCCCCCGCCCCGTCGCTGCCGTCGGTCGGAACGAGTATAGTTTCGTATTCTGACATTTAGTGATCTACCCGGAGCTACCACCAGGATCGACTTAGCTGTTGGCCCGAACGGGGTTCGTCGGCGGTTCGACGGCTCGTTACGGGCGTAAACGCAGCGCCGTCGCGCTCGAGGGGGGTCGATCGCGGGACCTGTCGACGTCCATCTACTTCGACCGACCGACGCCCAGCGGTCGCTTGCACGACTTACAGAGGAAGAGGTCGCGGTTCTCGAAGAGGGAGAACGAGCCGTCCTCCTCGACCTCGACTTCGGGGACGTCGGAACTCGTCTCGAGGTTGTCGGCCGATTCGATCTCCGTCTCACAGTCCGGACAGTGAAGCGTGTCTGTCATGCTATCGCACACGGCGAGCGGGCACATAACGCTGTTTCGAGCGTGCGCCGGACACTCACGCGCGTCGATAAAAAACGAACCGCGGGTCGGTTTGCTGGCGGAACCCCGGCCGATCAGCCGGCGAAGCCGGGCACCCAGACCGCGGTCTGGAAGATTCCCAGGGCCACCAGCAGGCAGATCAGCGAGTGTGTGATGAAGATCGACGCCGCCGGCGGGTCCACGTGCGTGTCGCCGTGGGCGTAGAAGATCCGCTGGAAGGCCTCGCCGATGAGTGCCCCCAACAGCCCGAAAACGCCGGCGATGGCGACCGCCGCGCCGGGACTCATGCCGGCAAGGACCGCCCCGCCGGGAGCGACCGCCGCGAGGTATACCGTCCCCGCGGGCAGGGTCATGTGGTGAGTCACCGGGATCTTCTCGACGCCGAGGTTCAGGAACAGCAGCGTCGCGGCGCTGAACCCGAAGCCGATGAACGGACTTCCCGTCTGGAGCGTCGCGTACGCGGACGCGAGCCCGGCGAAGAGTCCGATCGTGGCCACGTGGGACCACTGGTACATGTTCGGCAGCCACGGCTCGACTGCCAGCCGCTCCTCGACGGCCATGCCGCCGTCGGCGATGGCCTGTCCGGGTTCCCGGCGGTCCTCGCGCTCGAACGGGCTCATGTCGAAGTAGCCGTCGGCCTTGCTGCTGACCACGCCGATCACGCTGTAGCCGAACACCAGCCGGTGGAGGAGGGCGCTGGCGACGACCGTGAACGCGATCGGGTCCGTCGGCACCGCGAGGTGCCGCAACGTCTGCTCGAGGGCGATCCCGAACAGCCCGAACGCCGCGCCGACGGCCAGGATATCGGGCCGGCTGCCGAGCGCGTACGTGATGTCCTTCCCGTTGTGGTAGTCGAATCCGGACTGCAGGATCCCCTTCTTCGCGGCATAGGCGGCGGCAGCCGCGCCCGCGGCGAAAGAGATGTGCGGGCCGAAGACGGGTCCGAACCCGAGGCCGACGCCGACGCCGGCGGCCGCGTCCCCGCCGAAGACGCCGGCGAGGACGAGGAAGCCGGTGAAGATGAACGCCGGCAGCGCGCCTAGCGCCGCCCCGAAGGCACCGCCCGCGGCGGCGCCGAGCCAGATTTCCGGCGCGCTGAGGGCGTCGATAACGTCACCGATCGAGCCCGGTTCGTAGCCGACCTGGAGCGGCACGTCCGCGAGCAGGACCGCGTCGGAAGCGAGTTCGACGGCCATCCTCAGTCACCGCCTTCCCGTGCCCAGTCGAGGGAGCGCTCGATCGCGTCGTTCCACCGGTCGTAACGGCTGTCCGCCACTTCGGGGTCCATCTCCGGTTCGAACTCGCGGTCGACCTGCCAGTTGTCCCGGAGTTCGTCCACGTCGGACCAGTAGCCGACTGCCAGCCCCGCCGCGTATGCCGAGCCCAGCGCCGTCGTCTCGTCGACGACCGGCCGGACGATCTCCGATGCGATGATGTCCGACTGGAGCTGACAGAGGTAGTTGTTCTTGACCGCGCCGCCGTCGACCTTCAGCGAGGTCATCTCGATGCCGGAGTCGGCCTCCATCGCCTCGGCGACGTCGCGGGTCTGGTAGGCGATCGACTCGAGCGTCGCTCGCACGATGTGCTCCTTTCGCGTCCCGCGGGTCATCCCGACGATGGTGCCGCGGGCGCGCTGATCCCAGTGGGGCGCGCCAAGCCCCGTGAACGCGGGGACGACGTAGACCCCGTCGGTCGAGTCGACGCTGCGGGCCAGTTCGGCGGTCTCGGCGGGGTCGTCGATCAGGTCGACGTCCTCGAGCCACTCGACCGCGGCGCCGGTGACGAAGATCGCTCCCTCGAGGGCGTACTGGACGTCCTCTCCCGAACGCTGGAAGGCGATCGTCGTCAGCAGGCCGTGATCGCTCCCGACGGCCTCGTTGCCGGTGTTCATCAGGAAGAACGAGCCCGTACCGTAGGTGTTCTTCGCGTTTCCGGCGTCGAAACAGGTCTGGCCGAACAGGGCCGCCTGCTGGTCACCCAGCGCCCCCGCGACGGGGACCTCGGCCTCGAGGAACCCCTCGGGGTCGGTCGACCCGTAAGTGGCGTCGTCGCTCGAGGGCCGGACCTCGGGGAGCATCTCCCGCGGGACCGAAAACTCCGCGAGGAGGTCGTCGTCCCACTCGAGGTCGTGGATGTTGTACAGCATCGTCCGCGATGCGTTCGTAACCTCGGTGATGTGTTGACCCGTGAGGTTATAGATCAGCCAGGTGTCGATCGTGCCGAACAGGACCTCGCCGCGTTCGGCCCGATCGCGTACGTCGGCCGGCCGCGAGCGTTCCATCTTGATCGGGTCGCCCTCCTCGAGGAGCCACTCGGCCTTCGTCGCCGAGAAGTACGCGTCGGGCTCGAGGCCCGTCTTCGCGCGGATCTCCTCGGTCTTGCCGTCCTCCTCGAGTTCCTCGACCCGTTCGGTGGTACGTCGATCCTGCCAGACGATCGCGTTGTGGACCGGCCGGCCGGAGTCGGCGTCCCAGAGGACCGTCGTCTCCCGCTGGTTCGTGACGCCGATCGCCTCGAGTTGGTCGGGCGAGATTCCGGCCTGCCCCAGTGCTTGCGTAATTACGGATTTGGTGTTCTCCCAGATCTCCATCGGGTCGTGCTCGACCCAGCCGGGTTCCGGGTATATCTGTTCGTGGGTCTCGTACGCGTTCGAGACGACTTGCCCCTCGTGATCGAACACGATGAACCGAGTCCCAGTCGTTCCCTGGTCGACCGCGCCGACGTATGTGCGTGCTGCCATTGGTGGTCACCTTGCCATGTCGCGCCCCATGTTTATCGATGGTCGCGGGCTGATAGTAAACATCTACAACGATCATCATAAACCTTACTACTACCACGAGGAGTTGTAGACGGATCGGAACAGACGGTCGAACAGACGCAATATCCAGCCGTTCTGAAGGTCCGAATTCCTGATATCGACGTCTAACCGAACGTCCGTCGTATCGACTGATTTTATGATATCGATGGCCCACCGTCGATAAAGTAAAGGTCCAGGCGGTCTAGCTTCCATCGAAGGAATGGCACGGGACACCGAGGTCCTCGTTCTCGGGGGCGGCTCGACGGGTTGTGGCATCGCTCGGGACCTGGCGATGCGCGGCCTCGAGGTCACCCTCGTCGAACGGGGCAATCTGACGGAGGGGACGACGGGCCGGATGCACGGTCTGCTCCACAGCGGGGGCCGGTACGCAGTCTCCGACCGGGCGAGCGCGCGGGAGTGTATCGAGGAGAACCGCGTCCTGCGCGAGATCGCCGGCCACTGCGTCGAGGAGACCGGCGGACTGTTCGTCAAACGGCCCGAGGACTCGGACGACTACTTCCGGAAGAAACTCGAGGGCTGTCGCGACTGCGACATCCCGGCGCGGGTCCTCTCCGGACGGGAGGCCCGCGAGGTCGAACCCTACCTCGCGAAGGACATCGAGCGCGCGATCGAGGTGCCCGACGGCGCGGTCGACCCCTTCCGGCTCTGCGTGGCCAACGCCGTCGATGCCGAGCGCCACGGCGCGCGCATCGAGACCCACGCGGAGGTGATCGACCTGTTGCGCGAGGGCGACGACGTCTACGGGGTCGAGGTGCGCCACGACTCCGGCCCCGGAAAGCGGAGCCACCGTACGCCCGGCACGACTGAGGAGATCACCGCCGACTACGTCGTCAACGCGACCGGCGCGTGGGCCGGCCAGATCGGTGCGATGGCCGACCTCGAGATCGAGGTCCGGCCCTCGAAGGGCGTGATGACCATCATGAACGTCCGGCAGGTCGACACCGTCGTCAACCGCTGCCGGCCCAAGGGTGACGCGGACATCGTCGTCCCCCACGAGACGACGGCGATCCTCGGCACGACGGACGAGGAAGTCGAGGACCCGGACGATTACCCGGAGGAACAGTGGGAAGTCGACCAGATGATCGACACGCTCGCGGAACTCGTCCCGATCCTCGAGGAGGCGCGGACGATTCGCTCCTTCTGGGGCGTCCGGCCCCTCTACGAGCCCCCGGGGACCGGTACCCAGGACCCGACGGACATCACGCGGGACTTCTTCCTGCTCGATCACGACGAGCGCGACGGCGTCGCCGGCATCGCGAGCATCGTCGGCGGCAAGTTCACGACCTATCGCGCGATGGCCGAGGAGATCGCAGACCACGTCTGTGCCGAGTTGGGCGTCGACGCCCGCTGTCGGACCGCCGACGAGGCGCTGCCCGGCAGCGAAAATCTCGCCGACCTCGAGAACGCGATGGACGACTTCGGCCTGCGGTCGCCGATCGCCCGGCGCAGCAAGCAACGGCTGGGCAGCCGTGCCCGGGAGGTTCTCGAGACCGACGAGCCGAACCCGGTGATCTGTGGCTGTGAAGGGGTCACACGGGCAGAGATGCAAGACGCCATCGAGCAGTCCGGCTCGGACTTGAACGCCGTCCGCATCCGCACGCGGGCGTCGATGGGCAACTGCCAGGGCGGGTTCTGCACGCAGGAGATGGCCCACGAACTCCACCCCGAGTACGACGAGCCGACGGTCAGGGACGCGCTGGACGAACTCTACCAGGAGCGCTGGAAAGGCCAGCGCCACGCGCTGTGGGGCGAACAGCTCTCGCAGGCGATGCTCTCCTACGCGTTGCACGCGACGACGCTGAACCGCGATTCGGATCCGGCGGGTCGGGACGAGGACCTCGAGTACGGGGCCTTCGACGCGGGCCCTGACGTGGGACCTGACGCGACCGACCGAACCCCCGTCGACCGCCGCGCCGACGGCGGGGAGGATCGGTAAGATGGCGATCGAAGACGACGTGCTCGTGATCGGCGGCGGCATCGCCGGGGCGACGGCGGCGCTGTCTGCCGCCGACGAGGGCGCGGACGTCCGGCTGGTGACCCACAAGGAGAGCACGCTCCGGAACGCCAGCGGGTTGATCGACGTGCTGGGGTACCTGCCGAGCGACGACGCGGACGGCGCGTCCGAAGGCCCGCTCGTCGACCCCTTCGCCGCGATCCCCGACCTCCCGGAGACTCACCCCTACCGCACCGTCGGCGTCGAGGCCGTCCGCGAGGCGCTGTCCTTCTTCGACGGAATCCTCGGCGACGCCTATCACGGGGCCCACACCGACGACAACGCCCTGGTACCGACCCAGGGGGGCTCGGTCAAACCGACCGCCCGCTACCCGAGATCGTCCGCGGCGGGACTGGCCAGCGATCCGCGGGACGCCCTGCTCGTCGGCTTCGAGACCCTGCCGACGTTCGAGGGCCCCCTCGCGGCCGCCCACCTCGAGGCCGCGGGCGTTCCCTTCCAGGCCCGCGGCGTGACGCTGTCGTTCCCCGGGATCGTCCGGGACGACGCGAAGGTGACACGCTACGCACACCTGCTGGATCAGGACGAGGCGGTATCACGGGACGGAACGGGCGCTCGCGAGGCCCTCGCCGCGGCGGTCCAGCCCCACCTCGAGGGCGAAGAGCGGGTCGGCTTCCCCGCCGTCCTGGGCGACGAACACCCGGACGAGGTGCGGGCCGCTCTCGAGGCCCATCTGGGCGTCGACGTCTTCGAGGTGCCGATGGGGCCGCCGAGCCTTCCGGGACTGCGCCTCGAGGACCGGCTGTACGCCGCGCTCGAGGCCGCGGGCGTCGAGGTGCGCTCGGGCGTCCCGGTGGTCGATTACGAGAGCGACGGCGACGACGGGCGGATCGACCGCGTCGTCGTCGACCGCAACGGGGCCGAGATCCCTCACCGGGCCGACCAGTACGTCCTCGCGACGGGCGGGCTGGTGGGCAAGGGCGTCGAGTCGAACCGCGAGCGAGTGATCGAACCGATCTTCGACTGTCACGTCCCGCACGCGACGGACCGGTACGACTGGTTCAGCGAGGACGCCTTCGGCGAACACCCGTTCGCGCGGTTCGGGGTCGTCCCCGACGGGGAGTTGCGGCCCCGCGACGGCAGCGGGAACGTGGAGTTCGAGAACCTGCGGGCGGCCGGCGCGGTACTGGGCGGCTACGACTACGCGGCCGAGAAATCCGGTGCCGGCGTGTCGATCGCGACGGGGTACGTCGCGGGCCGACACGCGGCCGCGCGGTCGACGGACGCACGAGCACGAGTGGCGACCAACGACGAGGTGACACCCCAATGAGCGACGCGGACCGATCGATCGACGACCGTGGTACAGACGCGGGAGATAAAACCGAACTCGAGCGCGCGGGCGACGTCGAGACCGCCGGCCCGGGCAACGACTTCGACCCCGTGCAGGTCTTCCCCGAGAGCGAGGAGATGGACCTCCGACCGGGCGCCGACGACTGTTACAAGTGCTCGACCTGCGACACGAGCTGTCCCGTCGCCGAAGTCGACGACGAGTTCCCCGGTCCGAAGTTCCAGGGGCCCGAGCAGTGGCGGCTCAAGCGCCAGGAGGACCACGACATCGACGAGACGGTGATGAAGTGCTCGAACTGCATGCGCTGTGACGGGGCCTGTCCCTCCGACGTTCCCCTCTCCCAGATGCACAACACCGCTCGCGGGGAGTACGTCCAGAAGGAGATGAGCAAGCTCTCCGTGGAGTACTGGCGCAACCGAACCCTCGCGAACTACCGGCGGCTCGCGCCGCTTGCGGCCACCTTCCCCCGTACGTCGAACTTCGTGATGGGACTCGGTCCCGTCCGCTGGCTCGGCGAGAAACTGTTCGGGGTCACGAGCGAGCGCGAGTTCCCCGAGTTCGCCACTGAGACGTTCCGCGCGTGGTGGGCCAAGCGCGGCGGTACGGAGACCTCGAGACGGCGCGCGAAAGCGGCCCGAGCGGAACGTGGCGAGGAAGGGAGCGAAAAGCGGATCGCCTACTTCCACGGCTGCTACGCCAACTACAACACCCCCGAGGTCGCGAAGGCGCTCGTCCGGGTGTACGAACACTTCGGCTACGAAGTCATGGTCCCCGAACAGCGCTGTTCGGGGACGCCGATGTTCGCCAACGGTATGCTCGAGGACGCGCGTCGGGCCGCCGAGACCAACGTCGACGAACTCGCGACCGCCATCGAGGAGGGGGCCGACGTCGTCGCCTCCTGTAGCTCGTGTTCGATGTCGCTGCGCCAGGAGTACCCCGAACTGTTCGACCTCGAGGGCGTCGACGACGTGGCCGCGAACACCTGGGACGCCGTCGAGTACCTGCAGGTCCACGAGGACCTGACGGGCGAACTCGAGGAGACGAGCGTCGAGGGCGTAGCGGGCATGGAGGACTTCGCCTACCACGCCCCCTGTCACGCGCGCAACCAGGGCCTGGCCGGCCAGACCCGCGAGGTGCTCGAACCGATCGACGGTGTCGAGGTCCACGACGTCGGCGACTCCTGTTCGGGCATCTCCGGTACCTACGGCTGGAAGGAGGAACATTACGATACTTCCATGAAGATCGGCGAGGAGATGTTCGAACACATGGAAGCCGCGGACGCGGAGGCCGGACTCACGGAGTGTCCGACCTGCTCGATGCAGATGGGGCACGGAACGGGCTACGAGATCACCCACACGCTCGAGGTGCTCGAGGCAGCGCTGGTGGGTGACGGGAGCGACGGCGGAGGTGCACGACCTGACAGATGAACCTCCGGAACCGGATCGATCGCCGGCGCAGCGCCCGCGGCGATCGGCAACTGGTCGTCGATCGAGAACATCTCAGCCCGACCGTCCACCGCAGCGAGCCCGTCGGACGCGGACCCGCATTAGAGCAGTTGCTCGACGTCCTCGAGCCGGTGTTCGACGGCCAACTGCCGCCGCCGGTGGCGGTCGTCGGCCCGCAGGGATCGGGCACCTCGGCGCTGGTGTTTGCCCTGTTCGGAGCATTGAACGACCGCCTCGGCGACGTCGACCGCTCGTTCGGGACGACGACGCGGGCGAGTCCGTCCGAGCACGTCACCTGGTTCGCCCACGTCGACGGCCGGCGCGTCGACAGTGAGTTCGCCTTCTATCGGGCCGTTCTCTCGGTGCTCTCTCGGGAGCCGGTCCCCGAGAGCGGGATCGGGACCGACGACCTCCGGGAGCGCGTCGAGCGCCGGCTTCGAGGCGGACGACGCGCGGTGGTCGCGATCGACCACCACGACGAACCCGAGACACTCACGTACGGACGCGTTCGCGACCTCCTGGAGTCGGCCGGGGTCGCCGACCGCGTCACGGCAGTTCCCGTCGGGCGGCAGGTCCCCGACGACTGGGACGGTGCGACCGTCTCGTTGCCGGCCTACCGGAGCCACGAACTCGTCGACGTCATTACCGACCGCGCGTCGACGGGGATGGCCGCCGGCGGCATCGATCACGAATCCGTCCGCGACCTCGCCGAGTGGGCCGATGGCAACGCACACGACGCGCTCGCCGCGCTGTTCGTCGCCGCGGTCGCCGCGGAGGCCGACGGAGCCGACCGGATCGCCGACCGCCACGTCGATCGAGGCCGGGCGGACGTCCCCCCCGACGGCGTCCACCTCGATCGGGCGCTGGCCCTCTCGGAGAACCGCCAGCGGGTGCTCGCCCACCTCGTCGCACTCGACGAGAAGCGCTCGACGGCAGGAACCCCGATCGGCGACCTCGCGGCCGAAATCGCCGCCCGATCGTCGCTGACGACGGGGACCGTCAAGCGGTTCCTCTACGAACTCGCCGAACGCGGCGTCCTCGAACGGATCCGCATCGAGTCCAACGGCAGCGGCCGAAACCCGAGCGCGGTCGCCCCCCTGGTGCCCGCGACGGCGTTCCGGCAACTCACTGACGCGTCGCTCGAGGAGTCGCCGAGATCGAACGATACGGACGGATCGACTGAACCCCGCGGCTCGACCGACACGGCCGGATCGTGACGGCCGACCGACGGCGAATCGACCGGGTGAACGGCCCGGTCCAGGACGGCGATCCGGTGAAGAACCCTTTTTGGTAGTGCAACCGAATGATCCCTCCAGCGACGACGGGGCAATCGTATGATCGAGTTCGACGCAACGGCGGACCCGCCGGGAATCGAGGTGTACGATTCGATCGAACAGCGACGGCTCCGGCTCCGGACGGACGCGACGGCGCCGTCCGCAGAGCCGCCGACTGGATTCCCGTTTCCCGTCGACACGAAGTGTACGATCGAGACGGACGAGATCGTCTTCGAACAGCCCTACGCTGTGAAAATCCACGACGAGCAGGGCGTGACGAGCGATAGTCCCGAAATCGGCGAGACGGTGACCCTCGAGGAGCGGACCCAGTTCGTCGGTATGAGCGGCCCGATAAAGCTGTACTTCCGGGTCGACGCCGGCGGGGTCATCGAGCGACGGGTGACGTCGCTTCGGATCGGACTCGAAGCGGAGACGACGGTCGCCATCGGCGCGCGGTCGCTGCACGACCGGCCCGCCGGGACCATCACGACGCCGCCGGACCTCGAGTCGATGTTGACGGCCGTCTCGGCCACCTCCTCCGCCCTGAAGACCCCCTCGCCCGAGCGGACGTGGCCCACGCTGCGCGGGCATCCGCCGTTGATCGAACTCGGCGACGAACTCGATATCCCGGCCGAGATCGACGATGAACGCCCCGACACCGAGGTGACGCTGACGCTGCCGCCGACCCGCTCGGCGCTGTTTGCGGCGGCACCGCTTGCCTTCTTCCTCGGTACGGATCTCCGGACCGGCGACGCGCCTGCGCTCGCGACCGACGGCGTCGAGCACCCGCTGCAGACCGGGAGAGCATTCGAGGACGGGGTCGCGCGCCTCCTCAAGCAGTTTTTCTTCCTCGATTGTCTCACCCGGACCGAGGGACTCTTCCAGTACGACCTGCACGAACGAACCGTCCTCGAGAACGACCTGCCGTTCGACTTCGGGACGATCTACGACGCTTCCCTGGCCGAGCGGATCGAACGGTACCTCGAGGTGCCCTACGACCGGATCGAACCCCACGTCCCGCGGTGGCCGCTGACGGCCCACGTGCCGGCGGAGGCCGACACCGTCGAACTGGTCCCGTTTCTCGTCAACGAACTCGGCGTGATCCGGACCGCTCGCGTGATCGATCGGTCGGAGCCCGAGGTCGACGCCCCGTCGACGGCAACGGTGGGAGGGCCGGATTCGCAACTCGTCCGCGCCGCGAGCAGGGGCGAAACCGAACTCGGCCGCGCGCCGTCACCCGACCCGGACGGCCCCACGCTCGTCGAACCCGACGTCACGACCGAATCCGTCGAGCATGCCTGGTTCGGCGACGCCATCCCGCGGGGTGCCTCGAAGGCGACCGTCGAAGCCTACCGTAACCAGTTGAACCGGGACGCGCGTAAGGAGTCGATCGACATCCTGCTGGTCTGTAACGACGCCCGGATGCTCGAGGAACACGACCTGCTCGACGACACCTACGGCAGTCACGAACGGGTGCCGTTCGACGTCGACTCCGAGTTCGGCGTCAGCACCGATCGACTGGCCGCGTTGCTGACGGAGGGCGGGTACGACTTCTTCCACTACGTCGGCCACGCGACCCCGGACGGCCTGCGGTGTTCCGACGGCGAACTCGACGTCCGCGACCTCGAGTCCGTCGACGTCAGCGTCTTCTTCCTGAACGCCTGTCGCTCTTACGAACAGGGGCTGGCGCTGACCCGTCGCGGCGCCTACGGCGGCGTTAGCACCTACAGCGACGTTGCGAACGAACTGGCCGTCGAGGCCGGCGAAACGATGGCCCGCCTGCTCAACCAGGGGTTCCCGCTCCGGGGGGCGGTCGACATCGCCCGCGAGAACGCCTCGCTGGGCGACCAGTACCTCATCATCGGCGACGGGTCGACTGACATCGCCCAGTCCGACGGCGGTGCACCGGTGCTGATCGAACTCGAGCACCGCGACGAGAGCTTCGGATTCGCGCTCCAGTCCTACTCGACCAAGGAGTACAAGCTCGGAACGACGACGGAATCGACGCTGCCGACGGTCGCGGACCGTCATCTCGGCCCGTCACACACCGTCTTTACCGAGGTCGAACCTGACGTCCTTCGAGAGTACTTCACCTGGAACGAACCGCCCGTGCGACTCGACGGAGAACTGCGCTGGTACCACGGGATCGGATCGACGCCGCTGGACTAAAATAGCGCTCGTTTCTACGGCCCGACCTCGGACGCGCTCGAGGCAGCCGCGGCTCCAACCTGACTCAGGAGAACGAACAGCGTGAACAGGACGCCGATCATTCGGGGGTGCTGTGCGAGGTAGTCGGACATGCCGTCTGCGTCGGACATTGCATTCCATTGGTTGTTGCCATAGGAAATCAAATTATCTTATAGTTCCGGATATCATGGAGTAAAAACCATTAGTTATGTCCGAGTATTTAATTACTTCAGGTCTGCTATCCGGAAGAATAGAGGGATAACCCATGCTAACGCCCCACGTATATCAGGATCGGAGAGTGTACGGGCAGGCGAGTGTTCGACGAGGGCGCGCTATAGTAGCCGCTGAAGGTCAATACATGCCACTCGCAGGACTGCCGTCCGGTTCGAAACGAACGAAGTGATGGGAACCACGGCTACTGCGATCGGTGCGGTAATCGATTCGGGCGTTCCCATAACTCAGCAGTGCCTATAGCTCGGCAGAAAACACGATAGGGGTGCTATTCCAGCCGATTCCGACCCCCTGTGTGATCGCTACCGGGTACGTCGACTACGCTAGCAAATACAGCGGGAAAATCATCCGAAATCGCCGAGCGAGTCGTGACCGCGCAGTTCGGTCCCCTATCGAGGCCTACGAGTCGGTATCGGTTTCCTCGTCAGCGGACTCGCCGTCTTCGCCGTCGGCATCGGTATCGCTACCCTCCTCGTCTTCACTGCCTTCCTCGTCTTCACCCGCTTCTTCCGGCGGCGATTCGAGTTCGACTTCCTCGAGATCGACGTCGATCGTGTCACCGTTTACGACCGCGGTCTCCGGGACGGACGTCTGTCCCTGGTAGAACTCGAGTTCGTTACCGTCGGATGCGTCGACGGTGACGTTGTACTCGCCGAGCGCTTCGACGCTGCTGTTCGTGTAGCCGTCCTCGACGCCGAGTTCGTCGTTCGTCGCGTACGGGACGGTGAGTTCGAAGCTCCCGTCCGACGCGAGCTCTCCGTCCTGGACGTACGTGAAGGAGTCGCGCTGACCGGGTGACTCGAGTTCGACCGACGCGGCGACCGTCGCGTTCTCGGTGTCGACGCCGTCGGCGTCGATGCTACCGGTAATCGTCGCACCCTCGACACGCTCGTAGGTCTTCACTGCCGATCCCTGGCGCTGGTCGAAGATCTCATAGTCGAGTTGCGGGTGCAGGTCGATCTGCTGGAGTCGCTGCTGGGTGTCCGAGTCGACCCGCTGGTTGAGGAATACCTGCGGGTCCCCGTCGTCGCCCATGACGACCTCGTCGGTCTGTTGATCGATCAGGGCATAGCTGACGAACTGCGA
Organism: Halobiforma lacisalsi AJ5; assembly: GCF_000226975.2. Lineage (NCBI taxonomy): Archaea > Methanobacteriati > Methanobacteriota > Halobacteria > Halobacteriales > Natrialbaceae > Natronobacterium > Natronobacterium lacisalsi. Next base: position 1,894,271 of record NZ_CP019285.1, on the reverse strand, counting down.
CGTGTAGATGTCGTTCTCGTGGACCAGCCGGTAGTTCTCCATTCCGCTCGCGTCGTCGAAGTACAACTGCGAGACCGTCGTGTTATCGTACGGAACGTCGTCGAAACGATCCTCGAGTTCGTCCCGTTCGATGCGTTCGCCCGGCTCGAGGTCGGTCGGCGTCGTGTAGTACCGGTAGTCCGGTCCGCTCCACGTGGAGATGGCCGCGAACTTGCCGCCCGCCATCTGGTCGTCGATCATCACATAGCGGATCTCCTCGTCGAGTGCTTCGCCCTCGGTCATCGACTCGAGTTCCGCGATGCTCTCGTTCTCCGGCGACTCGCCGGCAGCGATCGCATCGAGGATCAGTTCCGACCGCTCCTCCGACTCGGCAGTCAGGAACGCCGAGGACGAGGTCGCTCCGGACTGGAACGGGTTCGAGTGGGGGATCCGTTCGCCCTGTACGGTTATCAGGTGGCCGTAGTCCCACCACGAAATGACGCCGTAGGTGCCGTCCGGATAGTCGAAGTCACCGTCTTCGGGCTGTTCGTACGTCCCGTAGAGCTCGAGTTCGTCGGCGCGTTCGTGCTCGCCCCAGTTTCCGGGCTCCGGCGTGTTCTCGTTCAGCCACTGGTTCGAGTCCTCCCAGATGATCGAATCGGGATGGGGGCCGGTGTTGTCCGACCGGTTCCAGGCCGTGTCAGTATCGGCGGCAACGGGAGGCAACAGGGGCGCAAAGAGCAGCATGACGACGAGCAGGACGGCGATGATCTGATACGTCTCGATTTCCCTGAGGGAGTCGACCCCCGACTGGAGATCCAGGTCGAACAGCCGGACGATGTCCGCGATGAACACCGCGTTGACGACCGCGACAGCCAGCGCGAGGTAGTACGCGAACCTGATCTGGGTCGCGGACATGCTGATCAGGAACAGCGACCAGACGACGACGAGCGTGTACTCGGACCGCCACTCTCGACCGAGGTACGGACGAAGGGTCAGGAGAGCGAGCCCGGCGAGCATCGTGTAGAAGGCCGTTCCGAACTCACCGAAGACGTGGTCGGTGTAGTCGGCCGGCGGCTGGGCCTCCTGAATCGTGAGGTCCGTGGCGGCCTCGCCGAACGGGAGGACACGCCGTGTCGCGTTGTCGACGATCGTTCCGAAGAGATCGGGAAGCACGAGCCACAGCACGAGCGAGGAAGCTCCGATCAGACCGGCGATCGCAGCGGGGTAGTACCGCCGGTCGACGTCGTAGCCGTTCCACTGGCGCGCGAACCAAGCCATAAACACACAGCCGGCCGCGACGAGCACGGCACTGAACGGCTGGATGTAACTGAAGCTCGTCACGCTCGTTCCCGGGTCTTCGATCAGCAGGGCCGTGAGCAGCGCAGTCACGCCGAGACTCACCGCACCGACGAACGCGACGTGGTCCGGGGAGATCCCGCGGACGTAGTCGAGACAGAGCTGCACCGTGAAGAAGATCGCGAAGATACCGACCAGAACGACCGCCGGCGGCCACACCCAGACGTACAGCGAAAGTGCGACGCCTGCCAGAGCGCTGTAGATCGTCGGCTTGCGAAGCGTCTCCCAGTCTTGGTCGACGACGAGTTCGTAGATCGGCTGTTCGCGCTCGGCAACCCGCAGCGCGACCATCATCGCCAATACGGCGATCGCCATGAACAGTACCTCGGCGACGTGGTGCTGGAGTTGGCCCGCCGTCGTTCTCGAGAGGAACTGACCGCGCGCAAGCGCGAGCACGATAACTGCCACGATACCACCCATCGTGCCGCCGAGGCGGCGACCCATGTAGAAGACGGGAATCGCAACGAGGGCGGCCATCACGGGGACTGCAAGGAGGGACACTGTGTACAGCGTCTCCGGGGACGGATCCCCGAGACCGACGATCATCGCCGCGGTGACGATCAGTTGGTCGAACAGCGTGCCGAACTGCCCGACGTACCGTCCGGACGGGAAACTCGTCCAGACCTCGTAGGGCATCGTGTTGGGGTAGTTCTCCGCCGTCCACCGGACAGTACGCCAGTGATACCAGGAGTCGATCCCACCGAGTGCGGGGAGACCGTCTTCCATGGTAAACGCGTCCAGTGGCCGGGTCCGAACCCAGATCATGAACGCCATCAGGGCGCCGATAACGGGGACGTGGTACCAGTCTTCCCACCTGTCGAGGACGGAGGTTTCCGTTCCCTCCTCGAGGTGTTCGGTGTCGGTACTCATTAGGTTGCACCAGACCCAAGTCAAGAATAAGCCTTGTCATCTCCCTGCGGTATTCCGTTCGAGCGCCGTCACCGATATCTCGAGCGGGACGACAGAGCTGCTACGCGAACGAAAAAGCTTATTCTCCGCTCACGGAAATGACGCGTCAATGACTGGCATCGGTACCGGATCCGGCTCCGACTCTGACTCGGACTCCGACCCCGACTCCGGCTCTACTCCCCTCTCGGTCTCCGTCGTCGTCTGCACCTACGCGATGGAACGCTACGACGTCTTCTCGGAGTGCGTCGACAGCGTGCTCGATCAGACCTACGACCCCCTCGAGATCGTCCTCGTCGTCGACGGTAACGAGGAAGTGTTTGAGCGGGTCCAAGAAGATTACGGCGGACACGAAGACGTCGTGGTACACTGCAACGACGAAAATCAGGGGATCTCCTACAGCCGTACTCGAGGAGCCGAACTCGCAACCGGCGACGTCGTCGCTTTCATCGACGACGACGCCGTCGCCGAGACCGATTGGGTAGCCGAACTCGCTCGCGTGTACGAGGAAACGGACGCGCTCGCCGTCGGGGGACACGTCGCCCCCGACTGGATCACCGAGAAACCGGATTTCTTCCCGGAGGAATTCTACTGGTTGGTCGGCTGTGACGAACGAGGGATGGGCGAGCACATGGAAGAGCTTCGCAACACCTACGGATCGAACATTTCCTATCGACGAGATGTCTTCCTCGAAGTTGGCGGATACGACGAGAATACGGGACGGAAAGGTGATCGTCACATCCAGGCCCACGAAGCGCCGGTCTGTATCCGGATGGCCAACAAGTACGGCAAGGGCGTAATATACAACACGGATGCGGTGGTCCACCACAAATTGTTCGATTATCGTGGAGACTTCCGCTGGCTTGTTGGTCGGTCGTTCTGGCAAGGGTACTCGAAACGGATTATGGACCTGCTGTTGCCCGAGGCGAAAGGTGATAAGAACGAATATTTGGGGCAGTTGCTCCTCGAATTCGTCCCCGATCGATTACGAGGACTCGCCCAGGAGCCGTCGTCCGCGAAGGCGAAACAGCTCGTCGCGATTTTCGTCTTTACGGCTGCGGTCGGGTTCGGGTATCTGTACGGGTTGGTCCAATCGAACGATTCCCTCGTAAGTGATCCAGCGAAAGCGTGACTGGGACCCAATTGCGCTTCACTCTCACCCCCGATCGATGACTGCCACTTCCAACATCCAGGTGTTACATCTCGTCACATCCGAAGAGATCTTTTTCACCCAGCAGATCGACACTCTCGAGCGGAAAGGCGTCGATACGACCGTCCTCGTCGTCCCTGGTGCCGATCAGATCGACGGCGATATGGGAAGCGGCCGAGGCGTCGCGGAGTATCTCCAGTTCCTTCCAAAAGTTCGCCAGGAGCTCCGGTCCGGCGACTACGATCTGATCCACGCGAACTACGGACTCACCGCTCCCTACGCGATCACCCAGTTTCGTCTTCCCGTCGTTCTCACGCTGTGGGGATCGGATGTCGTCGGGTTCGACGGCGCGGTCACGAAAGCCTGTGCCTGGCGTTGCGACGCAATAACTGTCCGAAGCGAGGAAATGCGAGACCTGCTCGGACGAGACGCCCACATCCTCCCCAGCGGGATCGACCTCGAGCGGTTCGAACCGATGGATCGTCGCGAGGCCTGTGAACGGGTCGGTTGGGACCCGGACCGGAAACACGTCCTCTTCCCGTATTCACCGGACTACGAGCGGAAAAACTACCCGCTGGCGAAACGCGTTACCGAGCGGACTCGGGATCGGTTGGAAGCCACTGATGACGAAATCGAACTACAGACCATCTCCGGAGTCCCTCACGAACGCGTTCCCATCTTCATGAACGCTGCTGACGCCCTTCTACTGACTTCGAGACACGAAGGGTCGCCGAACACGGTCAAAGAGGCGATGGCGTGCAACCTGCCAGTGGTTTCGACCGACGTCGGCGATGTCCGGACACGGCTTCGAGACGTCTCTCCTTCAGGCGTCGGAACAACTGAAGACGAACTGGTCGACGAACTCGTAGCCGTTCTCGAGTCGGAATCACGATCGAACGGTCGTGACGCAGTCCGAGAGGTCAGCTGGGATCGTATCGGGGATCGAATCCTCGATATTTACGAGTCAGTACTGTCCGCTGACGAATCCGAGGTCGCCGGTTGAACTACGGTTCGACAAGCACTGGGAGGTCGATCGGGACGTTATTCCGGACGACGTTGCGAAACCGCGGTGACATCGCCAGCAAACTCATTACGTAGATTGTAGCTCCTATCCCGACGATCCCGACGGTAACGATTGCGGCGCGGGCACTCTCCGAGGTCGGCCCGGCCAATTGAGTGAGTGGATATACGGCGACAGCCATTACGATAGCAGCAGCCACTTGCCGGGAGATTTCGCCGAGCGGTGGCTCGAAGTCGATCTGTGTTCGAACCATAACGTAAGCGGCGGTAAGACTCACACCCGCCGAAAGTGCGGTTCCGAACGCAGCACCGACCCATCCGAATACAGAGACCAGCGCAACGTTCGCGATGATATTAGCCCCAACGAATAGTCCGTTGACACGAAACGTGATGTCGGGTCTATCGATCCCGCTGAGCGTATTCAAGAATTGTTCAAGATACGAATACAGCAGAGCGCCCACGAGGAGAATTGGCAAGACCGTCTCTCCCCGTACGAACTCCCCGCCGTAGATGGCGAGGACTCTATCACCGACGAGTACTCCACCAACTATTCCGGGAATCAACACGAAACCTGCGAAAGCGACTGCATCGTTGGTCAGTGACGCAACGCTGTCTCGTTTCCCTTTCGCATCCAGTTTGCTGATCTCGGGAAACATCGCCGAACTAATTGCCTGCGTAAAGATAAGGAAGAATGAACAGAGTGCCCACGCGATCGAATAGACACCGACTAATCCGCTCGAGACAAGTGCCCCAAGGATGAGAATATCGGCTTCACTGAACGTCTTCCCTTGCACGCGACCAAGCCAGGAGTATTTCGCGAACTCGATAAGCCGACGGAAATGTCGCCGTGATGGTCGCCTAAAATGGGGAGTCAGAACCACGAAGGCGATACCGGCGGCCAGCACCCATCCGCTCGTGTAGCCGATTAAGAGGCCGGTGAGTCCAAAACCGACGAACACGAGCGTGGTCTGAACAACCGCCCGACCAGCGATCTTGAGGGGCTTGAGGACTGCATAGATGTGGACGAGATAACGGCCCTGTAATGCGGCGTTTCCGAGACTGTTACACAACAATCCAAAGACCATCACTACGATGAGCAGGTGGACCTCCGCCCCGACATAGGCGTCAATCTGTTCGCCGAAGACGAATACCCCGGTCGCGATGACGAGAAAAATCGAACCGACAAGCATGACGCCCGCCCAGAAGTATGCGAACGGTTCGTCTCCTTCACTCATCCGCTTGATGACCGCGTTGCTGATTCCGATTCGACCGGCGACGGCAAGCCACGTCACGACCGCAAGCGCAACCGAATAGTAACCGAGAACTTCCGCGCCGAGGACGCGAGCGAAATAAATCGTCGCGAAAAAACCGATCGCTGAGGCAGAAATCTCGGCGATGAACTGGAGGAATGAAGTCTGTCCGATCCTCATGAAAGACGTTGTATACTCCGTAATCGTCCGGTGATAAACTTCCTTCGCTGTCTGTTTCGAACCGCCCCATTCGAGGTGTGATACGGTGAAGCGAGGTTTATTCCCGTCAGGCTACGTTTCCATGGCTAAGTGACACGAAGAGCAAGTCGTATTTACGGCACTCGTTCGTACCCCCGCATAATGTCACTCGTCGCGAGAGCACGGTCAGTGTTCGACGCTGGAGGACTATACGGACTGATATCGTCGACGCGGGCATATCTGACGCATCATCCTGCGCTCGTTCGCTCGCTCATTTTTGCTCGCCATACCTATTATCGGTGTCTTAAAGGATACAACGCTCTCGCGGACCCGTTCGAGTTAATCGAGATCGATCCGAATAACATCACGATGGCAAATCGTGAAATTGACAAATACCTCGCATCGGGAGCCATCAGGGGGGGCAACTGGGACCGACAAACCCAGCCGTACGAACGCTCGCTCAAGTATCGGTCCGTCGAACAACGGTTTTGCCATGAGAAAGAATGGGAGGAAACCGACATCCACGACGAGTTGTGCCGTCGGATCGAAACGGAGGGTGAAGCAGATGGTTGCTATTCGATCTCAGACCTCGAGCGTCGATACGAGCGTATCGATCAACTCTACAAGAGTATCAAAGAACACGGTTACGATCCATCCCAAAACTACGACGGAGCCGATACCCGGATCGAAACGTCGCTCGATCAAATCTGTGTGAGTATCGGACGAGATGGTGAGCTAATCTTTTGTGGGGGAGGAAACCATCGGTTCTCCATTGCAAAAATACTTGACCTCGACGCGATTCCCGTTCGGGTCGTCGTACGCCACCGAAAATGGCAGCGAAAGCGTGAGAAGATCGCTAATGGGGCTCATGAAATCGATGCGACTGTCCATCCCGATTTTCAGGATATCATTTCGCAATCTTATCCATGAAGTGATCGGAAATGACAAAGAAGTCAGTGTTCTCCCAGTTGGTGCTCAACACATCGGCGAACGGATGTCGGATCGGCTCGGAGATCAGATCTCATTGGATCGCAGCGAAGGAACTCGTAGTCGAGATCGAGCGCCGCCGAGAGCATTCGATACGTCGGCTTTATTTTCTCCCCAAACAGTTCAAGTACGGAACAATCGTCCGCAAAAACGAGGTTCGCTAACCCGGCACCATGGGGAGCAACGACAGCCTCCGCTTCGAAGAAGAGTCGAACCTGCTCAGCAAAGGAGAGATCCGTCAAGGAGTACGACTCGAAGCCGAGCTCGGATAGCGACTCCACGAGTTTCGTTTCATTGGTCACTCTTCGGCGATCGGCGTCGCTTCTGGAGATATAGATCCGCCGTCTCCTGCTCGTCGATAACTGTTCGTCCGTCACTGCTTGTACGTCTCGGGCCACAGAACGGAGCCAACGACAGGCAGATGGGGCTGGTATTTTGTACCCGAGATCGTAGGTGAACCGGTGTACGTACGCTGACCGCGGTTGTTCTGGAGAGCGAATGGATGGAACGATCAGGCCATCGACCGTCGCCCGATTGCCCTGCCACATTGCGACTTGCTTGCCATATCCAAAATACTCGAGAGATTCGAGAACCCAACTGGGCGGATTCCCCGAGAGAAGAATCGTTGCACGGCGTCCTGTCTGACGTTCCCACTTGGCAACGCCTTCGAGGCGCGGTAATCCTTTCAAGATCCAGTGCGAATAGCCCCCGAGACAGCCGTCGACGAACGAGCAGACGTTTGCTAACCGGTCGTCATCCGCGCGAGCGACTCCCGGGGCCGTCGGATCACGTATTGTTCGCGCCAGGAGCTCGGGTTCGGCAAGCAACGATCGCTCGAGTTGGTCACGTCGACCCAGAGATGTTTCGAGTAGTAGCGCGCCGTTTGGCGCGGCGACGAGAGCATCGGCTCCAAGGAGCCGCGCGGTCGATAGTTGACAGACGAATGGTCGATCGAACCGGTAGGTGCCGCTCATTCGGTTGAGATCCTCCGGCGCGTCCGGAAGTGATGGAACAGTGACCGACTCAGCACGTCCAAAGGATAGACGATCAGCACCAGCCGAACGACGGAGCGCCACTCGATCGAGGTATCGGACTCGCGTATCCAGTGCCAGTTTTGCAAGGAGGAGTCTGGGTGCGACGGCAGTATCGAATCCGCGGCGAACCAGATCGAGAGGACCGAGATCCCGAATTTTCTGCTGTACTCGAGTGAGGACCATACGGAGAGTTTTCGATGGATATTGAAGCCAGTAATGAAAGTAGCTGACGGCCAGACAACAAGGACCCGCAGAACGCACGATCGTGATACCGGTACGAGACGTGGTATTTTAATCCGTTGCTCGAGTAAGGTCGAACAATGAATATCCTCGTCGTCGTCGTTGATGCGCTTCGCGTCGACCGCGTCGGGAGTTACGGCGGGCGATCGGTCACACCGACTATTGACGAACTCGCTGCTGACGGAACAATCTTCGAGAATGCTTACAGTACGACGAATGCGACCGACCCGGCCTTAACATCACTTCAGACGGGTCAGTATCCGCGAACACATGGCGTACTCAACCACGGATCCCATGTGAGCGAGATGGAAAAAAAGCGTGTTGAAGACACATCGACGCTACCGTCAGTCCTTAATAAACGTGGATTCGCGACCGGTGCGTTCGGGCGACCACTCGGACGGTGGCACCGTCGCGGTTTCGATCGCTATCCGGAGTTGACTTCTGCTCACTGGCGGCTCAAGTCCTTGGAAAAGGCGGTTAGTGACATCCTTTATTCGGTCCATCCATCGATCGGAGACGTTATTTCCGGCGTATATAACAGTCTCACTGATCGAACTGGAAGCGACGACGAAAACGAAATCGTCGAAGCGTTCGATTCGTTTCTCGAAGACGCAGACCGGTTTTATTCACTGGTCCACCTGATGGATACGCATACACCGTATGACGTCGACGAAAACCTCGTCGAGCGATACTTGGAACGATTCGAATACGAGAATACGCCGCTAACTGAGATTGCCGAACGGTTTCCGACGGGATCGATCACCTATAACAGTCTGCAACCCGGTGGCGTAGTCAATCAGAACAACGACCAGTGGCGAGGCCACGAGGTTGGTATCGGTACAGCGCTCGCGCGAGCCCAGTATGACGCGGCGGCCACCGAAGCCGACCGGAAAATCGACTCACTTCTCTCCGTTCTCCGCGATCGGGGGATGCTTGAGGAAACGCTGGTCCTCATAGTAGCCGACCACGGCGAGTCGCTGGGCGAGCACGACATTTATTTCGAGCACCACGGCCTCTACGAGGCGACGGTTCGCGTCCCGCTGATCGTTCGTCCACCGTTCGATGCGGTCGATCGCGTCTCCGAACTTGTCAATATTACGGATATCGCACCGACCGTACTCGATGTATTAGACGACAGTAAGGGATCTCCAACTGAATTCGACGCAGATGGTCGATCGCTTCTCCCTCTCCTTGAGGGATCAGATAGTGACGATACGTGGGACTCCCGGGAAGCAATTTTGCTTGAAGAGGCGAACACACAGCGATTCCGCGGTATCAGAACCCAGAATTGGAAGTATCTGCGCGCAGTCGGTGATCCAGCGTGTCGATACTGTGAGCGTCCTCATGGTGCAGCCGAGCAATTGTACGATTTGACCACGGATCCAAACGAGACGGAGAATCTCGTCGAGGACCGGTCCGAACAGGCGGCCAAACTCCGGGCACAACTGGAAGAACTGCTCTCGCGGTACACTCACTCCGAAAACGACCCCAACGCCTCAGATAATAGACGTGTCGAATACGACGACGAAGAAGAGGTGCTCGACCGTCTCGAGTCTCTTGGTTATCGATAATTGGATTGATTAGCCGTTAAGTGCCTATTATTAACGAGAATTACGATTCAAGAGTATATTTTCGGAAATAACACCGCTCTAACAAGAAGCAAACGTAAAGAACGGAATCGAGAACTTGCTCCACATATAGCAAGAGATTTTCGACATCGATTATCGAATATACCCCAAATCCTTCAAGTGATCTTCTAGTTCGTCGGTGAGTCCAACTGAATCATTGTCCTCACCTATTCCCGCAGGGTGCAAGGCATCATATATTTCGTTGACTGGTCTTGGCGTATGTTCTTCAACGACTTCCTGTTCAAATGGAGACTCAATAGATACCGTGACCGATTGGCCTTTGTGCTGAGCATACTTTTTTACACCATTTTTATTATTTTCATAAACTGCTCGCCAGGGACCAGTGAAATTATTTATATTATCAATTGTTGGGAACTTATTCGTATTTCTATCTAACATTCTATATGTTGATGACAGAACAAGGTCGTCCTTTGTGAATTGATCTTTCTCACTCGAAGAAGACAGTACGGCCCGAATCACGTCCGGAATATTCGTGAGTGATGCCGTTTCAGAGACGGATTTTCCGTCCTTCTGACCAGGATATTTAACAATAAGCGGAACATGAGTAAGGACCTCATGGATCCCCCAATTATGGCCCGGGATCTTGATTTCGGGAGTAAGTCTGCTTCTTTCACCAAAACCCTCACCGTGGTCGCTCGTTACAATCACGAGCGTGTTCTCCAGTTCACCATCTTCTGATAATTGGTTGAAAAGTGTTTTTAATTGTTGGTCAACCTGAAAGATAGATCCATCGTACAACGCTTCCAATGCCCGCAATTCATCCCAACTACGAACCCCTGTTAACAGATCACCACTCGGGATCGTCTTTCCGTTCTGCATCTTGAGCGTTGACTTGTCCCCCCAGCGATTATATTGCGGGTCGGGAAGGTATGGACTGTGAGTGTCCATAAGATTCAAACAGGCAGCCCATTGTCCGGACTGGTCCTTTTCCCACTCCAAGAAACGCTCGATAAACCGGTCACCAGAAATCGTTTTGTTGTCGTCTATCCGTTTTACTTTTGTTTCCAGTTTGCGAAATCCTTCCCACCCGCAGTTACAAAGAGATCGAAGTGGTTGGTCATTTTTTAAACTCCGCTGAAAATTACCAAAAACCGAAAGATGGGCTTTGGTGTCCCGTGGTCCGTACGCGTCCTGGAAGAGTTTTTTACGACGCTTATGCGAAGTCTGAACGTCAGCTATCTCGGTGAACTCGAACGCCTCCGCTAAGTTAGACGCATGCGAGATTATGCGATTCGGTGTGAACAGTCCGGTACTGTAATCGTGGTCGCCGCTTAATTCTCTCCAGATGGTCTCCTCTAAATCAATTTGCGAATCGTGGTGTATCGCCCGATGTTCCTCTACGTGATATCCAGTAAACATACTCACGTGGCTCGCGATGCTGTGAATGCTCGGGGAACGTGCTTGCTGATAGAGAGTCGCCGCTTCCGCAAATCCGTCCAAAAACGGAGTCGTCTCACGGTCATAACCGTACACCCCCATGTTCTTGGCTCGAGCGCTATCTAAAATCACCAAGAGAACGTTCGGCAAATCACTCATATCATGCTTTTTTCGCTGAGGAACAAAAACCTTGAGAAACGACTGATGGAGGCGTTGCTATAGTCGTTAGTCCGAATCCAGGTTGATCACATAGACCCAAGATGGCCTTCCAAACATCACATGATAAGGATGTGCTATCTGTATCCAAGGGCTTCCAATTTTTCATCCAGCTCTTCCTGCCGCATCGAATCATATCGTTCAGGGGGTTCTGGATTGACATATTTTCTTTCGTCCCCCTCTATCACTAACCAAGGAACAATACATAGTTCCGGAACGTGGAGATAAGTCGGGTGTTCATATCGTTTCCGATACAGGGGAAACACACGTTCTCCTAGTAACTCTCCATGGTCCGCACTAATCACTGTCTTTCCAGTTAGTTGGGGTAATAATTCTTTCACGTGGGACAGAACCACATTTAGGTTTTCTGTGTATGCCTCTCTTATTTCAGTATCAGAAACATCCAACCCGTCGACTGTAGGGGCTTCTATCGTTTGGACAGTCCGGGGCGAGTTCTCTGTCTCTGTACGGGAGTCTTTTTGAGCCCGCTCTAGTGTCATCCCTGTTATGTTTATTTGACGGCTCAATCGTTCCCGCAATTCTCGCCCCTTTTCACCGATGTACGGAGCGTGTGGCTGCATGAAGTGTATGATCAAACGCTTTTGGGGATATTGCTCGTGAGCCTTGAGCGCTGTTTCCACGACACCACCGGGAGGGACAGTCATCAATTCCTCATCCCAGTGATCAAAGCAGGTTATTACGGCGTGGAAAACATCATCATCAAGGACATCGTAATACGTATTAGCAGTTACATACACCGTGTCGTGGAGATCCTCATTCGCGAAGTTCCCCTCAATAAATTCAAGGCTTGAGGAGCCATGAGAAATAACCGACTGAAGATCTCCGTCAATATTATTTTCATCGGAAAATATATCATATCGACATGCGTCCAACAGTAATAGATTGTCCCAGTCTTTTGCCATAACATCCGTTCCTTCGCCGTACCGCAACCGAAACGCCAAGTTTGTGATGGCGTGGTGTAAGTAGTGGGGATGTGATCGAACAAATGATGTCGATTTTTCTACCGTATTTAGAAGGCCGTTTTCTCGATAGGTATGTATTCCTTTTTTAACTAGTCCCATACGGCACCAATACGATTTGAACGGGATAAAGTATTGGCATTATTACGAGATACTAGCTGGCGGCTACCTCCCGTATTTGATATGTATTGGTAGGATTATATCTCGAAAGCATGTGATTTCCCAGTTTCGCCGTATTTACCATGATACCCACTCTGCCCCCACCGAAACAAACCCAAAGTACTCCTCGAGGTCGACGGCCACCCGTCATCGGGAACGTCTCCAGCAACATGCTCGAGATCGGTGCCTCTGCTTCCACCGTCGCGTATCGGAAGGAACGGATCATCGAGTGATACGACGACGAGGGCGAGGACGTACCGATCACGTATGTTCGCCAGTGCGAACAACTCGAGCTCGCCCAGGTGGTTCTGCAGGCCGAACCCGACGTGGACGACTGCATGCTGATTCGAGGGATAAGTCGTCCGGGCGATTTGCGTGACGTGACAAACCCCACCGAAAAGAGCGTGCTGACGCCGCGTTCCTCGTCGAAGAAGTCCCGCACGAGGAAGCGTTACGGTACGGCGTCCTCACCAACGAATACGGCAAAATCCTCGCAGTAAGGCAGAAACCGGACAGCCCGACTTTCGCCCTCGAGATGACTGGCTGCTACACATTCGCGCCAGCGAGATTCCACGCCAGTCGCCTGGTCAAACCCAGCAGCTGCGGCGAGTACGAACTCTCGGATGCAATTGACCTGCTGATCCAGTCCAGCCGGACAATCGACGCGATCCGGAGGTGGCTAACGGCTCGACATCTCGGCTACCCCGAAGATCGAGATCGAAGAAAACGACTCGAGAAGCAAACAGAAAGGGAAGAGCGAGGAGAACTCGAGACCGCCATCCGACAGGTTTGACCTGCGGCGAAACGGTGGGTACCAACCAAAAACGACTAACGCCGACCGCTCCTCGCATCCCGTATGAACGTCTCCATCGTCGGCAGCGGGTACGTCGGAACCACCGTCGCCGCCTGTCTCGCCGACCTCGACCACGACGTCGTCAACGTCGAGATCGACGAAGAAATCGTCGAAACGATCAACGCGGGGGAGGCCCCGATCCACGAGTCGGGCCTCGAGCCCCGCATCGCCGAGCACGCGAGCGACTCGCTGCGCGCGACGACGGACTACGCCGAAGTCCGGGAGACGGACGTCACGCTCCTCTGTCTCCCGACGCCCCAGAGCGAGGACGGCAGTCTCGATCTCGCGCCGATGCGGGCCGGTGCGGAGATGCTCGGCGAGGCCCTCACCGAAAAAGACGACGACCACCTCGTCGTGGTCAAGAGTACGGTCCTCCCCGGCACCACGGAGGAGGTCGTCGCACCGATCCTCGCCGACGAATCGGGCACCCCGATCGGCGAGGGGATCGAGGTCGCGATGAACCCCGAGTTCCTCCGGATGGGGACCGCGGTGGGCGACTTCCTCGAGCCGGACAAGGTCGTGCTCGGAACCCGAACGGACGAGGCGGCCGAAACCCTCCGGGAGCTTTACGCGCCCATTCTCGCAAACGACGACACCCACCTCGTCGAGACAGCCGTCCGCGAGGCGGAGCTCATCAAGTACGCGAACAACGCGTTCCTCGCGTCGAAGGTCTCGCTGGTCAACGAACTCGGGAACATCGCGAAGGAGTACGGCGCCGACGCCTACGAGGTGCTCGAGGCGGTCGGCCTCGACGACCGGATCTCCGAGCGGTTCATGCGCTCGGGGCTGGGCTGGGGCGGGTCCTGCTTCCCGAAGGACGTCGCGGCGCTGCGGGCGGGCGCTCGCGAGCAGGGGTACGAGCCCGAACTGCTGGACGCCGCCGTCGCGGTCAACGACGAGCAGCCGACTCGGCTCGTCTCCCTGCTGGCCGACCACGTCGACCTCGAGGGTGCCCGCATCGCCGTCCTCGGCCTCTCGTTCAAGCCGGGGACGGACGACGTCCGGAAGTCCCGCGCACTCGACGTCCTCGAGCACCTCGAGAACCGAGGCGCGTCGGTCGTCGCTTACGATCCCGTCGCCACGGACAACGTCCGCGAGAAGTATCCCGACGCCGACCTCGAGTTCGCCGGGTCCCCCGAAGCCGCCCTCGAGGGGGCCGACGGGGCCGTCGTCGCGACCGACTGGCCGGAGTTCGACGACCTCGATCGCGAGTTCGAGGGGATGGCCCAGCGGGTCCTGGTCGACGGGCGCCGGATCGACGTCGATCGGGACGCCCTCGAGGTGTACGAGGGGCTGACCTGGTAGCCCTCGTCCTCGTCTCGAGCGGCGTCCGGACGCCGACTTTCAGTAACCTTTTGCGGTCCGACGAGAGAGTGATTGCCGATGGAGAATGACGGGACGCTCGCGCACGCGGATCGCGACGGCGGTGGGGAGGTCATCGCCATGAGCGATACCGGGACGACGCGCGAGATCGCGTCCGACGAGGTGTGCGTCCTCATTCCGACCCTCGACGAGGCGGCGACGATCGGCGACGTGATCGACGGCTTCCACGAGGAGGGCTACGGGAACGTCGTCGTCGTCGACGGCGGCTCCGAGGACGACACCCAGGAGATCGCCCGCGACCGCGGCGCACAGGTACTCGTCCAGTCAGGCGACGGGAAGGGACAGGCCGTCCGCGAGGCCGTCGAGTACATCGACGTCCCCTACGTCCTGATGCTCGACGGCGACGGTACCTACGACCCGGCGGACGCCGAGCGGATGCTCGAGCCGCTGTCCCGCGGCTACGAGCACGTGATCGGCAACCGGTTCGCAGATATGGACGACGACGCGATGAAGGCGCTGAACGGCGTCGGGAACCGGCTGATCAATCGCTCGTTCCGGTTCATCCACGGGGCCGACTACGAGGACATCCTCTCGGGCTACCGGGCGTTTACGGTCGACTCTTTCGAACGTCTCTCGCTCGATTCTGACGGCTTTACGATCGAGACCGAACTTGCCGTCGAGTGTGTGAAACACGGCATCGACACGACGGTCGTCCCGATCAGCTACAGTGCCCGACCGGAGGACTCCGAGACGAACCTTCACCCCGTGAAAGACGGCGGAACGATTATCCTGGCGCTGTACTCGCTGGCCAAGACCAACAACCCGCTCTTTTATTTCGGCAGCCTCGGGGTCACGGGCATCGTTACTGGCGCGCTCATCGCGACCTACGTCGTCTGGGAGTGGGTGCAGTACGGGATCGGCCACGAGATCCTGGCGCTCGTCTCCGCGGCCGGCATCCTGCTCGGCGTCCAGTTGCTAATGTTCGGCGTGCTCTCGGACCTGCTCGTCACCTTACACCGCGAACAGCGCCGTCGCCTCGAGCGGATCACGAGAAAGTCGACGGCAAGCGATAGCGATGGTCGGCAGGACCGCGAGGCGGAAGAAGGTCGAACCGACCCCGAAATCGAGACGGAGACCGAAGCCGACGGCGGCCGCGGGACCGACCGATAGTTCATACTGCCGGGCAGAACTATGTAACGCCGGTCGCATACGTGCGGCCGTTCCAGGCCGGACGGCCGCGAATTCGCGACCGACTTCGAGTTGACTTCTGTCCGGTAGTATCAGAACGGAAGCATCGAGCGCATCTGCTGAAAGACGCCGCCGGAGTGTTGCCGACGGTATTCCTCGAACGGCTCGTGGAGTTCGTTCAGCAATTGCTGGCGCGAGCGGAACTCTTCGGAGTCGACTTCCGAAAGCATTTCGCCCAGCGAGACGTCGTTGCCGTGGACATCGTAGGGGATGCGCGCGGTGCCGAGTTCGGCGGCGACGTCGTCCCTGGTGGCTGGAAAAGAGAGATCAGCGTCCTTGAGCCGGGCGTCGACTGCGGCGATGCCGAACTCGACGCTCTCGGGTTCGTCGTCGTCTCCGTTCGATGGTGGCCGGACTCCCATAGACACCATTTGACAGGCCGCTATAAAAACCGCTACGAAGCCGGCCGAACGGTCGCGCGACTGTCACCGGTTTCAGTTCGTGCGTCGTCGCCGACACGTCTTTGAGGGCTGGGACGGACCATCCACTATGACCGAGTACACCACGGTTTCGATCCCGAAGGAACTCGCCGACCGCGTCGAGGACACGATCGAGGGGACCAGCTTCCAGAGCACGAGCGACCTCGTCCGGTTTCTGCTGCGAAGTATCGTCATCCAGCACCAGAAGGAGGGTGAACTTACGGAAGCGGAGTTCGAGGAGATCGCGGAACAGCTCCGGGGGTTGGGCTATCTCGAGTGAGCCGTATCGGTAATACGTTCCGGGCGGCAAGTCTCCCGCTCCTGCGGAGGGGCCGGCGTGACTCCCCGCGGCTTCCCGTCGCTGTTCGGCGGCGTAGCCCCAAGAACGGCCGACGGTGGTGACCGCACTCAGGGTCCAACCCGGATTTTATTCTCCTCGAGGGCGTATTTTCGACTGGAGGTCGAAGGCACGTGCCACACATCCCGGACTTCCCGTCTCCGTCGGGTGACGACGAGAAGGACAGCGAAGACCGGCATCGTGGCGGCATCATCGACCGAATCATCGACGACGGGTTCCCGACCGCGGTACCGACGCCGGTTCCGGTTCCGGTACCGGCCCCGGCCCCGGCCCCGGCACCGGAGCCGGAACGGGAACCGCGGTGACCCGTCGTCGCCTCCTGACGAACTTCTTCGTCCCGGAATCGACGCGAAGTCGGTAGTTTCAGTTGCGTTCCGTATCGGCGTCTTCGTCCGTCGAGAGTCGCCAGAGTCCCCGGTACAACCACCACATATCACAATCGAACCGGTCAGCCAGCGACCGACAGCGGTCGAGATACGTCCGGTAGTCCGCGAGCGACGGCGACTCCGGATAGGGACGCTCGAGGTGGCCGTGGGTCCGCAACGTTTCCCACTCGCGGTCGCCGACGACGATGCAGCACTCCGGCGCCCCGAAAAACAGGAACGCGGAGGCGACCGGAACGTCGACGCCCTCGAGCGCGGTCAGTCGTTCGACCGGTTCTGCGACGGGGGGTGAGCGATCGCCCCGATCGATCGCGGTCGCGGCGGCCACGATCGCGTCGTGAACGTCGTCGAACGGATTCCGTTCGAAAGCGTCCTCGTGCCGGCGCCGCTCGGCGTTCGGGATCGCGCCGAGCAACCGCCGGTAGTACCAGCGAACGACCCACGTGGCGTCTCGCCGTCCGAACTCGCCGGACCGGAACGCGCTGGGGAGTGTCTCGATCCCCTCGCGCTCGACCGGATAGAAGGGTTCCTCCTCGCGGTAGTCGGCGACGGCAGCCTCGAGGGCGGACCGGGTAAGCGCCATCGATCGGCCGTTAGTCCACTATCGTGGTATACGTTTCCCCGTGTCACCTGAGGTTCGGCGATGCGCTCGAGGGAGCGGCCGCCGGCGACCGGACGGGATCGAAGTCGTGTGTCAGCAAGACTCATTCCGGTGGACGGTGATAGACAACGTGTCGATCGCCCGCGACGCGCGGCGACCGAGGAGATCACACTATGTCAAGCGATCAATCAGACCCGGTCAAGACGATCTGTCCGTACTGTGGCGTCGGCTGTGGCATCCAGCTTTCGGGGGCTGAGGAGCCGGCGGACGTGCAGTTCATGCCGTGGGGCGACGCGCCCGTCAACGAGGGCCGCGTCTGCATCAAGGGCGGCGCGGCGACGGAGGTCGTCGACCACGAAGATCGGCTCACCGACCCGCAGATCAAGGAGGACGGCGAGTTCCGCGAGGCCACCTGGGAGGAGGCCTACGCGTACGTCGTCGACGAACTCGAGCGCATCCGCGAGGAGTACGGCCCCGACGCCGTGGGCTTTTTCGGCTCCTCGAAGACGATGAACGAGGAGAACTACCTCCTCCAGAAGCTCGCACGCCGGTACGGGACGAACAACGTCGACAACTGTACGCGGATGTGTCACGCTTCGACCGTCTGGGCGCTGCGGACGAGCCTCGGCGCGGGGGCGATGACCAACAGCATGCGGGACCTCCGCGAGGAGTGTGACCTGTTCTGGATCCAGGGGGCGAACCCGGGCGAACAACACCCGATCGCGAACAGCCAGTACTTCCGACAGGCCGTCCTCGACGGCGCGACCGTCATCCAGGTCGATCCCCACGCGAACAAGACGACGCGGTCGTTCAAGATCGACGAGACCGACCGCCACCAGCACCTCCAGCTGAACCCCGGCACCGACATCCCGCTGCTGAACATCGTTCTCAAGACGATCCTCGAGCACCACGAGGACCAGCCCGAGGACGGCTGGATCGACGAGGAGTTCGTCGCCGAGCGCACCGAGGGGTTCGACCACCTGAAAGAGACGCTCGCGGACTTCGACGAGGAGGCAGCGGCCGAGGAGTGTGGCGTCCCGCTCGAGGAGATCGAACTGGCCGCCGAGAAGTACGCAACGGTGGATAACGCGGCCATCTTCACGGGGATGGGGATGAGCCAGCACGCCTGCGGCGTCGACAACGTGCAAAACGAGATCAACCTGGCGCTGATCACGGGCAACGTTGGCCGGCCCGGAACCGGCGTCAACCCGCTGCGCGGGCAGAACAACGTCCAGGGGACCTGCGACGTCGGCGCGATGCCGAACGTCCTGCCGGGCTACCAGCTCGTCGACGACGACGCGGCCCGCGAGGCGGTCGAGGACGAGTGGGGGTTCGAGATCCCGGCCGAGCCGGGCCTCACGAACGTCGAGATCTCCCACGAGTTCGGCGAGTCGGTCAAGGGCCTGTACGTCATGGGTGAGAACCCCGTAATGAGCGAGCCCGACGCCAACCGGGTCGCCGAACGCATCCAGGACCTCGAGTTCGTCGTCGTCCAGGACATTTTCCCGACCGAGACCGCCCAGTACGCCGACGTGCTCCTGCCGGCGACGACGTGGGCCGAACGCGGCGGGACCGTCACGAACACCGACCGGCGCGTCCAGCGGATGCGCGGCGTCGGGAAAGTCCACGAGAACACGAAACACGACCTCGAGATCCTCTCGGCGGTCGGGTCTCGACTCTTCGACGCCGACGAGTTCGAGTTCGACGGCCCCGAGGAGGTCTTCGAGGAACTCCGCCGGGTGTGTCCCATCTACCACGGGATGAGCTACGATCGGCTGGGCGAGGAGGGGCTGCACTGGCCCTGTTACCAGCCCGGTGACGAGGGCGACCCCTACCTCTACGAGGAGGAGTTCGACACCGAGAGCGGACGCGGGCGGATCGAAGGGGTCAGCCACCAGCCACCGGCCGAAACGCCGGACGACGAGTACCCGCTGATCCTCACGACCGCACGCCTCGAGGAACACTACAACACCGGAACGATGAGCACCCGCTCGCCGACGCTGAACCGCCAGACCCCCGAGAACTTCGTCGACGTCCACCCCGCGGACGCGGAGCGGTACGGGATCGAGGACGGCGACGAGGTCGTCCTCGAGTCCCGGCGGGGCGAGATCACGGTCGAGGCGCGGGTCACCGAGGACATCAAGGAGGGCGTCGTCTGGACGACGCCACACTTCGCAGCCGCTTCGGCCAATCGGCTCACGAACGACGTGCTCGACGAGCGAGCGAAGATTCCTGAGTACAAGGCTGCGGCCGCGGAAATCGCGGTGACGCTCGAGCCGTCAGCCGACGACTGACCCCCCTCTCGAACCCCTGTCAGGAACGCATCGCCGACGGCTCAGGCCGGAAACGACTGCTCCGGTGGCTGCGCGTCGATGATCTCGAGGGGCTGTCGGTTCCCCGCCCGGTCGAACGCCGCGAACGAGTCCTCGGCGTCGGTCCAGGGCGGGACGGCCACGAAGATCACTTCCGCGAGGTCGTCGCGTCGGGTTACCTCGAGTTCCCGCAGCGGGTGCGAGACGAACTGTCCCTGCGCCTGGCGGGCGGGCGTCGAGAGGTCGACGCCGAAGACGGCGTTGACGGCGTTGCCCGGATCGGGGAGGAAGAAGTCCGTGAACACGGGCGTCTCCGGGGCGACGGCGTCGGCTTCCGGCCCCTGGAGTTCGCGGGCGGGAGTGACCGACGTCCCGGTCGTCACGCGGTCGGGATCGGCATCGCTGGCCAGATCGAGGAGGACGTCGACGAGCGCCCGCGTGATGTAGACCACGCCCGCCCCTATGTCGGGCGAGTAGTTAGATGTATTCCCCGCGAATGCACCCGTTATCCGTTATCCACTATTCGCCATTCGCTATCCCCTAGAACGGGAGCAACGACCGCGCCGTCTTCGCGTACAGCAGCGGCGCCCGGCGACGCGCCCCCTCGAGCGCGTCGGCGAGGGTGCCGGTCGCTCCGGAGAGCACGCCCGGGCCGTGGGCGACGAGGACCCGGTCCGGGCGGAGTCCGCCGAGGGTCTCGCGGGGCGGCACCGCCCGCCGCATCGGGTGGACGCCGAGCCGTTCGCCCCGGACCCGGAAGTAGTCGGCAGTCCCGACGGACTCGGGAACCACGAGCGTACCCGCCTCGCGGTCGTAGAGTGCGGCCTCTTGCCAGAACCGGTTGTTGACCACCGTGAGCGCCTCGATACCGGTGTCAGCGAGTTCGTCGCCGAAGCGGGCAATTGGCGTCTCGGACGGGAGTTCCTCGGCGACTCCTTCGAAGAACTCCGGGAGGTAGACCGGGACGTCGTGGCGGTCCGCGATCGCCGCGGCGTCGCGCTTGTGGCGATCCAGCAGGACGACGACGCCGGCGACCTCGCCGAACTCCGCGAGCAGGTCGTCGAGACCGTCGGCGTCGAGGGGATCGATCAGCCAGACCTCGCCGTCGACCTCGAGGGCGTGGCTGGCGCGTTGCATGCGTTCCTCGGGGTGGGCGATCCAGCCGACACCGTGGTCGAAGCGGTCGATCTCGCGGAAGTCCGTGGCGCGTTCGTCGATGCGGAAACTCATTATCGTGCGTTTCTCTAGGGCCGTCGACACCATAAACGGGGGAGAAGCGGCGAACGGGACGGTCCGACCGCGGTCCGGATGCGCTCCGGGCGTCGGCGACGGTTCTTTCACCGGTCCTCAAGTAGGTGGACACATGCTCACTCGGTTGGCCTGGCTCGCGCTCGAGGCCAAGTACCTCGAGCCCGCACGGGCGTTCTACGCGGAGACGCTCGAGATGTCGGTTCGCGCGGACCGCGATGAGCCGTCCGAACTCGCCCTCGCCGCCGGCGACACCGACCTCGTGCTCCGCCGGCCGAGCGGCGTCCCCCGCGGTGGCCTCCACACCCACTTCGCGCTCTCGATCCCCGCCGACGAGTACGACGACTGGTGGGACCGCCTCGAGGAACAGGGCTACGACCTCGAGGAGGCCCAGTTCGGCCCCGCGAAGTCGCTGTACCTGTACGACCCGGACGGCAACTGCGTCGAACTCGGCCAGCGGGACGTCGCGGGGCCGGGGATCGACGGCCTCTTCGAGGTCGTCCTCGAGGTCGAGGACCTCGAGCGCGCGGAGGCGTTCTACACCCAACTGGGGTTCGAGACCGTCGACGCGGGCGACGACCGCACGCGGGTCCGGATGGACGGCCCGATGGCCCTGGAGCTGTGGGAACCCCACCTCGGGCTCGCCGATGCCCGCGGGGGCGTCCACGTCGACCTGGGGTTCGAGACGAGCGAACCGACCGCAGCGCTCGAGGCAGTCGCCGACCGGGTGGGCCGAGTCGACGAGGTCGACGACGAACGGGTCGTCCTCCGGGATCCGGACGGGCACGTGTTGACGTTCGCGACGGATCCGTAGCGGCGGCCGCGCCGGTCTCCCCGCGACGGTTCGGGTCCGCTCACCTGCAGGCCGACGACGTATCGATCACAACGGCGCACGCTCAGACGATCACCCATGACGATCGATACCACGGAAAACCTCTTCGTATCCGGACTGAAACACGCCTCCCACACCGAACAGCGCCTCATCGAGGCTCTCGAGGAACTCGAGGAGACCACCTCGAACGAGGAGGTCAAATCGGGCTTTGCGGAACACCGCGAGGAGACCGAGATCCACGTCGACAGGATCGAACAGGTGTTCGAGCAACTCGACGCGGAGGCCGAGCCGGAGGAGGACCCGGTCGTCGAGGGGATGATCGAGGCCCACGAGGAGTTCATGAGCACGGATCCGAGCGACGAGGCGATCGACCGGTTCAACATCGCTGCCGGCCAGAAAGCCGAACACTACGAAGTCGCCACCTACGGGAATCTGATCCCGATGGCAGATAACTGGGCATGGACGACGCGGCCGACACCTTAGAGGAGACGCTCCGGGAGGAACAGGACGAACTCGACACGCTCTCGGAGATGGGCGAGGCGTTCGACTACGGCGAGTTGTCGGTATCGCAGTGAGATCGCGTCCTATAGCCGGTCGGTGTTCACGTCCACACCCGGCGGCGTCACGATCAGGAATCCGCGGAAGTGCACCAGGTTTCCGCCGGCCTCTTTTACGTCGCGGGCGAATCCTGAGGCGAGTTCGTTGACCTCTCCCTCGACGTTGAGGACCAGCACGTTGCCGTTCGAGACGGCTTCGATCCACTGCTCCGCCGGCGTCGACCCGTCCAGGACGCCGAGCACGATGCTTCCCTCGAGATCGAGCTCTTCGTCGATGTGTTCCTCGACCGCCCGCAGATCGAGGTCGAAGTCGCTCATGTGACCCCCCTCGAAGCCCGACGAGAAAAACGTTCCTCTCGAGGAACTCCCCGGTCAGCAGTCGGTCCTTAGTCCATCGGGAACTCCTTCTGGAACCCGCGGAACTCCGTCCGATGGGCCTCCTCGTCCGCCAGCAGCGTCACCGCCACGTCCTCCGTCACGGGGTCGTTGGCGTCGTCGGCAGCGGCCGCCAGCGACCGGTAGGTCTCGATGGCGTCCTCCTCGGCCTCGAGCACGCCGTCGATGACCGATTGCACGTCGGTGGTGTCCGCGGGCGGCTGGAGGTTCGACTGCTGGGCGTCGAACGACTCCGACCCCGGGGGCGACTCGTCGAGTTGCTTTAGCCGTTCGCCGATCATCCGGGCGTGGTCGAGTTCCTCCTGGATGTCCGCTTCGAGGCTCGCCTTGACCTCCTCGGCGTGGATACCGTCGAGGACGATGGCGTTCGAGAGGTAGTTCATCACGGTCTCGAGTTCGTCGAGGTACGCTTCGGTCAGCAGGTCGGTGATTTCGTCGGTCGTCATCGCGGGGGCACGTACCACGACCGGGGGTAAAGTACCCATACGCGCGACGGCCGCCCGCTCCCCTCGCGCCGAGCCTCGAGACGCGCGTCGGACCGGCGGCGACGGCACACTCTTTTCGCTCCCGGTCGAACGTCGCCGCATGCGCGACCTCGACGAGACCGACATCGAGATCCTCGAACTCCTCAGCGAAAACGCCCGCCGGCCGTACAAGGAGATCGCCGACCACGTCGGGCTGACCCCGCCGGCGGTCTCCGACCGCATCTCCCGGCTCGAGGAACAGGGGATCATCGAGGGCTTTACGATCGACGTCGACCGCGAGAAGCTCCGCGGCGAGACGGCCGCCCTGATCGAACTCGAGCCCGCGCCGGCGGCCGTCGCCGACGTCTACGCCGCGGCGGCCGACCTCGAGGGCGTCGAGGGGATCTACGAGGGGATGGACGGCCGCGTGCTCGTCCACGCGACCCTGCCCTCCGAGGGAGTTCGCTCGTGGCTCGAGACCGAACTCGACCTTTCGGAGCTCGGCGGCTACGACGTGACGCTGCTCTCGCGGTCCGATCGCCTGGTCGGCGTCTCGGCCGCCGGATTCGCCCTCGAGTGCGTCGTCTGCGGGAAGGAGGTCACCGGCGACGGCGTGACGGCGACGGTCGGGGGCGAGGTCAAGACGTTCTGCTGTCCCTCCTGTGAGGATCGGTACGTCAGCCGCTACGAATCCCATCAGGACGCCCTCGAGTGACGGATCGGTGGACGATCGGAATCGATATCCGAAACTAGTGGATGAATAGTCAGATATCTCGACTCAACATCCTCAGCGGTGACCGTCCGTCAACCGGCGGGCGCGCGCCAGCGAGAGCGCCCCCGGAACGCCACCGATTACGGGGTAATAGTTGCCGGTGTTGGCGAACCTCGGCCGACGGCGACCATATGATACCATTCAGTATTAAGAATATTAGGCCATTGGTTGCTTGCGATTTTTAGCCACTCGCGTATCGTGTTCCGTGGTAACACGTCAGGTGATTTCGATCTCGGCACCAGATTTATATAGGTCCTCCCGCCTGGGATTCGACTACAATGTCTTCACAAGACGAGCCGTCCTCTGACACCAGTCAGGGGGGTCGAGTTCTTCCAGGGCACGTTAGATTCCACTGACGAAATAGAGTCAGCACGTGTCTTCGACACCACCCTGCGGGATGGTGAACAGTCGCCCGGCACTTCCTTCTCGTACGAGGACAAGCGAGGGATCGCCTCGATCCTGGACGAGATGGGGACCCACGTCATCGAAGCTGGATTCCCCGTCAACTCCGACGCCGAGTTCGAGGCCGTCCGTGACATCGCATCGTCGACGTCGACGACGACCTGCGGGTTAGCCCGCGTCGTCGACAAGGACGTCGAAGCGGCGCTCGATTCGGGCGTCGAGATGGTGCACACGTTCGTGTCCACCAGCGACGTCCAGATCGAGGATTCGATGCACGCCACGCGAGCGGAGGTCCGGGAACGCGCAGTCGAATCGGTCGAACGCGTCAAAGAGGCGGGGGCTACCTGCATGTTCTCGCCGATGGACGCGACGCGAACTGACGAGGATTTCCTGATCGACGTCGTCGAAGCGGTCTCCGAGGTCGGCGTCGACTGGATCAACGTTCCCGACACCTGTGGCGTCGCCACGCCGGGTCGGTTCCGCGAGCTGATCGCGAAGGTCGGCGAGCACACCGACGCCCGGATCGACGTCCACACCCACGACGACTTCGGCCTGGCCACCGCGAACGCGCTGGCGGGGATCGAAGCGGGGGCCGACCAGGCCCAGGTGTCGGTCAACTCCATCGGCGAGCGGGCCGGCAACGCCGCCTACGAGGAGTTCGTGATGTCCGTCGAGTCCCTCTACCAGACCGACACGGGGATCGACACGACCCGCATCACGGAGCTCTCGGAGGTCGTCGCCGAGAAGAGCGGCATGGACACGCCCGGCAACAAGCCGATCGTCGGCGACAACGCCTTCTCTCACGAGAGCGGCATCCACGCCGCCGGCGTCATCGAGAACTCCGACACCTTCGAGCCCGGCGTGATGACCCCCGAGATGGTCGGCGCGGAACGCCGGCTGGTCATGGGCAAACACACCGGCACCCACTCGGTACGCGAGCGTCTCGAGGACCGCGGGTTCGCCCCCTCCGACGAGGAGGTACGGGCGGTCACCCGTCGCGTCAAGGACTACGGCGCGGAGAAGCGCCGGGTCACCGTCGGCGACCTGGAGCGGTTCGCCGAGGAGGCCGACGTCCCGCGGCGTACCGACGACGAGAGCGAACGCGAGCAGGAGGAGGTGCGCGCCTGAGCGATGACGGCGTCCACCCCGGTTTCCACGGATCGCGAGCGGCTGCTGTCGCGAACGCGAACGGGACCGCGTACACACCCAACCCGCCGCCGCGAACGTTGCCCCGCTCGCAACAGTTATGTCCCTCGAGGTGCCTATCGGATCAGTAATGACGGGACGCGCATCCCTGTCGGCTCGCACTCGGGGCGACAGCAGCGCGTTCGCCGCGATCCGTATTCGTATTGTAGGGGCGTACTAGCCCCTCTATTACTCCGCACCCACGATTCCGGTTTCGCCGTCGCATCGATTTTCGAGCGAGCAGTTTCCACGCAGATGAACCAGCCACACACAGCACGGACCGCGCGACGCGCGTCATCGTCGTCGCCGTCGTCCGCGGAGTACGATACGGATCGCCAGCCCACGGCGGGTGAGTTCCGATGAGCGAACGCGCTGCAACGGTTTCGCCACCGGAAGAACACACTGAGGAAGACGCACAGGACGAGCAAGAACCCGACGCGCCGTCGGGATCGGAGGACCCGACGCCGGAGCCGGTTACGTCCGGCGCACAGGCAGTCGTCCGGGCCCTCGAGAACGCGGGCGTCAAGTACGCCTTCGGCGTCCAGGGCGGGGCGATCATGCCCGTCTACGACGCCCTGTACGACTCCGACATCAGGCACGTGACGATGGCCCACGAGCAGGGCGCGGCCCACGCGGCCGACGCCTACGGCATCGTCTCGGGCGAGCCGGGCGTCTGCCTGGCCACGTCGGGCCCGGGCGCGACGAACCTGGTCACGGGCATCGCGGACGCCGACATGGACTCGGATCCGCTGATCGCGCTGACCGGCCAGGTGCCGACGGAGTTCGTCGGCAACGATGCGTTCCAGGAGACCGACACCACCGGCGTCACGACGCCGATCACGAAGGAGAACACCTTCGCGGCCGACCCCGACCGGGTCGGCGACGACGTCGGCGAGGCCTTCGCCCTCGCGAACGAGGGACGGCCCGGCCCGACGCTGGTCGACCTGCCGAAGGACGTCACGAACGCCGACACCGAGACCGAGCCCGGCGAACCCGAAACGCCGGACACCTACGAGGTCCAGGAGCGAGCCGACCCGGAGATCGTCGCAGAGGCGGCCGAGCGCCTCGAGAACGCCGACCGGCCCGCGATGCTGCTGGGCGGCGGCGTCATCAAGGGCGAGGCCAGCGAGACCTGCCGGGAGTTCGCGATCGAGCACGAGATCCCGGTCATCACGACGATGCCCGGCCTGGGCTCGTTCCCCGAGGATCACGAGCTATCGATGGAGATGGCGGGCATGCACGGCACCGGCTACGCCAACATGGCGATCACCCACTGTGACACGCTGCTTGCCGTCGGCACTCGGTTCGACGACCGCCTGACCGGCGGCATCGAGACCTTCGCGCCCGACGCGGAGGTCATCCACGTCGACATCGATCCCGCCGAAATCTCGAAGAACATCCACGCGGACTACCCGCTGATCGGGGACGCCGACACCGTCGTCTCGCAGCTGGCCGAGGCCGTCGAGTCCTCGCCCGAGGCGACGAAGTGGCGCGCCCAGTGCCAGCAGTGGAAGTCCGACTACTCGATGGCCTACGACGCCCCCAAGGACGAGCCGGTCCGGCCGGAGTTCGTCGTCGAGGCCTTAGACGAGGCCACGAGCGACAGCGCGATCGTCACCACCGGCGTCGGCCAACACCAGATGTGGGCCTGCCAGTACTGGACGTTCACCGAGCCCCGGACGTGGGTCTCGAGTCACGGCCTGGGGACGATGGGGTACGGCCTGCCGGCGGCGATCGGCGCGCGCCTGGCGGCCGACGACGACCAGGAGGTCGTCTGCGTCGACGGCGACGGCTCCTTCCTGATGACGATGCAGGGACTATCCGTCGCGGTCCGCGAGGACCTGGACATCACGGTTGCCGTTCTCAACAACGAGTACATCGGCATGGTCCGGCAGTGGCAGGACGCCTTCTTCGAGGGCCGTCACGCCGCCTCGGACTACAACTGGATGCCGGAGTTCGACAAGCTCGCCGAGGCCTTCGGCGCACGCGGGTTCCGGATCGACGACTACGACGAGGTCGCCGACACCATCGCCGAGGCCGTCGCCTACGACGGTCCCTCGGTGATCGACGTCCACATCGACCCCGAGGCGAACGTCTACCCGATGGTGCCAAGCGGCGGCGACAACGGCCAGTTCGCCCTGGCGGAGGACCAACTATGAGCGGCGGACTGGACGGCCCGGCCCCGGAGGAACGGCCGACGCCGGACGGCCGGCGCAACGAGCAGGGGATCCGTATCGATCCCGAGGTCGAGGTGACCCACGATCCCCGCCGGACCGTCATCTCCGCGCTGGTCAAACACGAGCCCGGCGTCCTGGCGGAGGTCTCGGGCCTGTTCTCGAGACGGCAGTTCAACATCGAGAGCCTGACCGTCGGGCCGACGACCGACGAGGACCGCGCGCGGATCACCCTCGTCGTCGAGGAGTCCGACCCGGGGATCGACCAGATCAAGAAACAGTTGCGGAAGCTGGTCCCGGTCGCCTCGGTGCGGGAACTCGAGCCCGACGCCATGCAGCGGGAACTGGCGCTGGTGAAAGTCGACGCCGAGGATCCGGCGCAGGTGGCGGCCGTCGCCGACATGTACGACGCCACGGCCGTCGACTCGAGCCCCGAGACGGCGACCTACGAGGTCACGGGCTCGCGCCAGAAGATCGAGGCCGCGATCGAGACGTTCGGCCAGTTCGGCATCCGGGAGGTCGATCGCACCGGAACGACCGCGCTGGCCCGGGGCACGGACGAAACGACCGGGCCGACGCCCGCGGAAGCGAGCGTCTCGGCCGCCGAAGAAGCGAAGCAGACGAAATACACTGCGGACGACGATTAACATGACTGACGAGTTCACTACCGAGATCTACTACGACGACGACGCGGACGTATCGACGCTCGAGGACGACACCGTTGCCGTGCTGGGCTACGGCAGCCAGGGCCACGCCCACGCGCTGAACCTGGACGACAGCGGCGTGGACGTGGTCGTCGGCCTGCGCGAGGACTCCTCGTCGCGGTCGGCGGCCGAGGCCGACGGCCTCGAGGTGACGACCCCAGCGGAGGCCGTCGCGCAAGCGACCTACGTCTCCGTGCTCGTGCCCGACACGGTCCAGCCGGCGGTCTACGAGAACGCCATCGCGCCGAACCTCGAGGCGGGCGACACGCTGCAATTCGCCCACGGGCTGAACATCCACTACAACCAGATCACCCCGCCCGAGGACGTCGACGTGACGATGATCGCGCCCAAGAGCCCGGGCCACCTCGTCCGGCGCAACTACGAGAACGACGAGGGGACCCCCGGCCTGCTGGCGGTCTACCAGGACACGACGGGCGACGCCCACGAGCGCGCACTCGCTTACGGGAAGGCGATCGGCTGTACCCGCGCCGGCGTCGTCGAGACGACGTTCCGCGAGGAGACCGAGACCGACCTGTTCGGCGAGCAGGCCGTCCTCTGTGGCGGCATCGCCTCGCTGATCAAGACCGGCTACGAGACGCTGGTCGACGCCGGCTACAGCCCGGAGATGGCCTACTTCGAGTGCATGAACGAGATGAAACTCATCGTCGATCTCATGTACGAAGGCGGGCTCGGCGCGATGTGGGACTCCGTCTCCGACACGGCCGAGTACGGCGGGCTGACCCGCGGCGACGACGTCGTCGACGAGGCCGTCCGCGAGAACATGGAGGAGGTCCTCGAGGAGGTCCAGAACGGCGAGTTCACCCGCGAGTGGGTGCTCGAGAACCAGGCGGGCCGGCCGAGCTACAACCAGCTCCGCGAGGCCGAGAAGAGCCACGAGATCGAGGAGGTCGGCGAGCGCCTGCGCGAGCTGTTCGCGTGGGAGGAAGCCGAGGCCGAAACGGAAGACTCCGAAGAGGAGGACGAGGACGAGGACGAGCAGAAAGTCCGGGCCGACGACTGAGCACGGTATCGACGCGCAACCACCACATCACACCACCATCCAACGATGAGCGAACACGACTCCGACCGATCGAACGCGACGCGGAACCGAGAACGGAACACGAACGACACCATGGCGGGCGTGAGCCACACCAACCCCTACACGGGCGAGACCGCCGGCCACCTGTTCAGCCGCGGCCCGATCGTCGCGACCGACGGCGGCGAACCGGCTGCCACGGACCCGAACGGGAACGGTGAGCGGACGAGCGCCGACGCCGAACCGACGTCGAAGACGATGAAAGACGTCGAGCACACACCGCCACACGACGCCGACGACGCCAACGACGTCTTCGAGCGGGGCGGCGAGCACGAGTATGGGTCCGAGTATCCCGACGTAGAGGCCGAGGAATGAGCGAGGGGACGCTGTACGACAAGGTCTGGGATCGACACACGGTCACGACGCTGCCGACCGGCCAGGACCAGCTGTTCGTCGGGCTCCACCTCATTCACGAGGTGACCAGCCCCCAGGCATTCGGCATGCTGCGCGAGCGGGACCTCGAGGTCGCCTACCCCGAACTCACTCACGCGACGGTCGACCACATCGTCCCGACGGCCGACCAGTCCCGCCCCTACGAGGAGGACGCCGCCGAGGAGATGATGGCCGAACTCGAGGAGAACGTCCGCGAGGCGGGCATCGAGTTCTCGGACCCCGATTCGGGCGATCAGGGCATCGTCCACGTCATCGGGCCGGAGCAGGGGCTGACGCAGCCCGGGAAGACGATCGTCTGTGGCGACTCCCACACCTCGACCCACGGCGCGTTCGGCGCGCTCGCGTTCGGGATCGGCACCAGCCAGATCCGGGACGTGCTCGCGACGGGCACCGTCGCCATGGAGAAACAGAAAGTGCGGAAGATCCAGGTCGACGGCGAACTCGGCGAGGGCGTCGAGGCGAAAGACGTCATCCTCGAGATCATCCGTCGCCTGGGTACCGAGGGCGGCGTCGGCTACGTCTACGAGTACGCCGGTTCCGCGATCGAGTCGCTGGGCATGGAAGGACGGATGTCGATCTGCAACATGTCCATCGAGGGCGGGGCCCGCGCGGGCTACGTCAACCCCGACGAGACCACCTACGAGTGGCTCGAGGAGACCGACTACTTCCAGGAGAACCCGGAGAAGTTCGACGAACTCAAACCCTACTGGGAGTCAATTAAGTCGGACGAGGGCGCTGACTACGACGATACTGTTCACATCGACGCGGACGACCTCGAGCCGGTCGTCACCTGGGGGACCACGCCGGGCCAGGGCGTCGGCATCACCGAGGAGATTCCCTCCCCGGAGGACCTGCCCGCGGACAAACAGGACACCGCCCGACGCGCGCAGGAGCACATGCGCGTCGAACCCGGCGAGACGATGGCGGGCTATCCCATAGACGTCGCCTTCCTGGGATCGTGTACGAACGCCCGGCTGCCGGACCTGCGCCGCGCGGCGCGGATCGTCGAGGGCCGCGAGGTCCACGACGACGTCCGCGCGATGGTCGTCCCCGGCAGCCAGCGCGTCCAGCGGGCCGCCGAGGAGGAAGGGCTCAAGGACGTCTTCGAGGCGGCCGGCTTCGAGTGGCGAAACGCCGGCTGTTCGATGTGTCTCGGCATGAACGAGGACCAACTCGAGGGCGACGAGGCCTGTGCCTCCTCCTCGAACCGGAACTTCGTCGGCCGCCAGGGGTCGAAGGACGGTCGGACCGTCCTGATGAACCCGCGGATGGTCGCCGCGGCGGCGCTCGAGGGCGAAGTGACGGACGTTCGCGAACTGCCGGAGACGGAGGTGACGGCATGAGCCGCGAGGACGAACGAAGTGAGTCCTCGAAAAAGGCGAGCGGGGAGGACGGACCCGCGAGCGCCGCCGAGGTTCGGGAGGTTCGAACCGACGGTGGCGACGAGGTCGAGATTCCCGCAGTCGACTACGTCTCGGGATCGGGCGTCCCGATCCGGGGCAACGACATCGACACGGACCAGATCATCCCCGCCCGGTTCATGAAGGTCGTCACCTTCGACGGCCTCGGGGAGTTCGCCTTTTTCGACCAGCGGTTCACCGAGGACGACGACCTCAAGGACCACCCGATGAACGAGGACCGGTTCCAGGACTCCTCGGTGATGGTGGTCAACTCCAACTTCGGCTGTGGCTCCTCGCGCGAGCACGCGCCCCAGGCGCTGATGCGCTGGGGGATCGACGCCCTGATCGGCGAGAGCTTCGCCGAGATCTTCGCGGGCAACTGCCTCGCACTCGGCATCCCGACCGTGACGGCCGACGCCGAGACGATCGAGGAACTCCAGGCGTGGGTCGACGAGAACCCGGATGGCGAGATCGAAATCGACGTCGAAGCCGAGACGGTCACCTACGGGGACCGGACCGTCGACGTCACCGTCGACGACGCCCAGCGCAAGGCCCTCGTCGAGGGCGTCTGGGACACCACGGCGCTGATGAAATCCAACGCGAACGCGGTTCGCGAAACGGCCGCTGAACTGCCCTACGTCGAAGACGCCGCGATCCCCGAAGCCGAGTAGGGCCCGAGTAGGGCCGCTTTCCCGATTCTGTTCTCGAGTTCGACGCGACTCGATGCGACTCCAGCCCCGATGACGAGTTCGCGATTTCGGTGACGACTGAGCGCCGGGAGACAGCGACGATGCACGGACACCGTCCGTTCGGGATACGCGACAGTCTTAACCAGCCTGACTGTCTCGAGTCGCATAATGTCTCGCCTGCCGATCAATTTCCGTCCGATCGGTCTCCGTACGGTCGGACGACGGACGGCCCCAGCGACGATTGCGTTCGTCCTCGTCCTCGTTCTTGCGGTCGCAGTCACGCTCGCGCTCGGCGGCGCACACGCCGCTGCTGCGGCCGGGCCGGCGTCCCCCTCACCCTCCCCCGCCGACGGATCGACGCTCGAGAACGCCGCCGAACCGACCGTCGAGGCGGCGTCCGGCGATGCGACCGCACCGATCGATCCCGCCCTTGCAGAGGCCGACGGGACGGTGCGGGTCGTCGTCGGGTTCGAGCCGTTCGATCCCGAAACCGTTCCCGACGACGTTGTCGCGGCACGACAGGCCCACGCGACGACGGCGCAGGAACCGCTCGAGAGCTACGTAACCGAGACCGATGGCGTCGACCTCGAGCGCGGGTTCTGGATTACGAACGTCGCGGTCGTGACCGTCGACACGGACCGGGCTTCCCTCGAGGACGTGGCGGCGCTCGAGAACGTGACCGCCGTCCGGACCGATGACGCGGTTGCCACGGTCGTGCGTCCGAACGCCGACTCGAGCGGCGACGGCGCGGCGACCGTAACGACCGACGAGGACGAGGACGAGGACGAGGACGCCGCCGGCCTCGATGACATGCGGGTCCCGCGGCTCTGGGACGAGTTCGACACCCGTGGCGACGGAACGACGGTCGCCGTCCTCGACTCCGGGGTCGACGCCGATCACCCGGACCTCGAGATCGACGGCTGGAAGGACTTCGCCGACGATCCATCCCCGAAACCGGTCGACTACGACGGTCACGGGACTCACGTCACGGGTATCGTCGGCGCGGGTGACGGGAGCGGGACCCACCTGGGGGTCGCTCCGGACGTCGAACTCCTCCACGGCGCGGTCATCACGGACTGCGAGGAACGCTGTGTCGGCAAAGAGTCGCGAATTCTCGCCGGGATCGAGTGGGCGATCGAGGAGGACGCCGACGTCGTGACGATGAGCTTCGGCTGGTCGGAGTACCGCCCGAGCGTGATCCGGGCGGTCGAGAACGCCAACGGCGCGGGAACGGTCGTCGTCGCAGGTGCCGGAAACGGCGGCGAAGGGACGTCGATCTCGCCCGCGAACGTCTACGATTCGATCGCCGTCGGCGCGAGCGCGACCCCCGACCGGATCGCCGGCTTTTCGGCGGGCGAGGAGATCGACACCGACGACGCCTGGGGATATCACGCGCCACCGCGGTGGCCCGACTCCTACGTCGTCCCGGACGTCGTCGCGCCCGGCATCGGGATCGAGAGCACGGCTCCCGGCGGCAAGTACGACTCCCGCAGCGGGACCAGCAAGGCCGCGCCCCACGTCGCGGGCACGGTCGCGCTGATACAGTCCGCGACGGACGACGACCTCGCGCCCGCGGAACTCGAGGCCGCGCTCGAGGGGACGGCCCGGAAGCCGGACGGCGAACCGGACGAACCCGACACCCGGTTCGGATCGGGGTTCGTCGACGCGCTCGCGGCGGTCGACGCGGCCGGCGACCACGCCCGCGTTTCCGGGACCGTCGCGGACGCGACCACGGGCGACGCCCTCGAGGGCGCGACCGTCGAACTCGTCGCCGCGGATGGAACGACCGTCGAGACGACTACGGACGCCGAGGGGCGCTTCGAACGGTACGGCCTCGAGCCAGGCGAGTACGAGATCGCGGTCGAGAAGCCCGGATACGAGACTGCGCGGCGGTCGCTCACCCTCGAGGCCGACGAGCGGGCCGACCTCGAGATCGTTCCGACGGGCGCGGGGGAGATCGACGTGCGCATCGCGGACGCCCACTTCGAGACCGGGGTCGGGAACGCGACGGTTCGCGCGAACGGGAGTCGCGGGGAGTATCCGGGCACCCACCTCGAGAACGGCAACGGCACCTACCGGATCGCGGACGTGCCGGCGGGCGAGTCCTACGCGGTCGACCTCCGCGCGGAGGGGTACGAGGACGCGACGCTGACGGTCCCGGTTCCCGAGAGCACGGCCGGGAAGGTGACGACGGTCGAGGAATCCGTGACCCTGCAGGGCGACGCGACCCTCGAGGTGACCGTCGAACGGGAAGACGGTGAACCGATCCCGAACGCCACGGTCGTCCTCGAGCGCGACGGCGCGACGTTCGAACTCGACGAGCGGACCGACGGGGACGGCACGGTGGCGACGCCGGTCCCGGGCACGGGCGACGCCTACACCGTCGAGGCCGCCGCGGACGGGTTCACGACGAACGCCGTCGAGACCGCTCCCCTCGAGGGCGGCGCGAGTGCGTCCGCCACCGTGACGCTCTCCGAGTCATTGCTCGCGGTTCCCGGGTTCGGTTGGGCTACAGCGACGGTCGCGCTCGCGGTCGCGACGGTCGCCCTTCTGGCGAGGGGCCACCTCGGGCGGGAATAGCGCCGCGCGTGCACGCAAAGATGACGCGACCGATACCCTCTTTTCAGCGCCGCGTCGATGGGTGGGTATGACTCACGACATCGCCGTCATCCCGGGTGACGGGATCGGCAAAGAGGTGACGCCCGCGGCCGTCGAGGTACTCGAGGCCCTCGAGATCGACTTCGAGTTCCACGAGGCCGAGGCTGGCGACGCGGTGCAGGCGGAGACCGGCGAGGCGCTGCCGGAGGAAACCTACGACCTCGCGGCGTCGGCCGACGCGACGCTGTTCGGCGCGGCCGGGGACACCGCCGCGGACGTGATCCTCCCGCTGCGGGAGGCCGTCGACTCGTTCGTCAACGTGCGCCCGGCGACGGCGTACCCCGGCGTCGACGCGGTGCGACCCGAGACCGACCTGGTTTTCCTCCGGGAGAACACGGAGGGCGTCTACGCTGGCCACGAGGATCGGTTGAGCGACGACGTGTCGACGCTGACCCGCGTCGTCACGGAGTCGGCCTCGCGACGGCTCGCCGAGTTCGCCTGCGACTTCGTCACGGATCGTGACGCCGACGGGTTCACCGTCGTCCACAAGGCCAACGTCATGCGGGAGACGGACGGCCGTTTCCGGGACGCCGTCGCGGACGTCGCCGACGAATACGGCGTCGAAACCGACGAGGTGCTGATGGACGCCTTCGCGACGCGGGTCTGTCTGGACCCCGATCAGTTCGATGTCGTCGTCTGTCCCAACCTCGCGGGCGACGTGCTCTCGGACCTCGCAGCCGGTCTGGTCGGCGGTCTCGGGCTGTTGCCCTCGGCCAATATCGGGCCCGAGCGTGCACTGTTCGAACCCGTCCACGGTACCGCACCCGACATCGCCGGCGAGGGGGTCGCCAACCCGGCCGCAACCATCCTCTCCGCGGCGATGCTCGTCGAGTACCTCGGCTACGACGAAGAGGGTGCGGCCATCCGCGAGGCCGTCGAGACGACGCTTGAGGACGGTCCCAGAACCCCCGACCTGGGTGGCGACGCCTCGACCGAAGACGTGACGGCGGCGATCGTCGACCGGCTATAGGAGCGGCAGTCGACGAGCGAGGGTGGCGTCTCACCCGGTTCGACGCCGGTCTCACTGGCAGGGGTCGCGCCCGAACGTTATCACCGGTGACGTCGTATCGGCGGCCACGCCATGACTCGAGACGACACCCTCGCCGGCGTCCAGTCGCGGACGATCGAGACCGACCGACTCGAGACGCACGTCCTCGAGTCGGGAGGGGCGAGCGCGGACGGTGACGGAAACGGAAGCGAACCCCGAGACGCCGGCGACGAACCGGTCGTCTTCCTGCACGGCAACGTCTCTTCCTCCCGCTTTTTCGAGGACGTGCTGGCCGACCTGCCGAACCGCTACTACGCCGTCGCACCAGACCTGCGCGGCTACGGCGACACCGAGACGAAACCGGTCGACGCGACGAACGGGCTAGGAGACTTCGAGGCCGACCTGCGGGCGCTGTTGCCGGAACTCGACCTCGAACCCCCGGTGACGCTCGTCGGCTGGTCGAACGGCGGCGGGGTCGCGATGCGGTACGCGATCGACAACCCCGAGGCGGTCCGACGGCTCGTCCTCGTCAACCCGCTGTCGCCGTACGGGTTCGGCGGCACGAAGGATCTCGAGGGGACGCCCTGTTTCGACGACTACGCGGGCTCGGGTGGGGGGATCGGCAACGACGAGTTCGTGGCCGGCCTCGCGGACCGCGACCGCGGGGAGGAAGGCGAGGCCAGCCCGCGGAAGATCCTCCGGACGTACTACGTCGACCCGACCCACGAGTTCGACGAGGAACGCGAGGAGTCGTACCTGACGGGGATGCTCGACACGGCCACCGGTGAGGCGAACTACCCGGGATCGGCCGTTCAGAGCGACAACTGGCCGGGGGTTGCCCCCGGCGAGACGGGCGTGAACAACGCGATCTCGCCGAAGTACTGCGACCTCTCGACGATCACGGAGATCGATCCCGAGGAGAAACCGCCCGTGCTGTGGATCCGCGGCGACTCGGACCAGATCGTCTCCAACGAGTCGCTGTTCGACCTCGGAACGCTCGGTCGGATGGGACAGATCCCCGACTGGCCCGGCGAGGACGTCTTCCCGCCACAGCCGATGGTCGACCAGACCCGCGCGGTCCTCGAGGAGTACGCGGACGCCGGCGGTGAGTTCGAGGAGGTCGTCTTCGACAACACCGGCCACGCTCCGCACGTCGAGGTCCCCACCGAGTTCATGAGCGAACTCGAGGGAAAACTCGAGTGAGGTCGGGCGTCCCCTAGCGTGCAACTCCCTCGACCTGGGGACCTGCTGTGGCTGTTCGAACGTCTTCTTTGTTGAACCTCGTACTACTATATACGCGAATAATATATATTTACATATATTATAAATTTACTAATATAATGTCGGGGACGGTAAACTCGATGCGCGACAGACTCGACGAACGGACGCGCCGAGCATTTCTCGCTGGAGTAGCCGGTACCACAGCCATTGCGCTACCCGGGTGTCTCGGGGGTGAAAACGACGGTGGCGACACCGAGAATGGAGGACATACGGGGTCCACAAACGGTGGAAACGGGTCCGAAACCGTCGAAGTCGGATACGGGGAGTCCCAGACTACCGTCAGCAGCGAAGATTTCCCCGAGGAATTATTCATCTACGCCGTCCAGACCGGCTGGTCGAACTGGGACGCCGTGATGGACGCCTTCGAGAGTGAATACGGGATACCCCTCCACGACGATCAGCGGACTTCCGGCGAGGCTCTCGCGGACATCCGGGCGAACGCAGGCAACCAGGAATACTCGGCGTACAACGGGTTCTATCCCGTCGGCCTCCAGGCGTGGGAGGACGGCTTCACCACGGGATACAAACCCGCCGGATGGGATCGGGTGCCGGACGATTTCAAGACCGATGACGGCCACGTGACGGCGACCCGACAAATGACCGTCGCGATCAACTACCGGAAAGACGTCTACGAGGAACGCGGCCTCGACGAGCCCGAGACCTGGGACGATCTCAAACATCCGGACATCGCGAAGGACCTCGCGATCAACGTTCCCGGTGCAGGAGCAGGGATGAACGCAATGCTGTCGATCAACCACGCCTACGGCGGCGACCTCGACGACCTCGATCCGCTCATCGAGTACCTCGAGGAGCTCGAAGAACACGGTGCGCGCCACCAGCGGAACCTCGACCGACAGTTCACCGCCGGCGAGATATCGACGTACGTCGAGTTCGACTTCGGGGGCCTCTCGACGAAGTACAACGACGACGATATCGACGAAGAAGACGTCGGTGTCGTCATCCCACAGGCCCCCGGTGGCGGCGAGGGGGCGGTCGCCGCACCCTACGGCTACGCGATGCTCGAGGATGCGCCGAACCCCGCTGCCGCGAAGCTATTCATGGACTTCGTCCTCTCGCTCGAGGTTCAGGAGCTGTTCTTCGAGGGATTCGTTCGCCCGATCCGTGCGGACGAACTCGACGCGCCGGACGAATTCCCGCCGGACGAGCAATACGAAGCGGCGACGTTCGAGATCGATCAGGTCGAACTCCTGGAAAAACAGGACGCTATCGTCGAGGAAATCCTCGACCGGAGTCCGCTACCGGGTGTCGAAGCGTAACCCGATGACTCACGCTCTCAATCGTCATTGAAAACTATGCCGCAGGGTACTGTCGATTCACACGCTCCAAACAGAGTGGCCCGTCTTCGGGCGAGCCTTCGACGGTCGGCAGCCGGCGGGCGAGCAGTGCTGTTCCCACGGACTGAAGCCGACCGGGAGCGGCGACGCATCGTCGTTATGTGTCTGCCGTACTTCGTGTTGGCGACGTTCGGCGCGTTCGCTCCGCTCGCGATGCTCGCCAGGATGAGCGTCTCGGAGAGCCAGTTCCGAAACGAGGGATTCAGTCTGGCTGCCTGGAAGGTGCTCGTGACCGACCCGGTCTACCGGGAGATTGCCTGGAACACCCTCTGGTTCGCTGCCGCCGCGACGATTTTCAGTGTCGCTATCGGGGTGGCGATCTCACACGCACTCGAGAAGTATTCCCTGCCGTTCGAGCGCCTGCTCGTCGCACTGATCTCGTTCCCGATCGCGCTGCCGGGGATCGTCGTCGGATTCATGATCGTCGTCCTGCTCGGCCGAACGGGGCTGCTCACGAACGCCGTTGCCTTCTTTACCGGCGGTGACCCGATCGACCTCGCGACGGCGATGAGCGTCGGGGGACTCTTCCTGGGCTACGCATTCTCGCTGATTCCGCGGTCGACGATGGTGCTTCGAGGCACCTTCGCCGAAATCAACGAGGACGCCGAGGAAGCCGCTCGAGCGCTCGGTGCGAGTTCTCTCGTGACGTTTTACCACGTAACGCTGCCGCAGGTGTGGCCGGGAATCGTCGCTGCACTGATTCTGACGTTCCGGACGGCGCTTGCCGTTTTCGGGACGGTACTCGTCCTGCCGGCACTGAACGTCGCCACGCTACGGATCAATCTCGAGATTCACGACCTCGGGTTCAACCTGGCGACCGCGTCAGCGATAGGATTGCTCTACTTCGCGTTCATTTTCGCGTTCACGCTGGTCGGGGTCAAACTGATCGATAACGAGAACCTGAAAATATGACCCGGAAGACCGATACGACCGATCGCCGGACGGATTCGACCTCGAGCGGGGAACAGTTCACCGCAAGAGAACGGAACTGGATCCGCCGGCTCGACGTTAGCTCACATATCGGAACACGAGTCGTCACGCTGGTGCTCGCCGCGACACTCGCGTTCCTGCTGGTCCCGATCGTGCTGACGGTGGTCGCGTCGTTCGCGACGTCGTGGACCGGTGTCCTGCCGCGGGGGTTCGTTACCGTCGACAACTGGCTGACCGTCCTCGGACTCGCAGACGGGGCCGGCGTTCGGCAGGGAGTCATCGGCGGCCTGGTTTTCAGTGCTGGGCTCGCCACTGCTGGAATGGCAATCAACGTCGTTGTCGGCGTGCCGATCGCGTATGCCCTCGTTCGCTACGACTTCTACGCGAAGGACTGGATCAACACCCTTGCGATTCTGCCGATCGTTCCCGGGATCGTCCTCGCCGTCGCCTTCCTTCGGACGTATCCGGAGTACGGCGGTTCGGCGTTTGGACTCATCGTCGGCTACGCGCTATTGAAATCGCCGTACATGGTGCTGACCGTTCAGAGTTCGTTCCAGTCGATGAACCTCCAGCGGATCGAGGAAAGCGCCCGCTCGCTGGGTGCGTCCTGGCCGCGAACGTTCTCGACGGTGGTCGTCCCGAACGCGAAAGACGGCATCGTCGCCGGCTCGATTATCACCTGGACGCTCGCTGCGGCGGAGTTCAACTTCACCTACATGGTACACGCCCGGGGCCCACAGCCGTTCTCACTGTTCCTGTTCGAAAACATCACCCGATCGCCGGTGCTTCAGGGTGCCGCGGCAGTTTCGGTCTACTTCCTGATCGTCTCGGCAGTGATCGTCCTCCTCCAGGTGCTCGGCAAGGCCGGCTTTACGACGGTCGAACGATGACTCGGTTTGACTCGTCACACTTTCGACCCTCGAACGGTCCCCGTATGGTTCACTTTGACAACCACCAACAGTACAGTCTCCCCTCGTCAGGTCACAACCCTGGTGAGGACGAGCGAACGCCGTTCCCGACTACTGGCGACTAACTGACAACCCATGGCAGACGTCACACTCGAGTCGATCACGAAACGCTACGGTGAGGAACTGGCAGTCGACGGCATCGACCTGAGCGTCGAAGATGGCGAAATCCTCGGGATCATCGGCCCCTCGGGCTGTGGAAAGACGACCACGCTCCGTACCGTCGCGGGCTTCGAAACGCCGACCGACGGCCGTATCCTGTTCGATGGAGAGAACGTCACGCACGTCCCGCCCGAGAATCGGAACGTCGGGCTGGTCTTCCAGTCTTACGCGCTGTTCGACACCAAGACTGTCCTCGAGAACGTCACCTTCGGGCTCAAGATGCAAGGCGTCGGACGGAAACGCAGGCGAGAACGTGCTCACGAATTGCTCGATCTCGTCGGTATCGCGGATCACGCGGACAAAAACCCACGGCACCTCTCGGGGGGACAGCAACAACGGGTCGGTCTTGCACGCGCTCTCGCCATCGAACCCCGCATTCTGCTGCTGGACGAACCGATGACGGGGCTCGACGCAAAACTCAAGGAACGGCTCCAGCAGGAGATCGGCTCGCTGCTCGAGGAAGTAGGCGTCACTGCCCTGTACGTGACCCACGACCAGGAAGAGGCGATGGTCATGTGCGATCGGCTCGCCGTGTTAAACGACGGAACGGTCGAACAGATCGGCACACCGACCGAGATCTACGAACAGCCGGCCAACCGGTTCGTCGCCGACTTCGTCGGTACCTCGAACGCGCTATCCGTGTCCGTTGAAGGAGGTCGCATCGATTTCGGGTTCGCGACGGTCGACTGTAACGGCCAGTCCGACGTAAGCGAGGGAACGGCGATAATCCGCCCGGAAGATTTCACCCTCACGGCCGACGGCTCGATCGAGGCGACCGTCCGTGATCGCTTCTACCTCGGCGAAGACGTCCGGGTCAGGGCGGAACTTCCGAACGGCGAACTCGTTACGGTCGGTCTCGACCGCGGCATCGACGGCGTCGGGGTCGGCGATTCGATCCGACTGGACCTCGAGGGCGAACGCGTTCACGTCCTCTAGACCACACGGAATCTCGATACCGTCGTCCTCAGACGATCTCGAGGTCCTCGCGGTCCGCGCCGGCGAGTTCGACCAGCGCGTCGGCCTCGAGCGGGTGGCAGTCGCCGGGAACGACGAGCAGATGCAGCGGGTCGCCGAACTCCCGATCGGCGAGTTCGGTCATCGTGCCGGCCTCGACGAGCGGATCGGGGCTGCCCGCGCGGGCGACGACGACGCCGACCATGTCGGGGTACTCCTCGGCGAGCAGGTCCGCGCCGACGTCGGCAGTCATGTACTCGTCGTCCTCGGTGAGTTCGTGGCCGACCTTGATATCGAGGTAGACCACCGTATGGAGGCCGTCCTCGCGGTTCGCCTCGAGCGTGTCCGTGACGCTCCCGGGGAGGCCGTCGGCCCCGTGGGCGTACGGGAAGGGGAGCGTCGTCGCCTTGCCGAACCGGTAGTTCTGTAACCCCGTGAGCGAACTGGCGGCCGTCTGGGCGGTGATCCCGTGAATGACGCGGGTCTCGATCCCGCGGTCGCGGGCCCGCAGGCGAAGATCGACGTGCGTCGTCGAGATCATCGTATCGCCCGCCGTGAGGAAGGCGACGTCCTCGCTCGCGGCCGCCTCGAGCATGTCGTCGGGCTCCTGCTCGACGCCCGCGCGGTCCCGGACCTCGATTTCGACGCCGTGGTGGGCCTCGAGGTCCTCGATCGTCGTGCCGATCAGCTCGCTGGTGTAGAACTCGGCGTAGACGCGGTCTGCGTTTCGCAGCGCCTCCCGGCCCTCGACGGTGATCGATCGCTCGTCGTAGAGGCCGAGGCCGATGAACGTGAGCATACCGGTGACTGGGGGCCGCGGTACTTCAGGTGACGGATTCGGTCCGTCGCCGGCCGGTCAAAACGAGATGTGGGAGGTCGAGTCCGGCCCGTCGTTCCCGTCTTCGCCGTCCTCGTCGGTCCCGCCCCCGCCCTCGCGGAGGTAATCGAAGTCGTCGTCGGTCAGGTAGACCGTCCCGTCCTCGACCTCGACGTCGACGGAGGGCAGCGTCGTGTCCGCTGCAGGGCCGTTGTCGCAGTCGCCCGAACAGGTATCGAACATCGAGCCGTGGCGGGGACAGATGAGTTCGCCGTTCCGGATCGGCGCGCCCCGCCCGATGTCGAACGGCTGTGCCTCGTGGGTACAGCGGTTAATCCAGGCCGCCACGCCGTCCTCGCAGGGGACCAGAATGACCTCCTCGTCTTCGCCGTTCCGATCGCGCGCCGTGAACAGCCACGACCCCTCCTCGTGGACCGTCTCCACCGACGTGAGTCGCATCCGAGCGCCCATAGCGGTAGCTTCCGCTCGAGGCAAGAAAACGTTCCGCCGAGGGGTTC
Organism: Halobiforma lacisalsi AJ5; assembly: GCF_000226975.2. NCBI lineage: Archaea > Methanobacteriati > Methanobacteriota > Halobacteria > Halobacteriales > Natrialbaceae > Natronobacterium > Natronobacterium lacisalsi. The sequence continues at coordinate 1,851,330 of NZ_CP019285.1, read as the reverse complement.
TCTCGGGTCGGGACCGCGGTGTGTAGCGAACCCGACGAAGGGAATCGGCCGAAACGTCACCGTTACGGCGTCCCGCCGGCGACTACGGGTATGGAAGTCCCGTGCGTCCGCGTGCCCCGCAAGGAGGGCGAGGAGACGCGTCACCGGCTCGCCGAGGAGGACCTGATCGACGACGACTACGAGATCGATGTCGAGGACGTCTCGCTGTACATTCCGGTCACCGATCCGGAAGCGGTCGACGACGACCTCGAGATCGTTGCCCGTCCGGTCGAGGAACGTGACGATCAGGTCATGCCCGCCGACCTCCTCGAGTTCGATCCATCCTACGAGCGTCTGGGGAAAGCCGTCCTGCTGGACGAGGACGACCCCGACCGCGCCGAGGTGATCGCGGACGCCGTCCTCGAGTCCGACCTGCCGGTCGAGACGGTGGTGAACAAGGCCTCGAAGGTCAAAGGCGAGACCCGCGTCCGGGACTGGGAGCTGCTGGCCGGCGAGGACACCGAAGTCGTCCACCGCGAGTACGGTTGCGAGTTCGTCCTCGACCTCGCGGAGGTCTACTTCTCGCCGCGGCTGGCGACGGAACGGCACCGCGTCGTCGAGCAAGTCGTCGCGGGCGAGCACGCGTTCGACATGTTCGCCGGCGTCGGCCCCTTCGTCGTGCCGTTCGCGAAACGCGGCGCGGAGGTCGTCGGCGTCGACGTCAACCCCGACGCGATCGAGTACTTAGAGGAGAACGCGCGGCGCAACGGGGTCGCGGACCGCGTGACCGCGATCAACGGCGACGTCCGCGAGGTGGCCGCCGACGGGGAGTACGAGTACGCGGACTGGGCCGACCGGATCGTCATGAACCTCCCCCACAGCGCCGACGAGTTCCTTGAGTCGGCAGTCCGGCTCGCGGGCGACGAGTGCGTCCTCCACTACTACGACATCCAGCACGAGGACGACCCCTTCGGCCCGGGCGAGCGAGCGATCCGCGAGGCCGCCGGGCCGGAGTACGACGTGACCGTCGAAACCCGGCATACGGTCCGTTCGTACGCGCCACACGAACTGAACGTCTGTCTGGACGTGCGACTCGAGCGGTAGTCGCCGCCCACGTAACGACGTCCCACGACGGATTCGATTCGCAACCCTTATTGCCCGTATCGGTCCTACGAATGAGTGCACGCGCCGGTGTAGCTCAGACTGGCAGAGCGAATCCTTCGTAAGGATTAGGTCGAGGGTTCAAATCCCTCCACCGGCTTCGATCACATTCCTTTCAATCCCACAGCTCAAGAGCAGGGACCCCGTCGCTTGCTGTGGGTTTCCACAATCCTCGAATACTGCTAAGAGTCATCACGAACCTATTTCGCAATGGACGACGGGTGTCGCGGCTGGATGTGGGACGCCCTGGTCGGCGGCGATGGCTACAGGTCTCACTCGAGTCAGGTTTTCGGGATACGACGTTTTGCGAGCGGACGTTTCATTCGAACGACATCGCGCGCATAGAGTACAACAGGCACCCGACTCCGAACAGCCACACGCGCAGCTGTGTTTCGACTGCACGACCGCCAGTGCTGGCGGTGAGATCACCTCGCGTCGTCGCAATCTTCCATTCGCAGGGGATGGTCGGCGTGATGGGGCGTCGAACACAAACAGTTCGGGGAACGGAACACTGCTCACTGCTGGAGTGACGCGGACGGTGGACAATGGTCAGGCCATCGGGAGTGAGTCTGCGAAAGAGATGTTGCCAATGGTAGCAAGGAACTTCTGAACCTGAATACGCTGATAGTGTTTTACGTTCGCTGCGACGGATAGTCCACCCAAGAGAGGGTAGAGGATGGAAGAAGCGACCCACGAAGACGTCAAGCAAGCGATCCAGCAACTCGAGCGGGAGAAAGAAAGCGAAGAGACGGGCTTCGATTACGCTGACGATATCATCGTTGCGGACGGGTAGTGACTCCGACCGCGAATAGCCGATCGAACCCATAGCCGAGGGAGATAACCACAGGGCCCGCTTGGTGGCCTTCCGATGACCGGGGCAACGTAGTCCTGCTCGAGGAGCAAGCCGAGAGAGTCACCGTTCGTCACTCGTCCCCGCGACGGTTGGCCTCTCTTGACTATTCGGAGTTGCAAGGGGTGTTTAAGCTACTTCCGTTCCACTCTCCAGTTGTCATGTCGACATCCAACCACCGCCGAATCGACATCGACCTCGAGAGCGACCTCGAGATGGACGTTCCCCCGGGGGAGCCAGCCCGAGCGAGTCTGGAACTCGCGTACGAGAAGGACGGCGGCCGAACGGTCACGCTCGAGCACGGCGAAGACGAGTGGATCCTCGAGTTCGACGAGAACGGTCGGTGTGTCGATCGTGACCCGCCTGCCCGTCAGATGCCCGGCTGGGTGTCGGAAGCCGTCGAACTGGTCAAAGGCGAGCTTCGGTGACCACGATCTCATTCCTCGACGTTCGCGATAGCCTCGAGTTCACCCGCGTCGAGTGTTTCGTCGAGGAGTGCTCTCCGCTGTCGGTGATCTCGAGTCGCTCGTACACGCTCGAGGACCCGGTATTCGCCGTTGCTCGAGTCGACTCAGGAAAGGGGTGCCCGTAATGGAGTGGGTGATCGGGAAGTGTGGTGGTGGACGGGCACGTGATGGCAGGGAGTCACGTAGCGGACGGCATCAATCGCGAAACGAGTGATACCCCCAATCCCTGCCTGTTCGGCAATTGCTCTGCCGTTGTAGTAAGTTTATTGGCCATCTGAGGCCGTTCGCGACGACTGTCGACGGTGAATCGCGGCTGAACCGTACGCTCGAGTACCGTCGCGTGTTCGGAAGGAAAGCCGCCGGCCGAATCCGGCGGCCGGTTGAACGATCTCGAACGTCGTCACAGGGTGACGAGGAACCCGTGGTGGGCGTGTGACGGGTGTGGGCAGGGGTGGTCACGTCACGTGTCGGACGGATCGGTCGCGCTGACTGAACCCCCAATCTCCCTGCCGGTTGTTGGTTGGAACCATCCGGTGGTAAAGCTACTGGCCAACGTCTACGAACGCGTCCGGGGAATCACCGTGCGTGGCGTTTGTGGCTCGAAAAATCGGACCGACACAGTGGTCGACCGCGAACCGACGGTTTACTCGTCGTCCATGAGGGTGACCACGGGGCAGTCGGCGTTCAACAGCACCTGCTGTGTCGTGTTTCCGAACAGCGCTTTGCCCGTCGGCGAGAGTCGGCGACCGCCGATGACCAGATACCGGGGCTCGAGCGAGTCCGCCCGGGAGAGGATACTTTCGGTAACGTCCCCGACGCGTCCCTCCGGCTGGATCCTGTCGAGGTCGACGTCGTCGACGCTCTCGAGGACGATCTTCCTCGCGAACTCCTTGGCGCTGTCTTCCTCCTGGCTGATAGAGAGATCCTGCATACCGGGAATTCCCTCCAGTGACGCTTTGTGTGCGCTATATTCCTCGTTCGGGATCGCGTGGAACGGGACGAGCGTGTCGTCGTAGGCCGCAGCGAGGTCGTAGGCGGTTTCGGCGACGTCTTTCGCGCGTTCGCTTTCGTCTACAGCAGCAAGTATTACCATATCGAGATACTGTCTTGCCTCCTACAAGTAGCTGTACCCTGTTCTCGTCGCCCTGGAAGCGACCGGAAGCGTGATCGGACGAGTACGGGCGGTCGCAGGGCTGAGACATGGCAGCGCCGCTCTCGAACGACCGGAGCGACCCTGGAAAAGAGGTAGCCGTCGGGCAACGCGCCACCTACCAGGGTCGGTGTTCAGTTGGTACTCCGGACACATAAACTGTCGCTGGACAGTGTGCAAGCCAGTCAAAGGTGTGGGGACGGATCACGGGCTGACGCGGCGCGATCGGCCCTCGAGTCCGGCTGTCGACTCCCGTAGCCGCGCTGGACGTACCTGCGTTCCCGCTCGAGAACGCGGGAGAAACGATGCCAGCGGTAGCTGGTAGGGGGGTGGTGATGGTGATGGTGATGGTGTGGTGGTTACGCTACCGCCAGCAGCCGTATATCCCCGTCCGTCAGGATAAGTCGGTGGACGGGGGCAAACGACGGATCCGACGCTTCGAGGTCGAAGGCCGACAGGCGACCGATGTCGGCGACTCCCGGCAAGCGCCAGCCAGTTCCTTTTCCGCCGGGTCAGGGAACTCACCCCCATGAGCGGTAACGATTCAGGTCGCGAGCGGGACCGGGACCGAGACCGAGCACAGGACAGTGCCGAGCAGCGGAAATCGGCCCGTGCCGAACAGACCGAATCGATCCTCGAGGAGGTCGAGTCCCACCTCGGCGAACTCGAGTATCCGATCACCAGCGAGGAGATCGCCGCCGAGTACGGCAACGAGCCGATCGACATGCCGAACGAGACGGAGTCGCTGGGCAGCGTCTTCGACCGGCTCGTCGGCGAACAGTACGACTCGCCCGAAGAGGTGCGAGAGGCAGTCTACGGCGAGATCACGGGCGAGGCCGGCGACCGCCACGAGGCGAACCCCGAACGCGATCTCGGAGAACTCGACGAGGAAAAGCAGGGGTCGCTGGGCGAGAGCGGCAGCAGTACGTACTGACCGTTCGAACGAAGGGCGGTTTCCGCCCTCGAGTCCGTATTCCCCCCTCGAGCGGACGGGCCACAACCGCTCGCGGGCGGGCGGACAGTGATAGCAGAACCGATTTACGTTCCCATCGTCTTCGTTCGCGTATGGATTACGAATCGAGTCTCGACCGAGCGATGGAAGACGTCCCCGACATCGGGGGCGACGAACAGCGGTTACAGATCCCGGACGCCGAGGTCCAGAAGGACGGTGCGTTTACCCGGTTCAAGAACGTCGACGATATCGCCGACGTCCTTTCGCGTGAGACGGAGCACGTCCACCGGTTCATCCAGCGCGAACTCGGGACCAGCGGCAAACTCGACGACGGCCGTGCCCGGTACAACGGGACCTTCTCCCAGCAGGACTTCGATGCCGCCGTCGACGCCTACGTCGACGAGTACGTCCTGTGTTCGGAGTGTGGCCTCCCGGACACCCGCCTCGTCCGCGAGGACCGTACTCCGATGCTGCGCTGTGATGCCTGTGGGGCCTTCCGCCCGGTCACGAAACGCTCGACGAGCAGCGGGCAGGAACAGCAGGCAGAAGCCGTCGAAGAGGGCGAAACGTACACCGTCGAGATCACCGGCACCGGCCGCAAGGGCGACGGCGTCGCCGAGAAAGGCGAGTACACGATCTTCGTCCCCGGCGCGGAGGAGGGGGACGTGGTCGACATCTACATCAAGAACATCTCGGGCAACCTGGCGTTCGCGCGCCTGGACTGATCGGCCGAAGACGGACGGCGCCCCGCGCCGTCGATCGGATCGCGGGTCCGGAATCGCGATCACGGCTCGGTTCCTTTTTTCTCCACGGGTCGACCGCCGATCCGCGACCGGCGACTCCCGGGACCGCCGCCGACTCACTGACCCCGCTCGTACGACGGCAGTTCGACCGCCGGGAGACAGACGATCTTTCGTCGGACACGTTCGTACCGAGAGATTACGCCCTCCTCTTCCAGATCCGAGAGGAGTCGACCGATCGTCGACGGCGACCAGCCGTAGGTCTCGACGAACCGCCGCTGAGGTACCCAGCCGTCGTTCGCCTCGAGGACGAGGCGAACGTACTCGGCCGGCGAGAGGCCGTACTCGAGGATTTCGCCGCGGCTGGTGGGAGCGCTCTCGGGGTCGAGCACGGCAGCGGTCCTGGCCGGGGCTTCGGCGTCGTCGGTAGAATCGTCGGAGTTCGGGTCAGGGTCGAGGTCCGTATTGGTCTCATCCGAGGATTCGGCCGTGTCGGTCCGAGTGTCGTCGGTCCACCCACCAGCATCGAGATAGTCCCCGAGACCGAGCCGTTTCACTAGCCGCTCGAGGACGGACGCGACTCCCACGGAACGGGGCAACCTCGGTCGCAGTACGGTCGAGCGGGCGGGGAGCGGTAGTCGATCGAACATACGGGGTTCCTCCGGTGGAGTCCGGAAAGGGCTATGCACAACTCCGTCCAAAGGGGGCGAAGATCCGGCGGTCGCGAACGGATCGAGAACCGGCAGCGCCCGGCACCCTCCTGAACGCTTTTGGTGCCCGTCCGTCCTCGTTACTCGTATGTCTACACAGCTTCCGGCCGAGGAGTTCCGAACGCGCCTCGCCGCAGTCCGCGACCGACTCGTCGAGACCGATGCCGCCGCCGACGCGGGCGTCTGGTTCGGCGCGACGAGCATCGAGTATCTCACCGGCTTCGACCACATCCAGACCGAACGGCCCGTCGTCCTTGCGGTCACCGACGGGCGAGTCGAGATCACGGTCCCGCGGCTCGAGGTCGAGCGGGTCGAGCCGAACCCGCGGATCGACGCCGTCCACCACTACCGGGACTACCCCGGCGGCGAGCCGATCCGGACTGCAGTCGGGATGCTCGAGGACCTCGGCGCGGAAAGCGTCGCGGCCGACGCCGACGGCGCACCGGGGACGATGGGCTACCAGGGGCCGGCGCTGTCGGAGTTCTTCGAGGTCGAGACTCAGAACTGGGTGAGCCGGATGCGCTGGGAGAAGTCCGACGCCGAACTCGACCTGATCCGCGAGTCCGCCAAGTGGGCGAACCTCGGACACCGCTATCTCGCGGACCACACCGAACCCGGGGCTCACCCGGCGACGGTGAGCCAGCGTGCGTCGATGGAGGCCTCGCGGGCGATGCTCGACACCCTGGGAGACCAGTACGTCGCGCGCACCCGTGGCGACGGGCCGGTCCACGCGGGCTACATCACGGGCGAGCAAACCCGACTCCCGCACGGCCACACCGCGAACCGGCGACTCGAGGAGGGCGACGTCCTCGTGACGGGCGCGAGCGCGAACGTCGACGGCTACTACTCCGAACTCGAGCGCACGATGTTCGTCGGCGAGCCGAGCGACGAGCAGGTCCACTACTTCGAACTCATGAAGGAAGCCCAGGAGATCGCGATCGACGAACTCGGGCCGGGCGTGCCGATCGCGGCCGTCGACCGGGCAGTCGAGGCGTACTTCGAGGAACAGGGCGTCGCCGACCTCGCCCAGCACCACGTCGGACACAACATCGGCATGGGCGGCCACGAGCCGCCGTACATCGACGAGGGCTGGGGCGACCACTGCGAGAGCGAACACACGGAGTACGACGAGGAGGACGCCCTGATGCAACCCGGTCACGTCTGGACGATCGAACCGGGCATCTACACGGAGACCTACGGCTACCGCCACTCCGATACGATCGCCGTCACCGAGGACGGGATCGAGTGGCTCACCTACTATCCGCGCGACCTCGAGTCGAACGTCGTTCGCCTCGAGTAACGCGAATCGACCCTCGCAGTTCGCCGGCGGCGGACCGGGGCGAACCGCGAACCTAAAGTTCAGTTGCGCTAGTCACACGTACGTGGCAGTTTCGTTCGATCTCTTCGGCACGCTCGTGTCCGCCGACACTCCCGACGATCCCGCCGCGACCGTCGCCGACGCCCTGGCGGACCGCGGCGTCGACGTCCCGGACGACTGGAGCGACGCCTACCGCGAACCCCACGTCGACGCGCCCGAGGGTGCCGAGGTGCCGCTGCACGCCCACGTCGCCCGCGCGCTCGCGAGCCGCGGTGTTCACCCTTCCGGCAACGTCCCGCGGCGGGCGGTCGTCTCGGCGTTCGACCCCGCCGTCGAAACCCGGGACGGCGCGCGGGAGGCTCTCGAGGCCGCCCGGGAGCACGGCCCCGTCGCCCTCTGTTCGAACTGCAGCGTGCCAGAACTCGTCGGCCGGACGCTCGTGAGGTCCGACTTCTCGCGCGACGACTTCGACGCCGTCGTCTCGAGCGTCGCCTGTGGCTGGCGCAAACCGTCTCCGGAGATCTTCGAGCAGACGGCGGACGAACTCGGCGTCGCCCCCGAGGAATTGATCCACGTCGGCGACGACCCGCGAACCGACGGCGGGATCGAGGGAGTCGGCGGCCGGGCGATCGTCCTGGAGGAGACGCCGCTCGCGGCGGTTCCCGACCGACTCGCGGAGCTGCTCGAGGATGACTCGAGCGGGGGGGCGGGGTGACGCGGCCGTGACGGTGACGACGGTCGTGGTCGCGTTCGCGCTCGCGTTCGTCCTCGATCCGCTGGTCGGGGAGCCGCCGACCGCCGCCCATCCGGTCGCCTGGTTCGGGAAGCTCGTGGGTGCGCTCGACCGGGAGTGGACCGACTCGCCGACCGGCCAGCGACTGGTCGGCGTCGGGATCGCGCTATTCGCGCCGCTGGTTCCCGCGGCCGTCGCCGCCGGTGTCGTCCTGGGGGCGAGCTACCTCCACCCGCTCGCCGGCGCGGCCGTCGCCGGCCTCGTCCTCTTTACCGCGACCAGCCTGCGCTCGCTGCTCGAGTTGACCGGGGAAGTCCTCGCGGCCACGGAGGGCGGGGCCGAGGCCGAGGGTGACCTCGATACCGCGCGGGAACGCGTTCGCGGACTGGTCGGCCGGGACACGTCGGCGCTCTCGCCGGCGGAACTCCGGAGCGCCGCGGTCGAGAGCGCCGCGGAGAACCTCTCCGACGGCCTGATCGCGACCCTGCTCCCCTTCGCCGTCCTCGCGCCGCTGTCGCTGCCCGCGGCGGCCGCGGCAGCCGCGTGGGTCAAGGGCGTCAACACGCTCGACTCGATGCTCGGCTACCCGTCGAAGCCGATCGGCACGGCGAGCGCCCGCCTCGACGACCTCGTCATGTGGGTCCCGGCCCGGGTTACCGCGGCCGCGATCGCCGTCGCCGGGGCCGACCCGCTCGCCGTCGCTCGCGCTCGAGCGGACGCCCGCCGGCCGGCCTCGCCCAACTCCGGGTGGCCGATGGCAACCCTCGCTCACGTCCTCGAGGTTCGGCTGCGAAAACGCGACGCGTACGACCTGCACGCCGAGGCCGATCTGCCGACGCTCGAGGACGGCCGGCGGGCCGTCGCGCTCGTCCGGCGGGCAGCGCTCGTCGCGGTGGTGGTCGCCGTCGCCCTCGCCATCGCCCTCGCCGTCGCGGTCGGTGTGGCGCTCGTGGCCGGCCTGGAGCCGGGAGCGTCGCTGCCGGAGGTGGGTCGCCCATGATCCGGCGCTGGACCGGCGCGATCCGGGGCGCGATAGGCTTTCTGACGCGCCTGCCGGTCTCCCACCGGGACGGGGACTGGGAGGCCTTCCGGACGACGCCCGCAGCCTTCCCCGTCGTCGGCCTCGCGGCCGGCGTGCTCGCGGCAGTCCCCCTGCTCGCCGCCGGATGGCTCGCCGGACCGACCGTCGCGCTTGGTTACCTGCTTGCCGTCTACGCCGTAACGGGGGTCCACCACCTCGACGGCGTTGCGGACCTGGGCGACGCCGCGGTCGTCCACGGCGGCCTCGAGCGCCGCTGCGAGGTGCTGAAAGACACGACGACCGGCGTCGGGGCCGCTCTCGCCGTTGCGCTGGTCGTCGTCGCGCTCGGCCTCGGCGCGCTCGGCCTCGCGGACCTCCCGACGACGGCCGCCGTCGGCGTCGCGATCGGCGCCGAGGTCGGCACGAAACTCGGGATGGCCGCGATGGCCTGTTTCGGCGCGGCGAGCTACGAGGGGATGGGCCGGCAGTTCACGGACGGCTCGAGTCCCAGTGCGTTCGTCCTTCCGGCGGGCGTCGTCCTCGCGGCCGCGGCGCTTAGCTGGCCGCGGCCCGGCGCGATCGCCGTCCCCGCCGCGGTCGCCGGCATCGCTCTCCCCTGGTACTGGGCGAACCGGAACCTGGGGGGTATCAACGGCGACATCTTCGGCGCGGCCAACGAAATCGGACGCGTCGCCGGCGTCCACGCGGGGGTGATCGCGTGGACGCTCTTGTGATGTGTGGTGGGAAGGGGAGCCGCCTCGAGAGCCGCCACGAGAAGCCTCTGCACCCGATCGCGGGGGACCCGATGATCGACCGCGTCGTCGCCGCGCTGGCCGAAAGCGAGATCGAGACGATCCACGCCGCGGTCTCGCCGAACGCCCCCGGGACGCGGGCCCACCTCGAGGACGACGATTGCGTCCGGACGGTAGAGACGCCCGGCGACGGCTACGTCGCGGACCTCCTCGCGGCCCTCGAGGCGCCAGTCATCTCGCCACCGATACTGTCGGTCGCGGCCGACCTGCCGCTGCTCGCGCCCGAGGTCGTCGATCGCGTCCTCGCGGTCCACGAGGGTGACGGCTCGCTGACGGTCTCCGTGCCCGTAGCGCTCAAGCGCCGGCTCGGCGTCGGCGTCGATTCGCGACTCGAGGCGGCTCCCCACCTCGCGCCGACCGGAGCCAACGTGGTCGGCGATGCCGATTCGGACTCGAACTCGACTTCGAACCCGAACACGAACACGAATTCGAACACGAATTCCAACCAGAACGATACCATGCACGTCAGCTACGACCCCCGACTCGCGGTCAACGTGAACCGGCTCGAAGACGCCCGCGTCGCCGAATCCCTCCTCGAGGAGGGGTTCGACCGGGAGGTGTGCTGAGATGCGCGTCCTCCTCGTCGCCGGGACGACCGAGACGGCCCTGATCGACGGCATCAGCGCCGCCGGCGCGTCGCCGGAGCTGATGGCCCACACGCCGCCCGCCGACGCCGAGATCCTCGAGTACGGCCGGCCGACGGCCGCGCCCGTGACGCCCGTGAGCCCGAGCGGCTGTCCGACGCCGGCCGCGATCACACGGGCCGTCCGCGAGGTCGTCGGCTTCGACGCGACCGTGATCGACGCCGGCCTCGCCGAACCGACCGGCGCGGCGACCGTCGACCTCGGCGTCGATCCGGGAGCCGACATCCGCGAACCGTCGGCCGTACCGGACGCTGCGGCGATCTACGACCGCGCACACGGCTTCGGATCGAGCCTGCCGGACGACGAACTCGTGATCGGCGAGACCGTTCCCGGCGGGACGACGACCGCCCTCGGCGTCCTCACGGCCCTCGGCGAGCCCGCGACCGTCTCCTCCTCGCTCCCCGAGAACCCGATCGACCGGAAACGGCGGGTCGTCGACGAGGCGCTGTCCGCCAGCGACCTGACGCCCGGCGATTGCGAGGGCGATCCGCTCGCGGCGATCCGAGCCGTCGGCGACCCCGTCCAGCCGACGGTCGCCGGGATCGCCGCCGGTGCCGCCGAATCCGGTGCCGACGTGACGCTTGCCGGCGGCACGCAGATGGTCGCCGTCGCGGCGCTGCTCCGGCACGCGGGCGTCGGTGCGACGCTTACGATCGCGACGACCTCGTTCGTCTCCGAGTCGGCCGACGGCCTCGAGGAGACCTGCAAGCGCCTCGACTGTGACCTGACGGTGACCGATCCCGGCTTCGACCGGCGCGAGCACACGGCGATGGAACGGTACTGCGCCGGCGAGGCCAAGGAGGGCGTGGCGATGGGTGGCGCGCTCTCGCTGGTCCCGGAAGGGCGGATGCCGGCGGTTCGAGACCAGGTCGAGACGGTGTGCTCGCGGCTAGGGATCGGTGACGACGAAGGCAAAAACGGAGACGAGGAGAGTGATGGAAACGAGGTGAACGGCCGTACCGGCCATGGCGACCGACTCGAGCGAGATGACCGGTTCGAACGTGATGACCGACTCGAGCGAGATGACCGGTTCGAGCGTGACGGCCGATTCGAACGTGACGGCCGATTCGAACGTGATGACCGGTTCGAACGCGACAGTCCCACCCGGAACGATCCGGAGGAACGATCGTGAACCCCGACGCAATGCGCCGTGTCGAGCGGGCCCCCCACGGCGGCGAACCCGACCGTGACCTGCTCGACTTCTCGGCCAACACCAATCCCCGAACGCCGGACGGCGTCCGGGACGTCTACACGGACGCCTTCGAGGACGCGCGTCGCTACCCCGACGACGACTACCCGGACTTCCGCGCGGCCGCGGCGGCGTTCGTCGGCTGCGAGCCCGAGCACGTGATCCCGACGGCGGGCGGGCTGGCGGCGATCCGGCTGGCCCTCGAGTGCGAACTCGAGGCCGGCGACGCGGCGCTGGTCCCCTACCCCAGTTTCGGCGAGTACGCCCGCGAGGTCCAGTTGCAGGGAGCCAGCCCGCAGTTCGTCCGCTCCGACGACCTGCTCGAGGTCCGCACTCCCCTGCTCGAGGAGGTCGACCTCGCGGTCGTCTGTACGCCGAACAACCCGACCGGGGAAGCGGCCGACCCGGACGCGCTGGCGGCGCTTTCCGATCGCTGTGCGGATGCCGGAACGACGCTGCTGGTCGACGAGGCCTTTCTCGGGTTCACCGAGTTGCCGTCGGCCGCGACGGTCACCGGCGAGCACGTCATCGTCGCTCGCTCGCTCACCAAACTGTTCGGGCTGCCCGGGCTGCGGGCCGGCTTCGCCGTCGCCTGCGGCGAGCGCCGCGATGCCCTCGAGACGGCCAGGCGTGCGTGGTCGCTGGGGACGCCCTCGGCCCGGGTCGGCGCACACTGCCTGCGTCAGGCGGATTTCGTCGCCGAGACGCGCGAGCGGGTCGCCCGCGAGCGCGACCGACTGGCCCGCGCCCTGGGGGGGCGGTTCGACGTCACCCCCTCAGACGCGCCGTATCTGCTGTGTGACGTCGGGGACGAGTCGGTCGACGACGTGCTCGCGTCGGCTCGCGAGGACGGAGTCGCCGTCCGGGACGCGCGGACGTTCCGCGGCCTGGACTCGCATATCCGGGTCGCGGTCAAGGATCGAGAAGCGAACGATCGGCTGCTCGAGGCGCTCGGCGTCGGCGACGGCGCAGATGAGGGGGAGAACCGATGACCGGGGAACCGGACCCCGACGCGCTCGAGGCCGACTACGAGGCGATCCGGCGCGACGGCGTGTTGCGGGTTACCCGGTCCGGAACGGACGCGCCGACCGAGTGGCTCTCGACCGGGTGGCACGGCGGCCGGAAACGCGCCGACTGCGCGTACAACGTCTCCGTTCCCGAGGGATGGGAGCGGACCGACCTCGAGCGCTACGTCGGCGAACGGCTGGACCGTGCGGGGATCCACCCGCCCGAGTCCGCGGATCGCGGTCCCGTCTTGCTCACCGGCGTCGACATGGCGGACGCCCGCGGGGCCCGCTGTGGACCGGTCACCGCCTACGCGACCGCCGGCATCTCGAACCCGGCGGCGCTGCCCATCGGCGAGGCCCTCGAGGCGAGCGAGCCGGATCCCGACGGGGAGTCGCTGCCCGACCCGCTCCAGTCCCGCACCGAGTCGCCGGAGCCGGGAACGGTCAACGTCCTCGTCGGGACCACGCGAACGCTCGCCCCCGGCGCGCTGGCGAACCTGGTCGCGGTCGCCGCGGAGGCGAAGGCCGCGACGTTGCTCGCCGAAGCCGGGTTCCCGGGGACGACGACCGACGCGGTCGTCGTCGGTCACGACCCGACCGGCGACCCACGGTCGTTCTCCGGCAGCGCCACCGAGGTCGGCGCGGCGACGCGGGCCTGCGTCCGGGACGCCGTCAGCGCCTCGCTCGAGGCCCACTACGCGGACCGGGACGAGACGCTTCCGGACTCGAGCGAGGACGCGACCTACGGCGTCTCGACGGACGCCCGGGCGGCCGTGTTCCGACCGCCCGCGGAAGAGCAGCCGGGAGCGGAGCCCGGCCCCTCGAGCGATCGAGCGTGAGCGTAGCTCCGCCGTTCCGGCACCGGCCGTGCGCGCCAATTATACCGATCCAACCACAACCCTCGAGCGATGGCCGACGACGACCCGTCCGTGATCCAGTCGATCGCTATCTCCCCCGACGACGCCGTCGACGCCTACGTCTACACGCGCGAGAACCCCGGCGAAGCCGTCCTCCGGATCACCCCGCCGTTCCACGGCCGGATGCGGGCCCGGATCCACGTTTACCGGGTCGACGACGCACACGTCACCGGCGCGGTCCACGTGTCGGCGGCCGAGGTGATCGAGGACGACGTCCTCGAGGAGTACCCCGAACTCGAGGGGGAACTTGAGGCGGTCGACGACGCGGAGGCCGAGCGGATCCGCAAGCGCCACGCGGAGGCCGTCGAGGAGTGGCAGGAGCGGGCGGCCGACGCGATCGTCGACGCCGTCGCGCTCGAGGTCGACGGCGAGCGCCGCGAGGTCGAGGTCAAGCCGCTCGGCTGACTCGTTACACTCCTGGCGACCCGTCCACGGGGTCGCCAGTCGAGACCCGACGCGTTCGCGCACTTTCACTTTCACTCCGGACGGATCGGTTTGACGTACTGTCCGCCGAATCGAACGGTATGGCACTCATCGTAGACGCGACCGGCGATCCGAACGCGGCCGACGACCGACCCGCGGACGTCGACGGGAACGTCGACCCGGACCGGCGACGGATCGACGTCACCGATCTCCGCGCCGACGGCATCGAGGAGTTCGTCGCGGAGAGCGTCGACACCGACCGCGTCTCGCTCGAGCACCGCGGCCACCGGACGTACCTGGTTCTCGAGGAGACGGGCCGATAGCGGTCAGCGCCACCCGCGAACCCGCTCGAGGAGTCGCTCCGGCAGCGCGTCGCGGGTCCCGGGCTCGACCGCGAACGTCTCGACGTCCGGGCGGGACTTGACCTCGCCGAGCGGTCCCGCGGTCCCGTCCGCGACCGCGGCGACGGTCGGGACCGACGCGTCGAGCGCCCGTTCCGTCGCCGTTCGAAAGCGGTCGCTCTCGAGTTGCATCGGCGCGATCTCGTCGATCACGATGCAGTCGGCACCCCCGCTCTCGATCGCCGCCTCGAGCGTTCCCGCAAGTCGATCGATCGCCGCGACGTCGACCCCGTACTTGCCGACCCGGGGCTCGTCGTACTCGACGTGGGCCATCACCGCCCGCGGGTCCCCGCCGATCGCGACGACCTCAAACCCGACTCGGTCGCCCTCCTCGCGGATCTCGGGGGCAGCCAGGCCGCGGACGCGGAGGCCGCGGTCGCGGAGTCGTTCGACCGTTCGCTCGAGCGCGGTCGTCTTGCCGCTGCGAGGCGGACCCGTCACGAGCGCGTTGTTGGGCACGGCCGGCGCTACGGTCGACGCGGTCCTCAGTACTTCGGCCCGCCGATCGGTCGGAACGGCGACCGGTCCCCCCGTCGACTTTCACCCGGCGCGTGGGACGGATCGGTATGGTTCGTCCGCCGGACGGAGATCGTTCGCCCTCGGTCGATCGCTCGAGTCCGACCCGACGGCGGTTTCTCGCCGGAACCGCAGCCGGGACTGCAGGAAGCTTCGGACCCGTCGGGTGGATCGGTACGGCCGGTTTCGGGGCGTCCTCCGGTCGAGAACCGGCAGCGTCGCCCGGAGAGTCAGAGGCCGGGACCGACGACGGCGAAGACCTGCCGCTCATCGACGCCCACACCCACCTGACCCCGGTAGAGACGCTTGACAGGTCCCCCCTCTCGGCCGACGACCTCGTCGAGTGGCTGGACGAGAACGGGGTCGACCGCGCGGTCGTCCTCGCGCTGGACTCGCCCGAGAGCTACCCCGTCCAGGCCCCGAGCTGGTGGGTACTCGAGGAGGTCACGGCCCACCCTGATCGCCTGATTCCGTTCTGTACGGTCGATCCGCGTACGCTCGTCTACGAGGACAATTTCGGGGCCGTTACGAGCCTGCTCGACCGATACATCGACCGCGGAGCCCGCGGCTTCGGCGAACTCAAGGCCGGCTTGCCGATCGACGACGACCGCCTGGCGGCCATCTACGAGCGCTGTGCCGACCGGGGGCTGCCGATCCTCTTTCACACCGACGAGAAGGCGATGACCGACGAGGTCGGACTACCTCGCCTCGAGGACGTGCTGGCCTCGTACCCGGGGCTGGACTTCCTCGCCCACGCTCACGGCTGGTGGGCCCACATCTCGGCGGACGTCGGGGCGGACGACCTGAGCGAGTACCCGACGGGAGCGATCGAGCCCGGGGGCCGCGTGCCGGAACTGCTCGCCGAGTACGACAACCTCTACGGCGATCTGTCGGGGTTCTCGGGCTGGAACGCGCTCACGCGCGACGAAGAGTACGCCCAGTCGTTCCTCGAGGACCACCACGAGCAACTGGTCTTCGGGACCGACTACCTCGCGCCCGGACAGGAGGTGCCGCAGGTCGACCTCTTCGAGCGGTTCGACCTCGGCCGCGAGGCCTGGGCGAACCTCCGCTACCGTAACCTCGAGAGCGTGTTGCGGTGAGACGGGCCGCTGTCGGTCGGTTCCGGTACCATGTAACGCGAACTCGACGGCGATCAGCGGAGCCGTCGGGAGAGCCGAATCAGGACCGAGACCGCGGTCCCCAGGCCGGGAATCCGCGAGGAGAGCGCGGCCGCTCCGAGCAGCGCCGCGCCGCTCTTGCGCCGTCCCTTCGACAACTCCATCGACGCGTCCAGTACCGTCGTGGCGAGGCTCAGGTGTTCCAGCAGATCTGCCCAGCCGTCGGGGTTCGTCACCATACTCGAGGGAAGGGGAACGGACGGAAAACGCCCGTGGCTTGCGCTGGCCGGCGGACGCGGATCAGTCGAGTCGGCCCGTTCCCCTTCTCGTATGGCGTTTTTCGGGAGACGCGATCGTTTCACTCGGTCGGCCCCGCCTCGCTCACGGCTTCCCCCGTTCGCCGTTCGCCTCCGGGTTTCGCTTCCTCTCGCACGGCTTCATCCAGCGATGGCTGCGAGACCCGACTGTCGCACCGCTCACTCCCCCTTCTCGATCGGCGCGCGGATCAGATTCCCCCACTCCGTCCACGAGCCGTCGTAGTTGTGTACGTCCTCGTAGCCGAGCAGCTCGTGGAGCGTGAACCAGGCGATCGCCGACCGCTCGCCGACCCGACAGTAGGTGACGACGGATTCGTCGCCGTCGATCCCCGCGTCGGCGTACAGCTCCTCGAGTTCGTCGGGATCCTTGAACCGGCCGTCGTCGCGCAGGTTCGTCTTGACCGGCACGTTCGACGCGCCGGGGATGTGCCCGCCCCGCTGGGCGGTCTCCTGCAGTCCCTCGGGGGCGATGATCTCGCCGGAGAACTCCTCTGGCGAGCGGACGTCGACCATCGGGATGCCGGCCTCGCGGGCCTGATCGACGTCGTCCTTGTACGCACGGATGCTCTCGAAGGGACCCCTCGCGGTGTACTCATGGGAGGGGAAATCAGGCGCCTCGTCGGTCAGCGGATACTCCTCGTTCACCCAGTAGTCTTTCCCGCCGTCGAGGACGCGGGCGTCGTCGTGGCCGTAGTACTTGAACTCCCAGTAGGCGAACAGCGCGAACCAGTTGGGGATCCAGCCGTCGCCGTAGAAGACGACCGTCGAGTCCTCGCTGATGCCGTGCTCGCCGACGACTTCCTCGAAGTCGTCCTTCCTGAGGATGTCGCGTTGCTCCTGATCCGAGAGGTCCTCGTCCCACTGGAGTCCGATCGCGCCCGGGGCATGACCTTCCTCGTACCGCGACGGGAAATCGCCCTCCTCGGGCGATTCGGGGCTGTTGACCTCGACGATCCGATAGTCGGGGTCGTCCGACTGGAACTCCTCGAGGTGGTCTTCGACCCAGTCCGCCGAAACCAGGACGTCGCTGTCGTGGTCCGTCATGCGTTCGGTCGGGCCACGAGAGGGCACAAATAGCTAACAGTCCACATGGGTTGGCGTCGCCGGCCGGGACCGGCACCGATAACAGCCTCGAGCGACGACCGACTCGCCAATGCGACTCGCGCGACTCCTGACCCCCGACGGACCGGTTTCGGGACGCTACGAGGACGGCGTCGTCCACGCCGACGACGGTACCTACGAGGTCGGCGCCGACGGCCGACTCCTCCCGCCCTGCGAGCCATCGGCGCTGTACTGCGTCGGCCGCAACTTCGCCGAGACCCTAGAGCAGATGGAGTACGAACGGCCCGAGGAACCGGACTTCTTCATCAAGCCGCCGGCGTCGTTGCTGGGCCACGAGCAGCCGATCCCCTACCCCGCGTTCACCGACGAACTGACGTACGCAGGCGAACTCGCCGCGGTGATCGACGAACGCTGTCGCGACGTCGCCGAGGACGAAGTCCCCGAGGTCGTTCGGGGCTACACCATCATGAACGACGTCGACGCGCTCGACCAGCAGGGCCGGACCGCGCGCAAGGCCTTCGACGGCTCCGGCCCGCTCGGCCCCTGGCTCGAGACCGACCTCGATCCACGGGAGATCGATATGCACACCGACGTCGCGGGCGAGCGCCGCCAGGAGGCCAACACCGAACTGATGCTGTTCGATCCCTACGAGATCGTCTCCTACCTTTCGCGGCGATTCATCCTCCGACCGGGCGACGTCGTCGCTTTCGGCAGCCCTGCCAACCCGGGGCTGGTCGAACCCGGCGACACCGTCGAGATCACCTACGAGGGCGTGGGAACGCTCCGGAATACTGTGGTCGACGGGAACGGGAGCGACTGACGGCGAGGGGTCGGATGGCTGGATCGAACTCGGCCCGACGGTCGGGGAAACGTATCGGGGCCGGCTACTCGAGCCAGTCGATGAACGGGCCCTTCGCGTCGGCCCGGCGGAAATATTCCCGCTGCGTCTCTTCGATCGCGGTTGCGATATCGGCACCCTCGTCGATTCGGGCCCGGGTCCGGCGACGCTTCCACGTACTGGGTACCGCACCCGTTTCCCAGCGTGCTTCGATCGGTTCGAGCAGGTCGTCGATCCGGGCGTTCCCGAACCCCCGGTCGCGAAGCCCTCGGCGTGCGAGGGAAAACACCTCGTCGTAGACCACGGCGGGATCGGAAACCCGGGTTCCGTCGGAATCGACCCAGGCCGGGTCAGCGTCGAAACCGTCGCGCGCCGCGGCGTATAGCGACTCCCTGGCGGCAGTCCAGGGCAGTTCCTCGAGCGGGTGATCCGTTACGACGATCCCGTGAACGAGACCGACGACCAGTGCATGCAAGCCGATCACGTCGGCGACGGCGGGTTGTGCGGGCAGAGGACGGTATTCGATCCGCGGTCCCTCGGACCCCAGGATCGGGCGGACCCACCGCCAGCAGGTCCCCTGCTTGTGCAACAGTTCCCAGTGTTCCTCGACGAACCCGTCACGGGGTCCGGTTTCCGTCCACTCGCGGAGGTACGGTGCACACCGCCGGTCGGCGACCAACCGGTCGATCACGTCGACCGGCCGTTCGATATCTCGGGGGAGTCGAACTTTCCCAGGTTCGGTGACGTTCATCGCCTCGAAGACCGGAATCCGTAATTCCTCGAGGCCCTCGAGAACGGTCTCGGCATCGACGTCGTCGTAGAGTCCGGGCGGAAGGAACGGTGCGTTCGTCGAGAGCGCAAGGACCGGGCCGGCCGTTCGCAGTGCGGCGTTGAAATACTGTGGGAACGCATCGGTCGGGACCTGGAGGTGAACCTGCATCGAGGTGCCGAGCGACTCGACGAGGATCGTCGGAAACTCCCGCCGACAGCCGGGAACGTCGAGTTCGACCGGTCCGTGTTCGGTGATGTCGGCGTCGAGCGCGTAGTACCGTGCCCTGGGGGCCATGTTCGCCGGACGCACCACGCCGCCGTCTTCGATACGTGCCGTCAGGTACGAAACCGCACCATCGGGCGGCGGAATCGTCCACATACCGTCGGTAACGAACCGTTGTTCGGCTTCCGCGAAGGCTCGCTGTACCTCGGTTAACTGCGTCCTGAGTGCCCCCCGCTGTTCGTCGAGTCCACCGGGGTCGAATTTCGTCGCTGGCGTGTTCAGTTCGGCGTTGTGTCGTCCGAGTTCGCGCTCACAGACGCCATCGAATGCCGACTCTGGAGCCTCGGCGAGTCGGCCCTCCTCGTCGACGGCGTATCCCTCCAACTCGAGTCCGACGCGGAACTCCCCCTCGAACCGACCGTTCGCGAACGCCGTGCGAAGCGACGCCGCCTGGACCGCGACCCGCCGCTCGAACGTTTCGTGAGTTTTCGTCCGTCGTGTCGCCTGGACGATGTCTGCGGCGTCCATCGTGTTGTCATGCTGTTTACTAACACATACCTCTTCCTTACGTTACGGTACCGGACTGTTCAGTCGAGACGAACCGACGGATGCGGCGGTGGAATCGCTACTTCGAGAGAGGTGAGTGGAGACCAGGGCCTTCGACGTCCGGTTTTCGTCCGGTACAGTCCACTCGAGAAGGGTATCGGCCAGCGGTCGTCTCCCACCTTCGCGTCGATGACCTCGTGGCCGAACGTCGTCGAGCACGTACTCGTCACGTCGTCGGAGGACGCACCCGGGATGAGGAACGCCGGAAGATCCGACGTTTCGAAGCGTTTGGGCCCCGGTTCGTTCGTCGTATTCGTCGCTACGGCGAGCGTACCGCTCACGACGCCGAACGGACATCGACCGTTCCTTATATGTTAAGAGGTACCTAGGACTAGTTCCGGAAAGGCATATATGAGTGTAGTTGCCAAGGTTGGCTATGACACGGACGATGAAAGACGTTTCGCACACACCGCCGTACGGAAAAGCACCGACTGACGTTTGGAAACGAGGGATAGAGGAGGAAGAATAGGAACCGCTGGAGGGTACTGGCCCGCAGGCAGTGAAATCGGGCAGCAGTGCTGACAGCTTCTCGAGACGAGTCGGGATACTAATCGAGGGCCCCGGAACTCCTCGGAGACGATCGGTGGTCGGTCTTTTAGTGTGCGGACGTGGTTCGGGAAACCGGTCGTCCCGCATGGATCGACGACGGTTCGCGGACGCGGCGTGCGGAGAGACCGAGGGCGACGACGATACCGGCCCCGAGATGCCGACCCGCCGGAACCCGTTCGAGGACGGCCTGAACCGCCGTCGCTTCGTGCGTTCGTCGGCCGCCGTCGGTTCGACTACCGTGCTTGCCGGCTGTTTCGGCGCCGAGGAGGGCAGCGGCGGCGACGGCGAACCGACGGTCTACGTCTTCAACAACGGGGATCGGACGGTCACCGTGATCGACGCCGAGCGAGACGAGGCAGTCGCCACGCACCACATCGATACGACCGCCTCGTTTCCGGCCAACCAGTACGGCACCAGCGCGGAGTCGGGGTACGACGTGCTCTGGCTCAACGTCACCGGCGGCGTGCGGGCGCTCGAGGCCCGCTCGCTCGAGGACGTCGCCGCGGTCGGGACCGGGGCCGGACCGAACTACCCCAACCTGACCCCTGACGAGCAGCACCTGATCGTCGCCGCCGGCGGGTCGACGTCGATCGATCCGGAGCCCGACCCCGACGAGCCCGAAACCCACGGGGTCTTCCGGATCGACGCCGACCGCGAGAGCGAGACCTTCGGCGAGGTGACCGGCCGGATCGAGACCGGGTACACCGGCCCCTGCGACGTCTCCCTCGAGCCGTCGGGCGAGTACGCCTACGTTCCCGAGATCGCCGACGAGACCCTCCGGGTGGTCCGGACGGAGCCGTTCGAGACCGTCGCGGAAATCGACGTCGGCGATCCGGTCGGCGACGGACAGGTACTGCCGTTCATGTGTACGGCGTCGTTCGCCGGCGACGTATTGCTGGTCGAAAACGGCGAGGGCACCCTGGGTTCCGACCCGGAGGTCCCCCGGGAGGGGTCCGAGAGTATCTGGGACGTTTCGACGCCTGACGAACCGAAGGAGGTCGCGCGGATCACCCGTGCCGACGGTCTGCCGGCGATGCCGATCACGAGCGAGATCGCTCCTGACGGCGAGGCCGGCTACCTGTTCACGCCCGACGCCGGGAGCGTGACGGTGATCGACCTCGAGGAGCGGGCGGTCGACCGGGAACTCGACGTCGGCGGCGAGGCGATATCGGGTGCGTGGGGTCCCTTCCGGGAGAAACTGTACGTGCCGGTCCAGACGGCGAATCAGGTCGCCGTCGTCGATCACGAGCGCCGCGAGGTCGTGGCCACGATCGAGGCCGGCGAAGCGCCAACCGGGGCCGTGGGCGGAACGGTTCGCCCCGAGGTGACGCCCCAATCGCGACTCCGGGCCTCGCTCGCCGCGCTCGGCCTCGAGTTCGGGCGACGGGAGGCGACGTACTGTCCCGAATCGAACTGTTACTGCGGGTGACGGCGGCCCGCTGGAGGCCCGGACTCGGCTGCGACCGTCCCGGTGAGAAAGGCACTTCCGGACGCGGCGCGTTCCGGTGGACGTGAGCACCGAGGTCCCCCACCGCGTCGAAGTCTACCCCGACCGCGAGGTCGTCGTCGAGTTCGATCCGGACCTCACCTTCGAGTGCGTCGACGACTGTACCTGGTGCTGTCACCACGGCGTCCTCCTGTACGACCGGGACCTCCTCGAACTCGCCCAGCGGGCCAACCTCGCCGAGAACACGACCGACTTCCGCGGCGAGAAGTTCGTCACCCGCGAGGCGAAGGACCGCGAGGACCACGTCGCCGAGGACGGCTGTGCCTGCGCCTTCCTGCGGGAGGACGGGCTCTGTTCGCTGCACCTCGAGGAGGACTGGAAACCCACGCGGTGTTCGGTCTTCCCGCTCGCCGTCTGGCGCGAGGACGGCGACCTCCACGTCGACATTCGGGACTCGGCCCACGATCACTGCGACGGGCTGAACGTCAGCGAGCGGAAAGTGGTGGACAACCTCGAGGCGTTCCTCCCGGAACTCCTCTGGGACCTGGAAAACCCGGATTCGGACCGCGAGCTGTGACCGGCGGCCCTCGGCCGTCGTCCAATGGGTCGTGCTACCACGGCTCTCCAACCATTTAAACGTCCTCCGCTCGTAGGTAGACTGTGACAGAAGACTCCGGGCGACGGAACCTCCGTATGCCCAACAGCGACGAAGTATTCGCCGTCGTAACCGAACACCTCGGCGGGAACCACGTGCAACTGCGCTGCGAAGACGGCGAGGAACGACTCGGCCGCATTCCGGGGCGCATGAAATACCGGACCTGGATCGAGCAGGACGACATCGTCGTCGCCGAACCCTGGGACTGGCAGGACGAGAAAGCCACCATCGAGTGGCGCTACACCAGCCAGGACGCCGATCAGCTCCGCCGCGAAGGCCACATCGACTGATATTCTCGAGCCCGCGGTAGATTGATGCGGGAGTTCTTTCCTCGACTGGAGACGCCAGTCCGTGCGCAAGCAGTCGCGGGCGTCGCCGACGAGTCGTTACCGAGCGAGCAACTGCACCCCCTGATTTATGTTACGAGCGTGAGACGACTCACGCAGCATGGCCGACGACGAGGACCTCCGTCGCGAGGTCCGCCGACTCCGCGAGGACGTCGACTCGCTGCGTCGCCGCCTCGAGTCCCTCGAGCGGGCGGTCGAGCGGGACGCGACCGACCCGTCGGGCGAGAGTGAACCGATCGGCTCGATCGAACGGGACGAAACGGTCGAGTCCGACGCGATCACGCCCTCCGACGCCGAGTCGGCGGCCGTAAGCGAAGGCGGGCGCGAGGAACCCGCCGATCCGTCGGGACGGGAGTCGACGACCGATTCCGCCGACTCGACGTCGACTCGAGACTGGGAACTCGCCGTCGGCGTTCGCTGGCTCGGGCTCGCGGGCGCCGCGGCGCTCGTGATCGGCGTCGCCTTCTTCGTCCAGTTGGCGATCGAGATCGGACTGCTCGGCCCGCTCGGCCGCGTCGCCGTCGGCGCGGCCGGCGGGCTCGCGCTGTTCGCGGGCGGCCGCTACGCCGCGACCCGGAAGGGATACGTCCGGTGGGGCCGGATCGCCGCCGGCGCTGGCCTCGCGGTCGCATACTTCAGCATCTACGCGTCGTACGGCTTCGAGAGCTACCGCGAGGCGATCGGGACGCCGCTGTGGGTCGTCCTCGCCGCGCTGACGGCGCTGGTCGGTGCGACCGCCGTCGTGTCGGTCCGGGACCGCGCGCCGCTGGTCGTCGGCGAGGCGTTCCTGCTGGGGTACGTCACCGCGGCGATAAGCACCGACGCCGCGACGCTCGTTGCGACGCCCGCGTACGTCCTGTTGCTCGCCGGCGGCCTGGTCGCCGTCGCGAGCGTCACCCGCTGGAGTCGTCCCGTCCTCTCGAGTACGTTCGCCTCCTACGGCGTCCTCCTGCTGTGGCTCGCCGACGTCGATCCGCCGGCCGCTGCCATCGCGGTCGTCTCCGTCGCGACCCTCGTCGTCTACCTCGCCGGGAGCTACGTCCTCCGGGGCGCGAGCGCCGACCGCCTCGAGACGCGACGATACCGCGCCCAACTGGTCGCGATCACGGCCGTCGCCGCGGGCTTCGGCGTCGTGTTGCTCGAGATCGCCGTCCGCGACTGGAACGCCGACGCCGCCGGACTTGGCCCTGCCGTCGTCGCCGTCCTGCTCGCGGGGACCTACGCCGTCACCGACCGGCGACCGGTGCGACCCGACGGCACCGCAGCGGCCGGAACGGTCGTCTTCCTCGCGCTCGGCGTCGCAATGGCGGTGGGGACGTTCGCGACGACGGTCGGCGCGCTTGCGCTCGTCTGCCTCGGGGTCGCAGCAGCGAAGACGCTCGAGGAGCCCGGATTCCGGTTCGGGAGCCACGTCGTGGCCGGGGCGACGACTCTCAAACTGCTCGCCGTCGACGCGAGCGAGTTGCCGGCCTTCGACGCGGCCGAGCCGGTCGCGACGCTGACCGGCCGCCCGGTCGCGTTCGCGCTCGCCGTCGCGGTCTTCTACGGGCTGGCGTGGTGGGTCGCGTCCCGGCCGACTGTCGGAGACGACAGCCGGTACGTCCCGCCGCTCGAGGGGGTGTACGCGACCGTCGCCACCGGACTGGCCGTCGTCGTTCTTGCCCTCGAGTTCTCCGGCGTGGGAGTGTCGATCGCCTGGATCCTGCTGGGACTGGCCCTCCTCGCGGTCGGCTTCGTCCTCGAGGTTCGCGGCCTCCGGGCGCTGGCTATCGGCGTCTTCGGCCTCGCTACGACGAAGGTGTTCCTGCTGGACACGCGAGACCTGGATACCGTCGCCAGGACGCTGTCGTTTCTCGTCCTCGGAGTCGTCCTGCTGATCGCCTCCTACGCCTACGCGCGGTCCCGGTCGGACGTGAGCGTAACGCCGAACGCGGTGAGCGACGCCCTCGGGATCGGGAGCGACGGGCCGACCCCAGAGGGCGATCCCGGCGGAAGCGACGACGAGAACTGATCGACTTGCGACCCCGTCACCGCGTCGCGCGTTTCCACTCGGCGAGGCCGAGCACGTTCCCGTCCAGGACGTCCCGGTCCGCGTCGGTCGCCCCCCAGACGAACATCCCGGCGACGTCCTCGGGGTCGCGGCCGCCACCGCCCGAGAGGGCCGTCGCGACCTGTCCCGGGTCCAGACAGCCGACCGTGTACTGGGTGTCGGCGGCGAACCCCCGGGCGACCGCCTCCGCGGTCGCCTTCGAGATCGCGTAGGAACCGTATCCGGGCTTGGGGTCGCGGGCGATCGCTCCCGTCGGGACGAGCACCCGTGCTCCGTCGTTCAAGTGCGGCAGAGACTCGCGGATCGTCGCGAACACGCCGCGCCCGTTGATCTGCCAGTGGTCGTCGAGCGCGGTGTAGGACTCCTCGTCGGTCGGCGTTTCGCCCGCATCGCCGTGGTAGACGCCCGCCGCGGCGACCACGACGTCGATCCCGCTCGAGTCACCCGTCCGCGAGGCGGTCTCGACGAGTCGCTCGACGTCGTACTCGTCGCGGACGTCCGTCCGGAGCCCCGCGGCGGCCGCGCCGGATCGGTCGGCCGATTCCAGTCGATCCTCGAGCGCCGCAACCGTCTCTGAGACGTCGGCTCCGTCCCGAGCGCCGATCACGACCGTCGCGCCCGCCTCGGCGAATGCGAGGGCGACGGCGCGGCCGATTCCGCGGGTGCCGCCGGTGACGACGGCCGTCGTTTCTTGGAGTTCCATACAGCCCCTACGCGGGCGAGCGACAGGAAGGCATCGGCTCGAGCGTCGAGCCGAGACCACCTCGAGAGTCAGAGCGAACCATCGATCGCGACGAATCGGGAGAAAACCGAGAGAGCGGCGCCGTCGAAAACCGGAAACGCCGTTATCGGCCGAACAATCGCCTGATGATGCTGCGGCCCGTCGGTCGCTCCGCGAGCATCACCGAGCAGTCGACGTCGTTGATGACGTCGAAGTGCAGCGAACTGGTGACGAGTCGCGAGAGCAGTCCCCGCTCGGTCGCGCCGATCAGGATCAGGGTCTCGTCGTCGGCCTCGCGACAGATCGCCTCTTCGACGTTGCCGGAGTCGTCGACGATCAGGTTCGCCCCGTGCAGATCGTGCTCGGCGGCCCACTCCTCGATGAACTTTTCGCCCATCTCGCGGGACGCGGGATCGCCGACGACGTGC
This sequence comes from Halobiforma lacisalsi AJ5, assembly GCF_000226975.2. Taxonomy (NCBI): domain Archaea; kingdom Methanobacteriati; phylum Methanobacteriota; class Halobacteria; order Halobacteriales; family Natrialbaceae; genus Natronobacterium; species Natronobacterium lacisalsi. The sequence continues at coordinate 1,825,208 of NZ_CP019285.1, read as the reverse complement.
AACAGCGAGACCTCGGTGCCGACGGTCTCGGTGAGCGTCCGCGCGACTTCGGCGCTGAGATCGGAGTCCGGGCCGCCCGCGGTCGGCAGGAGAACCCGCGAGATGTCGGTCCCACGGTCCTTGAACACGAGCAGGTCGCTTGGGAACTCCTTGGTCAGTTCGCTGAGCGGCCGGTCGAGACGTGCGCTGTCCCACGGCGTCTCGGACCCCCAGCCCATCAGGACGAGGTCCGCGTGTTGTCGCTGTGCCGTGTCGAAGATCTCCTCGACCGAGCGGTGGGTAACGATCGTCGACGTATCGTACTCGATGTCGGTGTAGGCGAACGAGTCCGTGAGGTCCTCGAGTCGGCGCTCCGATTCGGAGACGATCCGGGCACGCTGTCTGTCGGTACCGGTCGCCGACGGTTTGTCCGGCGTCTGGACGACGTGAACCAGATGGACCGTCGCGGAGTCGCGGGACGCCGCGAACATGGAGGCGAGTTCGACGAGTTTCCCTTCGGTCCGTGGGTTCGCGATGGGGACCATGATCCGGTAGGTCTCCTCGTCCTCTGCCCGCTCTTCGGCGGTATCGATCACCGGGACGTACGACCGTCCGGCCCACCCGCCGAAGGCCCACTCGCGGACCGAGAGCCGGCGCTCGATCCCCTCGAAACGGGCGGACTCGAGGCGCTGCTCGCTGGTCTGGTAGTAGTTGACGATCGTGACGAGCACGATACCGCCGAGGGTGTTCCCCAGCAGAACCGGGAGGACGAAGTCAGTCATCCCGGCGAGGAAGGCGAGTTCGCCCGCGAAGACGAGATAGAGCATCTCGGTGAAGGAGACGACGACGTGGAACAGGTTTCCGAGCGGGATCGCGAGGAACGCGAGATAGACCACGACGAGCCGGGAGATCGTGTCCCGGGAGGCGAAGGTGACCCAGACGACGCCGGCGACGATCAGGCCGGCGAAGGCGGCCTTGAAGAACAGGTCCCACCAGGGTGTCTCGATGCCGTGCTGGGCGATGCTCATCGCCGCGGCAGCGGCGTCGTCGTCGAACACGCCGCCCCAGGTCAGCGCGGCCGCGCCGAAGGCACCACCGGCGAAGTTACCGGCCAGGACGATGACCCAATGACGAAGCAGCGCCGGCAGACTGGCCAGTCGCTCGATCGTCAGCGCGACGGGCGGAAGCGTATTCTCCGTGTAGAGCTGGTAGCCGCCGATGATGATGTAGATGAACCCGAGCGGGTAAAGCAACGAACTGACGATCGGATCGCCGCCGGTCGCGCCGTACATCGAGGCGTACAGCAGGAACGTGATCGTGATCGCGAACCCGGCGGCGAGGCCGCTGAAGAACAGTTCGCGGTTGCCGGAGGTGATCTCCTCGTCGGCCGCCGCGACGATCCGCTGGAAGACCTCGTCCGAGGAGAAGCGATCGCGAACGACCGACCCGACTGCGGGCGCACCACTCCGGGCCCGCTCGACCGCATCACGGACCTCTTCCGGTTCGTCGCTCGGCTCCGGCTTCCCGGGGCGTTCCGCGGGCGGCCCCGAGTCGCGTCCCCGTTCTCGCTCTTCGGATTCGGGATTGGCCATTAGTGGGGTACAGTCAGTAGACGAACTAATGGTTTGGTATCTTCGTCGGTCGATTCCTCGGCGTACTCCCTCGAGTAGATGCGTACGAGCGTGGTCTTCTGTCTTGGCCCTGCCCTTGCTACCGTCTCCCGAGACCGCCGGCTGCCCATCCCTACGCAAATATGCCGTACGTTTATCCCTACGCCGACAGTCACGACGAGACATGCAAGCGCTGGCCGGTGAATCAGTCGTCGTGATCGGCGGCGGGATCGGGGGACTCTCGACCGCCTGTTACCTCGCCGACGCGGGTGCCGACGTGCACGTCATCGAAAAGAACGAGCAACTCGGCGGGCGGGCGAGCCGACTCGAGATCGACGGATTCGAGTTCGACATGGGTCCCTCCTGGTACCTGATGCCCGACGTATTCGAGCGGTTCTTCGGGGACTTCGATCGAACGCCGTCGGACTACTACCGGCTCACGCAACTGGATCCCCACTACCGGATCTTCTTCAAGGATAGCGCGGAACGGAGTTCCGCGGACGATACGAGCGAGCGAAGCTCGCGAGCACACGGGGATCGGGTCGACGTGACGCCGGACCTCGAGCGGACGAAGGAGGTCTTCGAGGAGTACGAGGACGGAGCGGGTGAGACGTTAGAGCGGTACCTCGAGAAGTCCAGGGAGAACTACGAGGTGGGGATGAAACACTTCGTCTACGAGGACCGGTCCCGGCTTCGGGACTACCTCGACCTCGACGTGGCCCGGCAAGCCCGCGGGCTCACGCTGCTGGGGTCGATGCAGGACCACGTCGAGAACTACTTCGAGCACCCGAAGCTCCAGCAGATCATGCAGTACACGCTGGTGTTCCTCGGTGGGTCGCCGAAGAACACGCCGGCGCTGTACAACCTGATGAGCCACGTCGACTTCAACCTCGGCGTCTGGTACCCCGAGGGCGGGATGAAAAGCGTCGTCGACGGCATCGCCGAACTGGGCCGAGAACTGGGCGTCGAGTACGACACCGGGCGGCCGGCGACGGCGATCAAGGGCCGCGAGGGGGCGTTCCTCGTCGAGACGCCCGAGGGACAGCTCCGTCCGGACCTGGTCGTCAGCAACACCGACTACGCCCACACCGAACAGGACCTGCTCAAACCCGAACAGCGCGGCTACGACGCCGACTACTGGGAGTCCCGGACGTACGCGCCCTCCGCGTTCCTGCTGTATCTCGGCGTCGAGGGCGACGTCGACGAGTTGGCCCACCACACGCTCGTCCTGCCGACCGACTGGGAGGACCACTTCGACAGCATCTTCGAGGAGCCCGCCTGGCCCGACGATCCGGCTTACTACCTCTGTGTCCCCTCGGAAACCGACGACGACGTCGCCCCGGACGGCCACAGCAACCTGTTCGTCCTCGTCCCGATCGCGCCGGGCCTCGAGGACACCCCCGAGATCCGCGACCAGTATCGAGACGAGATCCTGGCCGACATCGCGGAACACACCGGGACGGACGTCCGCGACCGGATCGTCGTCGAAGAACAGTTCTGTATCGACGACTTCGCCAGCCGGTACAACAGCTACGATGGGACGGCGCTCGGGCTGGCTCACACGCTCCGCCAGACAGCGCTGTTCCGGCCGCCACACCGCTCGAAGGAGGTCGACGGACTCTACTTCGTCGGCGGTGACACGACGCCGGGGATCGGCGTTCCGATGTGTCTCATCAGCGGCGAACTGACGGCGGAAAAGATTCTCGAGGATCGGGGGTGACAACGACACTAGCGATGGGCGAGAACGCGTCGACGCGAGGGGGCGATGGAGACGGAACCGGAGCTGGAGCCGAAGCCGAGGGCAAGTCCGACCAGCGGGGCGGGCTCGCCCACCGACTCCGTTACCTGCTGGTCCTCTCGCGGCCGCGATTCTGGCTCTACCTCGCCGGTCCCGTGCTGGTCGGGGTCGCCTACGCGGCCGAGGCACGCGGCGACCTGTTCGCGCCGGCGGCGGTCGTCCTGTTCGCGTACTTCCTGCTCCCGGCGAACGTCTTCCTCTACGGGATCAACGACGTCTACGACCGCGAGATAGACGCTGAGAACCCGAAAAAGGAGGACAAGGAGGCCCGGTACCGGGGACAGGGGTACGTCCCCGCCGCGGTCGGCCTCTGTGCCGCCCTGCCGTTGCTGTTCGTTCTCGTCGTTCCGGCGCCGGCCTGGCCCTGGATCGTCGTCTTCCTCGTACTGGGTGCGGCCTACAGCGCGCCGCCGGTCCGGTTCAAGACGACGCCGCTGCTCGACTCGGTCTCGAACGGACTCTACGTCGCGCCCGGCGCGGCAGCCTACGCGGCCGTCGCCGGCACCCAGCCGCCCGCACTCGCCGTCGCCGGCGGCTGGCTGTGGGCCATGGGGATGCACACCTTCTCGGCGATCCCCGACATCGAGCCCGACCGTGCGGCCGGGATCCGGACCACCGCGACGACCCTCGGCGAACGTCGCACGTACGCCTACTGCGGCGCGTGCTGGCTGGCCAGCGCCCTCGCGTTCGGCGCGATCGACTACCGACTGGGGGCCGTCATGGCCGTCTACCCCGCGCTCGTCGCCGTGGTGGCCGGCTCGAGCGTCGCCGTCGACCGGGCCTACTGGTGGTTTCCGGCGATCAACACCGTCGTCGGCACCGCCCTGACGATGGGTGCCCTCTGGAGGCTCGTCAATGGATAGGTCGAACGCCCGGACTCGAGAGTACGAGGGGAGCCGGGACCGTGAACGCGAACGGGAGCGGGAACGGGAGCGGGAACGGGAGCGGAAGCGGGAACAGGACCGGGCGGACCGACGAGCAACCGTCCAGCGACGCCTCGAGGCGCTCATCCGCGAGAACCGGTTCACGATCGCGGTCGTCTTCCCCGTCGTCGGCGCGCTGTCGCTCGTCGCGAGCGCCGAGGGCCTTCTGCCCGAGCCGCTGGCGTACAACCCGCTGTTGTTACTCTTTGGAACCGCCGTCATGCGCTCGCCGCTGCTGGTCGGCATTCTGCCGCGGATCGATCGTCGCGCGCTGGCCGCACTCGGCCTCCTGACGGCGTACACGTACGCGATCGAGATCGTCGGCGTGGCGACCGACTGGCCGTACGGCGCCTTCGAGTACGCGATACAGCTGGGACCGATGCTGTTCGATACGGTCCCGGTCGCACTCCCGCTGTTTTTCATCCCGCTCGTTTTGAACGGCTACCTGCTGGCGCTGCTGGTGCTCGGCGACCGGAGCGGAAACCCCCTCGTACGGGTTCCGGCCGCGATCCTCGCCGTCGTCGCCATCGACGTCGTCCTCGATCCGGCCGCCGTCGCGATCGGATTCTGGAGCTTCGAGTCCGGCGGCTTCTACGGCGTCCCGCTCTCGAACTACGGGGGCTGGGTGCTCTCGGGCACCGTCGCCGTCGCGCTCGTCGACCTCGCGTTCGACCGGACGGCGCTGCTCGCCCGGGTTCGCGAGTGCGAGTTCATGCTGGACGACCTGGTGAGCTTCGTGTTGCTCTGGGGGTCGATCAATCTCCTCTATGGCAACTGGATCGCTGCGGGGGTCGCCGGCCTGTTCTGTCTCGGCCTGTTCAAGACGGATCGATACGACCGGGAGATGGTGCTGGCGGCGCTTCCGTCCCGGTACGGCACCTGAAAACGACGGTCAATGTCGACGACGGACTCGAGTACGGCGATCGGAAGCGACGCTACCGCGTCGGGACCCCGTCCCCGGGCTCCGGTCCGCGGTGATCGGGTCCGGGATCGGCCGTCGGCACCGCAGACACCCGCTGAAACACTGCTTCGGGGTCGCGGTTCCAGTGCCAGTGCCAGCGGGTCTTCGCGAGACACCACAGCTTCCGGGCCGTCGACAGCGACGGTTCTTCGGTAAGGACGTCGTAGTCGCGTGCCCGGATGAGCGAGTGGTGTTCGGCGTACAACACGGCCGCCAGCAACACCGGGAGCTGGCAGTCCTGGGGGAGATACCGGATCCCGGCGACGCCCTCGCGGTACAGTTCCTCAGTCCGCTCGAGTTCGTCCTCCATCGCCGCGGCGAACGCCGGGGAGTACTCGAAGTTCTCGATTTCCTCGGGAGACACCCCGTGCTCGCGAAGCGTCTCGAGGGGGAGATAGATGCGGTCGCGCTCGACGATGTCCTCCCGGACGTCCCGGAGGAAATTGGTCAGCTGGAAGGCCTCGCCGAGCTTGATCGCGTGCGGGAGCGCAGCCTCCTCCATCTCGGGGTCGAGGTCCATGATCGCGGTCATCATCACGCCAACCGCCGCGGCCGACCCCCGCATGTACGCTTCGAGGTCGTCGTAGGTCTCGTATCGGCTCCGGGTGATGTCGGTAACCATCGCGTCGACGAACTCCTCGACCTCCTCGTCGGCGATGTCGTGGCGCTCCCGGAGTTCACAGAAGGCTTCCAGAACCGGATCGTCCGCTGGCTCGTCGCCCAGCGACTGGGCGCGCAACTTCTCGAGTTCGGCTCGTTGCTCTTCCTGAGGGGTATCCGCAGCGTCGTCGACGACCTCGTCCGCGATCCGGAAAAACGCGTAGAGAACGTGAGTCGAGTGACGAACGCGCTCGGGGAGGAACCGCGTCGCGAGGTAGAACGTTTTTCCGGTCCGTCTCTGTATCGCCTTCCCTCTCTCGATGTGTTCCTGTCTCATTTATAATGGGTAGCGTCCGGTGACTGCGTGGTGTTTTCTGTACGACAGGAACGTATAAAATACCTAGCCCTCACTAGTGGGGTCCACGGCGAACAGTTCCTCGAGCAATTTTCGCTGTGCGGCGCGGAGGTGCTGGTGATACGTCGACCGGGACACACCCATGGATTCCGCCAGTTCTTCGCCCGAGACCCCCCGTGGCCACTCGAAGTAGTCGGCGTAGAAGGCCTTTCTGAGGGCCATCTCCTGGCGATCGGTGAGTTTCGAGTCGAGTTCCGCCGCGACGTCCCGCAGCGTTCGCGTCGGGCGGTCGGACTCGTGGTAGCTGATCAGTTCCGTCCGGTCGTACCGCTCCTCGAGGAGGTCGTAGACGGACCGGGCCGACTGGCCGTTAGGCAGTTGTAGCGCCAGGTCGGCGACCCTGTCGTCGGGTACGGCATCGAACCGCTGGATGACGCCCCCGTGGTCGGCGAGCGCGGTGACGATGCCGTCGGACAGCGCCAGTTCCAGCAGGGTGCCGTCCTCGTACTCCGAGAGGACCGTCGCGTCCTCGACCCCGTCCAGGTCGGCAGCGACCGCTTCGACCCCTCCGGTACAGTCGACGTAGAAGACCGCGAGCGCGGTCCCCTCCTTGTCGTAGGTCAATCCGCGGTAGGTCACCGACGCCCCGAGTTCGGTCGCAAGCGCCGTCACGAACAGCGACGGATCCTCGATTGTCGCCTCGAGTTCGACGATCGTCTCGGTAGTGAGCATCCGCCGGGCCTCGATCGCGTTCATCGCCGTCGAGACGGTCCCGGCAAGCGACTCGAGGACGAGCAGTTCCCGCTCGTCGAAGGCGTCGGCGTCCTCGGCGAACACTACGAGCACGCCGTAGGTGACGTCGCCGTACTCGAGCGGGATCGCGGCGACCGATCGGAACAGATCGCCCGCGCCGGTCGGCCACCAGTGATCGGCGTGATCGAACTCGGCGACGTCCTGGATGGCCCGCGGTTCGCCCTCCCTGAGCGCCTGCACCGCGGGATGGCTCTCGTCGGAGGAGAGGACGAGTTCGTCGTTCTCCAGTGGCACCTCCCTGTGGCCGGCCCACTCGCGGGGCGAGACGCGCCTGGTGGTGACGTCGACGCGGCCGATCCAGGCGAGCACGTACGGATCGGTGTCCGCGAGTTCCCGACAGACGCCGTGTTCGATCTCACTGCGACTCCCCGCGCCCACGGCGGCGTCGGTGACGTCGCGGACGAGGCCGTCGATTCGCTCGAGGACGTGCTCGAGGTTGCGCTGTTGCTCGCGCAGGCGCTCGAGGGCCGCCTCGGCGTCGAGTTCCGCGAGTTTTCGGTCGGTGATGTCGAGGTGGACGACCGAGACCCGCACGTCGCCGTCGACGGTGAACCGGCTGGCTCGCATCAGGAACCACTGTTTCTCCTCGGGCGTGTGGCAGGGGTACTCCATGGAGAACGTCTCCCGTTCGCCCTCCAGAACCGCTTCGAGCCCCTCGACTGCCCGGCGGGCGTGTTCGTCGTCCCCCTCCTCGTCGCCCATCTCGGCGGTCGCGACGTAATTGACGCCGACGTGGTCGTCGTCGTCGGGGTTGAACTCCCGCCACGACCGGTTCGTCAACAGGATCCGGCCCGTCGAGTCGAGGACGGCCACCGTGAGCGGGAGCGTCTCGAGCGTAGCTTCGGCGAGGTCGTCCCGGGTTCCCATCATTCGACTCGTAGAACGTAGACGACAATAACAGGTAGGGACGTTCGGGTGCCGACCATCCGCCGTCGGCCGCCGACCGACGAGCGCTGCCGTCCTCTGTTGCTGAAAATCGATGCGTGTTTCTTGGTGTCACGACCCGTGTTCCGAGACGGCCGCCCGTATCGCATCGCTCGCGTCGGGAGGTCACTCGCGAGCGGACCGCTCGCGGAGGATGAGGATTACCGCCATGAACGGACTCAACGACGGAGTCGCCATCGTCACCGGCGGCGGCTCCGGTATCGGACGGGCAACGGCAGCACGATTCGCAACCGAGGGAGCGAGCGTCGTCGTCGCCGACGTCGACGCGGAGGGAGGCGAGGAGACCGTCTCCCACATCGACGCCGACGGCGGCGAGGCGACGTTCGTCGAGTGCGACGTGACGGACGGCGACGAGGTCGCCGCCGCGGTCGAGACGGCCGTCGACAGCTACGGCGGCCTCGACTTCGCGTTCAACAACGCCGGCATCGAAGGCGAGAGCGCCCCCTCGAGCGAACAGTCGCTGTCGAACTGGAATCGTGTGATAGAGATCAACCTCTCCGGCGTCTTTCACGGGCTCCGTGAGGAGATCCCGGCGATGCTCGAGGACGGGGGCGGCGCGATCGTCAACACGGCGTCGATCGCCGGCATCCTCGGGTTCCCGAACCTCACTCCGTACGTCGCGAGCAAGCACGGGGTCGTCGGGCTGACGAAGACGGCAGCGATCGAGTTCGGCGCCGAGGACCTTCGGGTGAACGCGGTGTGTCCGGGCGTCATCGAGACGCCGATGGTCGAGCGTTCACAGGAGGAGGACCCGGAGAGCATGGAGCAAACGATCGCCGCGACGCCGATGGATCGGCTCGGACAACCCGAGGAGATCGCCGGCGCGGTCGCGTGGCTGTGTTCCGACGACGCCTCGTTCGTCACCGGCGAATCACTGGTCGTCGACGGCGGCTTCTCCGTCCAGTGACCGCCCAGGGGGCTCGAGCCCCCGTCAGGTCGATCGCTTCTCCGACTATTCGGACTCGAGCAGTTCGTCGCGCAGCATCGGGATAAACGCGCCGATGTCGGTGACCATCCCGATCGCCTGCGCGCTGCCCCGGTCGATCAACTGGGTGACGGTCGCGGGGTTGATGTCGACGCAGACGGTCTTGGTCGTCGACGGGAGGCAGTTCCCGACCGCCACGGAGTGCAACAGCGTCGAGAGCATCAAGACGAGGTCGGCCTCGTGGGCCTGCTCGCGGATCGCGTTCTGGGCCTCGATCGCGTCGGTGATCGTGTCGGGCAGCGGGCCGTCGTCGCGGATCGACCCCGCCAGCACGAACGGGACGTCGTTGTCGACACACTCGTACATCACGCCCTCGTCGACGATCCCCTCCGCGACGGCCTCCTCGATGCCGCCGGCGCGGACGATCTCGCTGATCGTGTAGATGTGGTGTTTGTGTCCCTCGCGGGGGTGTTCCAGGCTCTCGGTGTCGACACCCAGCGAGGTGCCGTAGAGGTCCCGCTCCAGGTCGTGGACGGCGAAGCCGTTCCCCGCGCTGATGCCGTCGACGTACCCTTCCCGGACCAGTTCCGCGAGCGCATCACGGCCGCCCGAATGAACGATCGCCGGGCCACAGACCGCGAGCACGTTGCCGCCGTCCTCGCGGACCGAGCGCATCTCGTCGGCGATCTCCTCGATGAGCGACTCGGAGGGACGCTCGCTCGAGATGCCGCCCTGCATGAACCCGAACGAGCCGCCGCCGTCGCGGGGGCGCTCTGGCGGTTCGACCCTGATCCCGGTGTCACCGGTGACGACGAGGTCGCCCTCCTCGACGGCGTTGAGGACGACGGTCCGGACGCGGGGGTCGTCGGCCGGTCCCTCGACGACCAGTGCACAGTCCATCTCCGGGTCCTCGACCGCGAGCCACTCGCCGTCGACCCGGACGTAGGTCGGGTGGTTCGTCGTCGAGTAGAATCCCGGCGGGACGACCCCGTCGGCCGGCGCGGCCTCGAGCGTCGCGTCCCGCGGGTCCGCGACGGTCGCGCCGTTCTGATTGAGTTCGTGGAGGATCGCCTTCAGGTCGGCCTCGTTCTCGGCCATCACCCGCATCCGGCAGTAGCTCTCGTCGTGTTTGCGGCGGCCGACCTCGAACTCCTCGACCTCGAACTCGCCGCCCATGTCCATTACGATCCCGAAACTGGTCCCCATCGTTCCCGAGTCGATGATGTGTCCCTCGAGTTCGACGGTACGCGCAACTGTCATTGATCGTCGTTGGCGACGGGGGACCGTCAATGTGTGCGTCTCGATCCCGGCCCGTCACCCGCGCCGGGAGCCTCGCGGGTTCGGCCGGCGGTATCGGCATTCCTTACCGGATTCCTCCCGCCACCGGAACGGCGGAACCGCAAGCGGGCACAGGGACACGTTTCACCTCCGTGGACTGATACGCTGGACAATACTTTTGTGCGGGGTCGTTGACTCCCTCCACGGAGATCAGCCGTGGCACCACCCAGATCCGGTCCGACGACCGTCGAGTTGTGGATCCGTTCGTTCGCGCCGGTTTCGACCGGTCCCACGCAGGAACGTGCGATCGAGCGCGTCGACGCGATCGAACGGGATTCCGACCGTGAGATCGAGACGGCCGTTCGCGTCTGGGGGAAAGAGATCGAGCGCGGTCCCGAGACCAGTGCCGGCCCCGGAACCGATGGCGTCCGCATCCCGCAACTCGAGCGTATCGATCGACGGCTCGATGCGTTCGAGGAGTGGGCAAACCGGACCGATCGGCGGCTAAAGCCGTTCTTCCGGCCTCGAACCGTCGAATCGACGATCACCGGAGAGTCCCGGGAAGTCTGGCGACTGCCGACGATCGCGCTCGCCGAGTTCGTGGACGGCGATCTGATCCACGTCGCCCCCTGTACGGACGGCCGGCGAACGATCGACGTATTCGATCGTCTCGAGGCGCTCGAGGCCACCGGCGAGACGGACGCGGATCCGGACGACTCGGTGCTACGGTACGACGATGCGGCGACGAACGCGGCGGCCGAGACCGACGGATCGATCTCCGAGCGACCGCCGGACGGCGACGGATCGGTCGATCGGCAACTCGAGCCGTCCTCGTCCGGCCGACGATAAGACCCTGTCACACGCTCGTCGTTGTCGGACGGCCGCGACTCGCGGCCGCCCGTACCCGCTCCCCGGGAGACGGGAACCGGGACCAACCTATATGATAGTCAATGACATAACGTCACGTATGGCCAACGAACCAGCTCACGTCAAGCGGACGCGATCGCGCTGTCGCAACTGCGGGTTCGAGGCGCCCAGCGGGGACGACGAGTGGCTCCGCCTCGAGGTCCCGAAACTGGGACGGATGACCCAGTGTCCCAAGTGCGAGAGTACCGACGTCATCACGGGACGCTGAGGCGTCGGTCCGACCGCCGATCGCGGACGAGCGCCGCGCCGCCGAGGTTCGGATGCTTCGTTTTCGAGCGACAGTAACCGCCCTCCAGATCGATCCTCCGTCGACTCGAGCGCGGACAGACTCTTTAGCGTGTCGCCCGTAGCCGGTATCATGGATCGAGACACGTCCGAGACCGGCCGCACCGGCGGCCGGGACGACGACCTCCCCGAAAGCGACGCCGAGTGGCGCGAGGAACTCAGCGAGGAGGAGTACCGCGTTCTCCGGGAGGCCGGCACCGAACAGCCCTTCAGCGGCGAGTACGTCGATCACAAGGACGACGGGAGCTACGCCTGCGCCGGCTGTGGCGCGGAACTGTTCGACTCGGAGACGAAGTTCGACTCCGGCTGTGGGTGGCCCAGTTTCTACGACGCCGACGACGACCGCATCGAGACCCGCCTCGACACCAGCCACGGCATGCGCCGGACCGAGGTCCTCTGTGCCGAGTGCGGCGGCCACCTCGGCCACGTCTTCGAGGACGGCCCCGAACCGACGGGCAAGCGCTACTGCATCAACTCGGTCGCCCTCGAGTTCGAAGACGAGTAGGCCCGCCGGAGCCGGGACGCGACTGCAGGCACCACGCTTTTCGACGCTACCGGCGGACCGCCGGACATGTCCAACGAACGACCGACCGCCGAGGAGCTACGCCAGGGGATCACCGTCGAGGTCGTCCAGGGCGACCAGGACGTCGAGTCCGAGGACCGCGAACCCGTCGTCGGCGAGGTCGGGACGGTCTACGAGGACACGCCCGAGGGGCCCGAGGTCGAACTGAAAAACGGCGTCGTCGGCCACGTCCAGTCGATCGTTCACGAGGAGTAGGACCTCCTTTTCGCGCCGAGTCGGACCGCCGCTGCCGGCCAAAGCTACTTCCTTCGCGTTGTCGAGGACGTCATACGCGATGTCCGCGCCGGACTCGAGCCCGCGTCTCCGGACCCTCCTGCGTGACGTCACCGCCGTCGCCCGCGAGCGGGGGATCAGCGTCAAATCCGCCGGCCTCGCCTACCACGCGTTCAACACCCTCGTCCCGCTTGTCATCCTGGTACTCGTCGGGGTCAGCCTCGTCGACGCCCTCGAGCCGCTGGTCGACCTGCTCGAGAGGGCGACGGGGCTCGAGGGTGCGGTGACCGACGGCGAGGTCGGCGAGGTGGCGGGAGCCGACGTCGCCCGGTTACGGGCGGGGCTGCTCGCGTTCGTGGTCCTGGTCTGGAGCGCCGCGCGGCTGTTCCAGGCGGTCAACAGCGCCTTCACCGACGTCTACGGCTCGCGGAAAAAGGCGTCCTACGTGGACAACGCGGCGAGGGTGACGCTCGTAACGGCGCTGAACGCCGTCCTCCTCGCGGCGACGGTCGCCGTCGGGGTCACGCTCGTGGGCGTCCTCGGCGTAAGCGTCTCCGTGATCGTCGGCGGGTTCGCGGCGACGGCCCTCACCAGCGTTACCCTGTTCGGACTGCTCGTTGCGCTTTTCCTCCCGATGTACTACCTCTTTCCCGTGCCGGACGTCTCGATCGGCGAGGTGTTGCCGGGGACGGTCTTCGCCGCGGGCTCGTGGACCGCGCTCGCGCTCGGGTTTCGACTCTACGTCACAGCCTCCGAGACCGTGGCCCTGTTCGGTATCGCCGGGGCCATCCTGCTGATCCTGACCTGGGTCTACCTGGGCGGACTCTGTCTCCTGCTAGGGGCCGTTCTCAACGCCGTACTGGCCGGTCACGTCGATCCCGAGGACGAGTGGGTGCCGATGCGGGAGACGTGGTCGAAGTACGCGTGACGCCGACCTGACGTGACTCAGAGATCGGCGTTGCCGAAGCGGTAGTAGCCGACGAGAAACGGGACGACCAGCCAGAGCGCCAGGACGACGATCCCGATTTCGGGCGACGCGTAGAGCGGTTCGGCCGCCGCGGGGTCCGCCTCGACGCCGACGCCGGCACCCCCGGGATCCGCGTTCGCGGCGTCGGCCAGATCCGGCAACAGGGCGACGACCGTCGTGAAGTACGCCGACGACGGCGACACCTGCATGAGCGGGAAGACCCAGTCGGGAATCGTCTCCGGGATCGAGAACCCCTCGATGACGTAGAGGATCGCCATCGGGATGGCGTCCCACAGCAGTTCGAAGATCACGAAGAAGCCGAGCGCGTACGTCGTCGCCCGGGACGTCGACCCCGTCGTCCCCGAGATGCCGACCACGATACTCGCGTAGATCGCGGCGAACGCCAGCGTCGCGACCACGAACGTCGACAGCGCCGGGACGTCGACCTCACCGAGCAGGGCCGCCCCGACGCCGAGTCCGACCACGAGTCCGATCGCCAGCCCGAACGCGAGGACGGCCGCGCGGCCGACGACTTGGTCGTGTCCCAAACTCGTCTAGAGTCGTAACTGACTCCTGTGGAAACGGGGTCACCTCTGGTACCTACCCCGAAGTGACCCATGCACGCCACAATCGACGCGCAATTCACAGTTAGTCTCGACCCAGACAAAACGCTACCGCTTGCCACGCTCGCTGAATCTCTTACCGAGATTCAGCTTGAGGCCACTATCCTCGAGGAGATCGTCAGAAGCCTCGACGAGCGTCTCGTCGAGGCGTATTGCGGGGAGAAACACGCGCGCGGAAACGGCGACCGCCGTTTCCAGCGCGCTGGCACCACGACACGTACAGCCGTTACAACTGCTGGAGAACACGAATTCACGCTCCACCACGTCAAAGATACCGCTGCCACTGAGGACGATCCAACCTACTTCCGGCCACTCGAGGACCTCGTCGAATTCGACGGACAACGCATCTATCAAGAGGATGTTTCGCTCCAGAGTACCGACCTCGCTACGTCGCTCAGCTTTCGTGATGCCGTCGCCCACGGCGACGGCTTCACTCCGATGCCTTCGAAAACGACGATCAACCGGCGAGTCCGCGAGTACGGCAGCAAACTCGGTGACTTCGTTCGTGGTCGGCTTCCTGGGACGAACGCAGACACTGTCGTTCCTGACGGAACGAAGTGTCATAGCCAGGACGATCACTGCACGTACCACGACGTCAACGTCACCCTCGGACAGACCACCGAGGAAGACACGGAAACGACGCTTCTAGACGTCAATCTCAACGATTCTTGGGATGAGACAGCAGCGACTCTCGAGGAGACCGAGGCGATCACTGACGACGCGACGGTCGTCAGTGACGCCGAGAATGCGCTCGTCGATGCGTTCGAGAATGGTGACCGATCTCACCAGCTCGATCTCGTTCACGTCGGTCGAACGCTCGGGTACAAGCTCTGGAAAGACGATGCGTTTTCGCTCTCCGAGCGGAAAGCGATCGTCTCTGGCGTTACGAATGATCTGTTCCATCTGAAGAACTCTGTCGCACTTCATGCACCGAGGAATGAGCGTTTGGCGATCCGCGAGCGGATCGACCAAACGCTCGAGAACCTTCGGAAAGAATCCTGGAGGTTAGAGCGTCAAGACTCCCCGAAAGCAGCGGCGTACCTCCGGGAATGGGCGGACGCAACCGTGACGTTCGCGAAACTCGCGCTTGACCAACAGCAGGTTCCGTGGACGTCAAACGTGGTTGAACGAGCCATGGGTGAAATCTCGAAGCGGTGTAAGAATCAATGGATGCGGTGGTCAGAAGCGGGGCTAGAGTCGCTTCTCTGGCTGAATCTAGTGCAGTATGCCGATCCCGAGCAGTTCGCGGCGTTCGCCGACGAACTGCTCGAGCGCTCAGCCAAAACAGCCATCACAATGGAGGTGTCAACTGAAGCTACCAGAGGCAAACTCTAGACGGCTTTGGGACCGGACCGACGACTTTCCCGACGAAGACGTCCAGGCGCGTCGTCGGCAGCGATAGCAGGAGCTTGATGCTGCCGAGTTCCCGCTCGCCGGCGAGCGATTTGTAGCACACGACGATCGCCGCCAGCGGGACGAACAGGCCGACCAGCCCGATCGTGAAGAAGATCAGCCCGCCGAGGGTCGCTCCGCCGGGGGAACCGAGCAGTTCGGGTGCCTCGACGTAGGCGTACGTCGAGAGCACCGAGGCCAGTACGAACACCGCGACCAGCGCCCACAGCGCCCGCGACTGGACGGCGTCCCGGAAATCCTTCTTCGCGATGGTCGACCAGGTCATGTCTCCACCTCCTGCTCCCGTCCCCGGCGTTCGTTCGTGTACCGGACGAACAGGTCCTCGAGCGAGGACTCGACCACCGAGAAGTCCTGGACCGGGACCACGTCGGCGTCGATCGCATGGAGGACGGCGAACTTGGAGACTCCGTCGACGGTCACCCGGAGCCGATCCTCGTCGATCGAGGCCGTTCCGACGCCCTCGAGTCCGGCGACCTCCTCGACGATCCCCTCGTCGAGCGACTGGGTGTAGACGTACAGCGTCTCGCCCGTCTCGGAGGCGTCCCGAAGCCCGTCGATCGTATCGACGGCGACGAGTCGGCCGTCGTCGATGATGGCAACGCGGTCGCAGACGGCCTCGACCTGTTCCATGACGTGGCTCGAGAAGAAGACGGTCGTCCCGCGGGCGTTCTCCTCGCGGATGATCTCGCGCATCTCGCGGGCGCCGTTCGGGTCCAGGCCCGTCGAAGGTTCGTCGAGGATCAACAGGTCGGGTTCGCCCACGAGCGCCATCGCGAGGACGAGTCGCTGGGTCATCCCCTTCGAGTAGCCGCCGGCCTTCCGGTCGGCGGCGTCGGCGATGCGAACCCGCTCGAGCAGCGCCGCCGGATCGTCGTCGGCGCCTTTCATCTCGATGGCGAACTCGAGGTGTTGCCGGCCGGTGAGCCGGTCGTAGACGTGGAACGCGTCCGGGAGGACGCCAGTCCGGCGGCGGACGGCCTCGCCCTCCCGCTGGGCGTCGTGGCCCAGCACGGTCACGGTCCCGTCGGTCGGCCGGATGAAATCGAGCAGGACGTCGATCGTCGTCGACTTGCCGGCGCCGTTCGGGCCGAGAAAGCCGAAGATCTCCTCCTCCTCGACGACCAGGTCGAGGTCGTCGACGGCGAGTACGTCGCCGAACCGCTTGGTCAGCCCGTCGATCTCAATCGCTGGCACGGTCGTTCACCCGGTACGTCGGTCGCTCGAGTACGCTCGCCTCGGAGTATCGCATACCCCTCGTACGTCGAGATCGGCGATAAGTATTGTCACCAACCTCACATTCCGGGATCGAACTCAGGGCGATCCCGGTTCGGAGTCGATCCCCCGAACCGCCGCATAGATCGTCCGCGCCCGCGTCTCGCCGATTCCATCGATCTCCGTGAGGTCGGCGAGGTCGGCCTCGAGCAGCGCCTCGACGGTCGGATACCGCTCGTACAGCGTCGCCGCGAGCTGCGGCCCGATCCCCTCGATGCAGCCGTACATTCGTTTCGGCGTCGGCTCGCGGCTGCTCGAGACGGCACCCGTCGGAAGCGGCCGGCTCGAGGGGTCCTCCACGTGCTTGCGACCGAGCCGAACCGCGAAATCGACGAGCCCGTCCAGGTCGCCACAGGGGACGACCGGTACCCCGTGGCGGGCCGTGATCGAAGCCATCGACCCCCGGATCGAAGCGGGCGAGACGCCCGTTCGCAGCGTCTCGAAGTCGCGGAACTCACCCTCGACCAGGACGTAGGCGTGATCGTAGGCGGCCGCGAGCCGTTCGACCTGGTCCTCGAGGGCGGGCCCGGAGCGGCCCATCGCGGTCGAGACGTAGTCCCGGGGAGTCTTGCGCTCGACGCCGACGGAGCCGATCGCGAGGTCGCCGGCCGAGAGCCGATCGACGGCGACCTCGGTGACGTCGGGGTGGTCGCGGACCGCGGCGGCGACCCCCGCGGGTTCGCGGTCGTCGACGGTGGTGGCGACGCGCATGCGCTCGACGGGGGTACGGTCTCGAGCGGGGTACGGATGTCGGTCGTCGGGGGGCGAACCGATGGGTTCTATCACCGCGAGATAGTATTGGGGACGAATGGCTACCGAACGGTCGGACGGCGTCGTGGTGGTCGTCGACCCCGGCGACTCGAGCGCGTTCCCCACGGAGTTCGGTGCCGGGGACGAAATTCCGGGCGAACCGATCGTCGTTCGAACGGCCGACGAGGCGCTCGCGGCCGTCGCCGAGCGACGCGTCGACTGCGCCCTGACGCCACAGGCGTTGCCGGACGGGAGCGGCCTCGCGTTGCTCGACCGGATCCGCGACGCGGACCCGAACTGCCCCGTGGTCCTCGCGCCCGAGGACGGCGACGAGGCGCTCGCGAGCGCGGCGATCGCCGCCGGTGTCGAGGAGTACGTCCCCCGAAGCGGCGGCGAAGGCGGGAACCGCCAGGCGCTCCTCGCGGCCCTCGAGCGCGCGATCGATACCGCCCGCGAGCGGCGGCGACGAACCGAGGACGCCCGCGGGTTCCGGGCAGTGTTCGACGACCCCGACACCGCCGCCTGGCTCCTCGAGCCCGACGGACGGGTTCGACGTGCCAACGAGGCCGCGCTCGCGTCGACGGAGAGTGCTGACGGCGTATGCGGGCGACGCTTCCGCGACCTCGAACGGTGGCAACCCGTCGAGGACGGCTCGGTCGCGGTCGAAAACGCCGTCGAGCGGGCCGCCGCTGGCGAGATCGTAACGCGCGAACTGACGCTTGAAGCGGCCGACGACGGTCCGCAGCGGCTCGAGATCACGATCCGGCCCGTCCGGGACGGCTCCGGGGTCGTTACTTCACTGCTCGCGCGAGCGACCGACGTCACCGAACGCGCCCGCCTCGAGGCGGAGTTGCGCGAGTCCGAGGAGCTCCACCGGGTGACGCTGAACAACATGACCGACACCGTCCTCATCACGGACGACGACGGGGCGTTCACCTACGTCTGCCCCAACGTCAACTTCATCTTCGGCTACACCGACGAGGAGATCTACGAGATGGGGACGATCGAGGAACTGCTCGGCCCCGACCTCTTCGACCGCGAGGAACTCGTCGAGGAGGGGGTGCTCACGAACCTCGAGTGTACCGCGACCGACAGGGCCGGTCGCGAGCACACGCTGCTGGTCAACGTCCGCGAGGTCTCGATCCAGGGCGGGACGACCCTCTACAGCTGTCGCGACGTCACCGAGCGCAAGCGCCGCGAGGAGGCGCTCACGGCACTGCACCGGACCGCCCGGGAACTGCTGTACGCGGAGACCGAACGAGAGATCGCGAACGTCGTCGTCGAGGACGCGACGGACGTCCTCGACTGCGAGGCGACGGGAGCCTACCTCTTCGACACCGACGAGAACCGCCTGCAGCCGGTCGCCGGTTCGCCGGCCCTCGAGTCGCTGCACGGGCCGTTGCCGACCCGGCGGGCGACCGACGACAGCGTCGCGGGCGCGGTCTTCCTCGACGGCGAGAGCCGGTTCTACGACGACCTCCACGACGCGCCCGAACTCTCGGACCCGACGACGGGCCTCCGTAGCGCCGCCTTCGTCCCGCTGGGCGATCACGGCCTCTTCCTCGCGGGCTCGTCGGCCGTCGGCGCGTTCGACGCCGTCTCGCGGGAGCTGACCGACCTGCTGGCCGCGACGGCCGAGGCCGCGCTCGACCGCGTCGAACGCGAGCGGACCCTGCGGGAGCGCGACCGGGAGCTCAAGCGGCGGAACCGCCAGCTCAGCCGGCTCAACCGGATCAACGAGATCATCCGCGAGATCGACGCCGCGCTGGTCGAGGCCGAGACCCGCGAGGAGATCGAACGCGCAGTCTGCGAGCGGCTCACGGCCGCTGACCGCTTCTCGTTCGCCTGGATCGCAGCCACGGACGGCGACTCGCTCGAGGCCCGCGCTCACGGGGGCACCGACCGGGGCCGGGATTACCTGGACAGCGTCTCGCTGTCGCCGTCCGAGGGGACGACCGAGCCGGCCGTGCGGACGGCCCGAACCGGCGAGGTGACCGTCGTCCCCAACGTCGCCGACGACCTGCGGGACCATCCCTGGCGCTCCGAGGCGCTGACCCGGGACTACCAGTCGGCCGTC
This sequence comes from Halobiforma lacisalsi AJ5, assembly GCF_000226975.2. Taxonomy (NCBI): domain Archaea; kingdom Methanobacteriati; phylum Methanobacteriota; class Halobacteria; order Halobacteriales; family Natrialbaceae; genus Natronobacterium; species Natronobacterium lacisalsi. The sequence goes on along the minus strand of NZ_CP019285.1, from coordinate 1,805,911 downwards.
GGCGTTCCGATCGCCTACGACGAGTTCGCCTACGGCGTGTTGACCGTCTACGCCGACCGGCCCGACGCGTTCGACGACGTCACCCGGACCGTCCTCGAGGAGCTCGGCGAGACGATCGCCTCCGCCATCGCGGCCGTCGAACGCAAGCGGGCGCTGCTGTCGAACGCGAGCACCCGCCTCGAGTTCGACGTCCGCGACGAGAGCTTCGTCCTCCTGCGGCTCGCCCGGCAAGCGGACTGTACGCTGTCGTTCGACGGTGGACTCCGACAGCGGGAGAACGGGGTCGCGGTCTTTGCGACCGTCGAGGACGCGGCCGCCGAAGCGGTGGCGACTGTCGCTGCGGACCTCGTCGCCGTCGACCGGGTGCAGGTGATCGGCGATGGAGCCGACGAGGCGGGTGACGGCGGAACGGTGCTCCTCGAACTCTCCCCGCCGTTCCTCGCCCTGCAACTGGCCGATCACGGAGCCGTGTTGCGCCGCGTCGAGGCGACCCCCGACAGCGCCCACGTCGTTGTCGACGTCCCCGACAGTGTCGACGCGAAGGGGAGCGCAGACGTCGTCTCGTCGGCGTTCGACGACGTCGAGTTGCGATCGAAGCGGACCGTCGACCGGTCGACGCCACGGGACCTGCGGTCGGAACTGCTCGAGCGGCTGACCGACCGACAACTCGAGGTCGTCCAGCTCGCGTACTACGGCGGCTACTTCGAGTCGCCGCGCGAGCGGTCCGGCGAGGAAATCGCGGACGCGCTCGACATCTCCCCGGCGGCGTTCTACCGCCACAACCGGACCGTCCAGCGGAAGCTCTTCTCGATGCTGTTCGAGGAACTCGGCGTTCCCGCGACGGCGCAAGGGGTTGAATAGTGAACCCCTCTCCCTCCGTGGGGGCTAGTTATGTGACGAACACGCTATTCTTAATATCCCTATTATTCCTAAATCGTCCGTCGCCGGCCCCCCCGATCCACTATGAAAGACGTGCAACTCGATCCGACCGAGGAATCGACCTACGAGTGTTTCAACTGCGGCACAGTCGTCACTGCGGTCGCGCCGGGAGAGTGCCCGGACTGCGGAACGGAAATGCGGAACCGCGGTACCCCGATCGAATAATCGCCGTCTCGAGCGGGTCCGTTCGCGTCCGACGCCTGCCTCGGCGACCATCGCGTCTCCTCTTCCTCCTCGACCGCTCGAGCGACGCCGCTAGCCGTCGCCCTCGAGGTACCCGATCGCCTCCTGGTCGGTCACCTGGCCGAAGTCCCGGTAGAACTGACCGACGGCCCGGAAGTTCTCCGGGGTCCTGAGCGCGATCACCTCGTCCGCTTCGTCCTCGAGTTCGGCGATCGAGCGCGGCGATCCGACGGGGACGGCCAGTGCGACGAACGCGGCACCTGCTTCACGGACCTGCCGGAGGCAGGCGTTCGCCGTCGCTCCGGTCGCGACCCCGTCGTCGACGACCACCACGCGCTCGTCCTCGAGGTCCGGCAGCTCCTCGCTGTCGCGGTACCGGTCGGCTTTCTTGCGTGCGTTCTCGGCCTCCTCCTCGCGGATCTCCTCGAGGTACGTCTCGGAGACGTCCAGCCGATCGACGAGGTCGTCGTTGTACCAGACGCTGCCGTCGCTGGCGACGGCCCCGAGGGCGAGTTCGGGGTTGTTCGGCGCGCCCATCTTCCGGGCGACCACGACGTCCAGGTCGGCCTCGAGCGCGTCCGCGACGGGGCGCGCTACGGGTAACGCGCCACGGGGGATGCCGAGGACGACCTCCACCTCGAGTCCGCGACGCTCGAGTTCCGCTGCGAGTCGTTCGCCGGCGTCGGTTCTGTCGTCGAAGGCGGTCATGGACGTTCCTACGACGGCCATGTACTATGTTTTGTCGTGGCATGCGACGGTACGGTCGCCGGAACACGCCTGCCGAACCCCTACACGGCCCGCCTCTGGACGGGACGTATGGGACGCCTCCAGCGAACGCTGTCGAACGTGTCCGACGACTCGGGGGCCGACAGCGGCCGCGTCGCCGTCGTCGGCGGCAGCATCGACTACCCGAACCAGCCCGCGCTCGTCGGGCGGGCCGCGCTTCGTACCGGCTCGGATCACGTCCGGGCGCTCGTCGCGGAACCGATCTACGACGTCGTCGCGGGCCACTCGCCGAACCTGCTCGCGAGTTACTACCCCGGCGAACGGTTCGGATCGGAGGCCCACGAACGCAGCCGCGAGGTCGCCGCGTGGGCCGACGCGCTGGTCATCGGGCCGGGGCTGGTCGACGCGGAGCCCGGGGCCGTCTGCGAGACGATCGACGCGGTCGACCTCCCCGTCGTCGTCGACGCGCTCGCGATCGAACCCGCCCTCGAGGCCGACCTCTCGAACGCCGTCCTCACGCCCAGCGGTTCGGAGGACGATCCGCTCGAAGAAACCTACGGCTCGCTCGAGGCCGTCACTGAGGAGACGGGCGCAGTTGTGACGCTGACCGGTGACGTCGACGAGATCGTCGCGAACGGCGAGCGCCAGCACAACGAGACGGGAACGTCGGCGCTGACCGTGGCGGGGACGGGCGACACGCTCGCCGGCATCATCGCCTCCCTGCTGGGCCAGGGGATGGACCGTGAGGAGGCGGCGGAGCTGGGAGCCTGGATCCTCGGCAAGAGCGGCGAACTCGCGACGGCCGAGTACGGGCCGGGCGTCGTCGCGACGGACGTCATCGACCGGATCCCGGACACCATCCGGTAGGGGAAGTACGGACGACGGGGCCACCGGTGTCGTGGATTTATGCCGCCACGGAACCCGGATACCGCTATGAGCGACTACCGCGACCGATTCCGGATGACCCCCGGTCCGACCGAGGTCCCCGACGCCGTCCGCGAGCGGATGGCGGAACCCATGCCGAACCCCGACGTCGAACCGGAGTTCGTCGACTTCTACCGCGAGTTGACCGAGAAACTCGAGACCGTCTACGGCGCGGGCCGGGACGGTGCCGACGGCCGAGTCGAGTCGGACGCGGCCGTCCTGGCCGGCGAGGGTATCCTCGGGCTCGAGGCCGCGGTCGCCTCGCTCGTCGAGGAGGGCGATGGGGTCCTCTGTCTCTCGAACGGCCTCTACGGCGACGGGTTCGCCGACTTCGTCGACGCCCACGGCGGCGAGCCGGTCACCTGCGAGGGGCCGTGGCGGGAGACGCTCGACCGGGACGCGGTCGCGGCCGCAATCGAGCGCGCGGCCGATGCTGGCGTCGAGTTCGACGTCGCGACGATGGTCCACTGCGAGACGCCGACGGGAACGCTCAACGACCTCGAGCCGATCCTGGACCTGCTGGCGGAACACGACATCGTCTCCGTCGTCGACGCCGTCTCTTCGCTCGGCGGGACGCCCGTGCCGACCGACCGGATCGACGTCTGCCTCGGCGCGAGCCAGAAGTGTTTCAGCGCGCCGCCGGGGCTGACGACCTGTGCGATCAGCGACCGGGCCTGGGAGCGCATCGAGGCCGTCGAAACCGCGGAGTACTACCTGGATCTCGAGCCCTGGCGGACCGCCGTCGACGACGGGCGATTTCCGTACTCGCACGCCACCGCGAACCTCTACGGGCTCGATGCCGCCCTCGACCTGCTGCTCGAGGAAGGCCTCGATTCGGTCTTCGACCGCCACGAGGAGGCCGCACGGGTCTGTCGAGAGCGCGCCGCCGAACTGGGCCTCGAGACCTACCCCGAGAGCACCGCGGACTGCTCGCCGACGGTCACCGCCCTCGAGGTCGACGGGAACGCCGTCGAGTTGCAGGAAGCGCTGCGGGAGGATCACGACGTCGTGCTCGCAACGAGTCTGGCCGACCTCGAGGACGACGTTCTCCGGATCGGGCACATGGGCCACAACGCACGTGTCGATCGCGTCGAACGGACGATGGACGCGCTCGCCGACGTCCGCGCGTAACCGGGAGGACGTGACCGCCGAGGCCGTGCCCGGCCGCGGCCGGAACCTGCAGGTGGAACCGTTTCCCCCGCGACGGCGATACGTGTGGGTATGTCCAGTCCCGACGAGGAACCGACGCAGAAGCCGACGACCGACAGAACGGAGGCCGAACGGGGGAACAAATGGATGGGACGCAACTGGCTCGGCATCGCCGCCGTCTCCATCCTCGGGCTGGTGTTGCTCGTCGTCGGGATGTTACAGGCCACCGGCCTCGTCGGCGTGTTCGCACCGGTCGCCGAGAGCGAAACCCAGCAGTGGGTGGCCTTCGGCGTGCTGGTGCTGATCTGGGTCGCGCTCGCGGGCTGGAGTTGGACCGGAATCTCCAAGTCGAATCAGTAACCGTTCCGTCGTCCCGTCGTCGGACCCGTCCCGGCGATTCGAACGGCCGGGGACCGTTTCTTCGAGCCGTGGATCGTACTGCGTACCGCAGGCGAACTTCCGCCACCCCCGACCCTCACTTCGTCGGATCACCGGTCGCAGGCAATCCGGACGAGATCAGGCGACGGAGGAGGACGACGACCCCGTTCTCGAGCCCGGTGGCGTAGACCGCCTGCTCGCTCTTCGTGCTGTCGGCACTGTCCGGATAGTACGAGCCGATCAGCAGCGTCTCCCGGTCGACGAGCAGGATCCGGCTGATCGCCACTTCGTGGTCGGCCCACGGTCCAGTGAGCCAGTCCAGTCCGGTCTCGAACGTCGTGACGTTCGGGAGTTCCGCCCCGAGTCGCGACGTGATCTCCTCCGTCTGCCCGCCGAGTACGATCGAGATCTCCTCTTCGACCGCGTCGTGGAGTCGGTCGAACAGCGCGTCCGACAGGAGCGCTTCGTCCACGACGAGCAGCGCGACCTCAGACTCCGCGTCGTCGATGAGATCGAGCGTTCGAGAATCGATCGCCTCGTTGCCCGCCAGCGACCACACTTCCTGGACCTGGTCGTTGTCCGACTCGGATTCGCGGTGCTCGATCGTCTCGAGATACGTCTCGAGCGTTTCGATCCGGTCGGAGTACTTCTGGCGAAGGGTCCGGGTAGCCTCGGTGATACTGACCGCACGGTACTGCTGGGGGCTCGAGTGCTGGACTTCGACGAGCCCCTGCGATTCCAGGACCCGAATGGCGTCGTACACTCGCGTCCGCGGCACTTCGGAGATTTCGTGAACCTCCTTGGCCGTCCCGCTCGAAAGCTGCGTTAACGCCAGAAAGCATCGTGCTTCGTACTCCTGTAGTCCGAGTTCTTGCAACAGACTCACCGCCTCGCTGGTAGTCGTATCCTGTGTCATGGCCCAACCACGTGTCCGGCGATCCGAACGTACCAGCTATCACCCGTGAAGGGGAAAAGGTTCCTGTTTTCCGGTTTCGATGGATTGAATTCACCGGGTTCAGCCCGGAGAGAGTTTTCACTCGGATTATCACACAAACTACTTGAGTCTGGGACGGGTCCGTCAGAGTGGTGTGCCCCATTACGGCCCAACCACGGTGGGGCATGCCCTTCTCTATGACGACGAAGCGATGTCACTACTGTGGAACCATATTTATTCCGTAGTATCCGGGTAAGAAGGGAACTCCTATCCGCCGGACCCGACCGCCGTCATTCGGCGCGTTCGTTCAAAAACTCGAGCAGCGGCCGGATCTCGTCGAACTGCGGCCCCTTCGTGATGACCCCGGCCTCCTGCTTCCACTCGATGTAGCCGTAATCGACCAGTTTGGGGAGATGAACGTGGCGTTTTTCGATCATTTCCTCGTCCCCTTCGGGGATGTCCCACGGGACGTTGGACAGATTCGATGGATCCTGTGGGTTGTGATCTAGCAGGGAAATCAATATCTCGCGTCTCTGTCGGTGTGCCAACGCGTCAAAAACGGTTTCATTCATCTGTCATTCTCTGTAGAATTGTTTGGGCGGCAACACAGTTAAAAAGGTGATATTTTCACGCACCGCTGTTGTAGTGATTAACCGAGTGAATCCTCTGGAGGCAGAGATCTGCCGTTACAATCGCCCGAGAAGGACGACCGCCATCGCTACGGGCCCGGCTCACCGCGCGACGGCCCAGAAGCGAACGCTCTGTGGAACCTTCCACAGGACCTCCGGGAGGTCGAGATCTTCCGGATCGTTCGCCTCGAACTTTCCATGCCGATGTTCGACGAGCCGTCGAACGTCGAACCCGGCGTCGACGAGGGCGTTGTGGAGGTCGGCGACGGTGCGGTCGAAGACGACCAGGTCCGATTCGTACTCCTCGTCGATCGTGATCTCCCGGCGGCCGGTATCGAAGTAGCTCCGCTCGAGGGTGCCCGCCTCGGAATCGAGGATTTCGTGGAGCGGATGGGGGACGCTGAGCACGAGGACGCCGCCCTCGCACAGGACGCGACGCGCCTCGTGGAGCGCCTCCTCGAGGTCTTCCATCATCTGGAACACCGCTTCGGAGGAGGCGACGTCGAAGCGGTCGTCCGGCAGCGGCAGGTTCGTGACGTCGCCCTGGACGAACCGGGCGTCGACGCCGTAGAACTCCCGTAGGTGCCTCGCGTGTCGCAGTTGTTCGCCGGAGAAATCGACCCCGACGACGGTCTCGGCCCCGAGTTCGGCGGTTCCGACGCTCCCCTGACCGCCGCCACATCCCAGTTCGACGTAGTCTTTCCCCTCGACGGTCTCGAGAATTTCGGGCTGTGGACCGCCCGGGGCGTCCGGCGCGAACGGGGACGGGGCCGGCGGTAGCTCCCCGTCGGCCGTGTCGGCGTTCCACCGGGCCTGAAAATCGTCGCTCCACTCGTTCCACAGCCGTCGGTTCTCCCGCCGGTTGTCGGACATGATAGGGAATCAGTTAGTGCCCCTCGTTGATATGTATCGGTGTGACAGTCTTTCCCTCGCCGCGAGGGTACGGGGTCGACGGGAGCCGCTAGTCTCGAGCGAGTCGGCCCCGTGACCGTCGCCGTCGGATCCGACCGCTCTCCGTTCAGGTTTTCGACTCCAAGATACGGTTTCTCATGGCACTCCCGCGCGGGAAGGAAACCGGTTTAATCGAATCGCTCCTGCAACGACCAATGAGTACGAGTTACCGGATCGGACTCGTCGGCAAACCTTCCGTCGGCAAGTCCTCCTTCTTCAATGCAGCGACGATGAACGACGTGCCCGAAGGGGCCTACCCGTTCACGACCATCGACCCCAGCGTGGGCGAAGCCTACGTCCGCGTCGACTGTGCGGCCCCCGAGTTCGACGAAGAGTGTACCCCATCGGTCGGCTACTGCGACCACGGCACGCGGTTCGTCCCGACCAAACTCGTCGACGTGGCCGGCCTCATCCCGGGCGCACACGAGGGCGCAGGCCTGGGCAACCAGTTCCTGACCGACCTGAACGAGACCGACGTGCTCGTCCACGTCGTCGACTTCTCGGGCAAGACGGACCTCGAGGGCGAACCGACCGAGGGCCACGACCCCCGCAAGGATATCGACTTCCTCGAGGAGGAACTCGACCAGTGGTACCTCGACGTCTTAGAGAAGGGGATCGAGCGCTACGAGTCGGGCTATACGACCGCGGACGACGATATCGAGGAGGAACTCGCCGAACAGATGAGCGCGTTCCGGACGAACGAAGACGAGATCAAGCGCCTGATCCGCCGGGTCGACGTCGGGTTCGACCCCGGCGAGTGGGACGACGAGGACGAACTCGAACTCGCCCGCGAGATCCGCACGGAGACCAAGCCGATCGTCATCGCGGCGAACAAGATGGATCTCCCCGAGGCCCAGGACAACTACGAGGAGATCACGGCCGATCCCGACTACGATCACCTCACGTTCGTCCCCTGCAGCGCCCACGCCGAGAAGGCGCTCAAATCCGCCGACAAGGCCGGCGTCGTCGACTACCGTCCCGGCGACGCCGACTTCGAGATCGTCGGCGACGTCTCGGACGACCAGGAACAGGGCCTCGAGCAGATCCGCGAGTTTCTGGGCGAGTACGGCGCGACCGGCGTCCAGGCGGCGCTCGAGACCGCGCTGTTCGACGTGCTTGGCGTGACACCCGTCTTCCCGGGCGGCGCAAACGGGCTCGGGAACGAACGCGGCGAGGTGCTGCCAGACTGCTACCTGATTCCGCCGGAATCGACCGCGGAGGACTTCGCGTACAGCCTCCACTCCGATATCGGCGACGGCTTCCTTCACGCGATCGACTGTCGGACGAACCGCCAGCTCGGGAAAGACTACACGGTCGAACCCCGGGACGTGATCGAAGTCGTCACGACGAACTGACGCCGGGCGCGGCTCCGGGGACGCGATTCCGGGCTCGAGGCCGGTTACCGAGGACTCGCTCCTCGAGTGCCGATCGCTATCGGCCCCACGTGAACCGATCGATGGCGTCGTTGAGCCGACTCGAGACCCCTGACAGCCACGTGCCGGGCGAGAGCGTCCGGAGTTCGTCGGCGTCGACCTCGATCCGGGCCTCGCCGAACGGGTCCCGCTCGGCGTCGTCCGCCTCGCGGCCGGAACGTGCCACGTCGACCGCCGTCGACATGGAACAGCGGCCGCAGGCCTCCCGTTCCTCTTCCATGGTGGTGTCTCGCACGGAGCTACGGGGCCGAGTCCCTTAACGGTCCCGCCGACCGGGCCGATGGTCGGAGTAGCCGGTTCCTCGAGTCCCGGTTCGCCGGGCCGTGTGGCCGCGGCTGACCGGTTCGAGGTTCAGGAACCCACCCGAAAGCGGCTCGAGAGAGCGGTGGCGGCGACTCCCCGCTACTCCGTCGACCGATCGGACTCGAGTTCCAGCCCGAAGTCGCTGGGCGTGGCCGCGTCGACCGGGGGAAGCCGTCGAAGTCGTGGCCGCGAGAGGACGTAGACGGCTGTAAAGCCGAAGCCGCTCGCGGCCAGGGCCATGGTCGTCGTCGTGCCCAACGACTCGGCGATGAGGCCGCCGACGAGCGAGCCCAGCGGGAGCGTCGCCCCGGACGCGGTCCCCTTCGTCGCGGAGACCCGCCCGAGCAGGTCGGACGGGAACACGCGCTGGTTCAGCGTCGCCGTGAGCACGCCCGAGGCGCCGGCGGGCACCCACGCGAGACCGAACAGGACGACCGTAGCCGCTGGGGAGGGCGCGAACACCGCTGCGAGCCAGCACCCCGCACCTACCCCCTGGGAGACGAGCACCGTTCCGTAGGGGACGCCTTCGACGTAGGGAGCGACGATCGAACCCACCAGGCGGCCGATACCGAGCGCCCCGAGTAGCAGACCGTAGACAGCGGGCCCGCCGAGACCGTCGCCGAACGCCGGGAGGATCGCCAGCGCGACGCCGGTCGTGAAGTTCGCGACGGCGGTCGTCAGTATCAGTTCGACGAAGAGGGTCCCCCGGAGGACGTCGACACCCGCCCGCAAATCCGACCGGTACGACCGGAGGACGGATCCGACGGACGGTGCGGAGTCGTCGGCGTCTTCCGTCCCCTCCCGGTCGGCGGGGGTCCCGATCGTGATGCCGGCGAACAGCAGTGCAGCGACGGCGAACGTGATCGAGTCGGTCAGGAACAGCGTCGTCGCCCCGAACAGAGCGATGAAGCCGCCCCCGAGGGCATCGAACACCATGTCCAGTCCGAGCGTCACCGTCGCCAGGGCCGAATTGGCGTCGGAGAGCCGTTCCTCGGTGACGATCCGCGGGAGGAGGGCGGACTCCATCGGGGCCATCAGCAGCGTCGCGAGCATGAGGATCGGTGCGACGGCGAACAACACGCCGACGCTTAGATGACCGGTTACCGCCGTAACCGGCAGGGCGAGCACGACGAGCCCCTGAACTACCTGCGATCCGACGAGGACGGACCTGAGCGGCAGCCGATCGACGAGCGGCCCGGCGAGTATCTGCAACAGCCACGGAAGCAGCAGTATGGCGTTCAGCGCGCCGGTGACGAGACTCGAGCCGCTCAGTTCGAACGCGAGCCAGAGGACGGCTACCGTGTAGAGGCTGTCCCCGGCGTTCGTGACGAACTGCCCGGCGAAGAACCGCCGGAAGTCACGATTGTGCCACAGCGAGCGCTCGCCGGCGATCATCGCGGCTCACCCCCGTCGAGCGCCGAATTCTCGAGCGGTGCGTGCGAGTGGTTCGATTCCGGTTCCGATTCGAGTGCGAGTACGTGGATGTGGTCGTGGTCGTACGAGCCCCGGCGAGACACCGGAGACTCGGCGAATGTCGGCATGTGCGTGTGCGTATGCGTTGTCGAGAGGAACTGCAGCTACCGAGGAGGTAGCGAAACGGACCCGAATGCTGCTGCTATCGGGTCCGCTCGGCCGCCGGCGGCGAACGGGGATCGAACACCGGACGAACCGTAATCCGGCAAATCATAGAACCACTCGTCAGTACGAACTGATGGATGGATTATATATGTGTTGATTCGTGAGATCGCCTCACTGCTCGGTCCGAGACACAGAGACAGGGCTGGGAGACGCCGTCCAAAGAGCGATTTTACCTTGCACCGCGCTTTATGGCGGTCCGAATACTCGATTCAGGCGATGAAACGGAGAAGGTTACTCGGTGCCCTCGGAACGGTCCCTGTCGCGGCTGCAGGCTGTGTGGCCTCCCCCGCCAACAGCTCGGAGCAGGACGATACCAGTTCGAAGACGAACGGCACGGACGAAAAGACGGTTGTGGAGCCCGTTGCCACTGGAGTCACCGGACCGGGCTGTGCGAAAAAATCGAAAACTGTCGAAATCGAGAGAAGCGGTGACGCCGAAGTGTTCGAGACCGCAGAAACCGTCCCGTACCCCGATCGACCTACCACGTTCGCTCGCGACGAAATCCTCGCCTACGTCCGGACGTTCGAAGAGGCGTACGTACGAAAGGACGTGTTGTGCGGCCGCGACGGGCCCGGACACGTTTTCGGTATCTCCTACAGCGTGCTGGAACGCGAGACGTTCGATCGGGACGACGACATCGTCGTCGTGTTTCTCCTCAGGATCGGAGCAGCGACCTCGGGAAGCGACGGGACCGGGACCGGGACCCTCTGGCAATCGGACGTTGCGCCCGGCGGTGTCGTGTACGCAGTCGACGAGAGCGGGGTCGCTCGAGCCTCCTTCCCCGAAGCGGACCGGCGGAACCGGGACGAGTTCGAATCGAACGCCCCCGATCCGCTCGAGAGCGGAACGCTCGTCGCTGCTTTTGACTGAGAGGCCGGTCCGAGAGGAGCAAAGTGTGTCGGCGATCGGGGTCAGGGATGTCCCGCCCGACCCCGAACGGGCCGTCCGACGGACTTTTGATCTGGCCGTGGTATTCATCCACACGAGCGACCGCGAGGACGGGGAGACGGGACGACCGCTCCCATCGGAACGGACGAAAACTCGAGACTATGGCACACGGGAACGACGAGATCGACACCGGGGAGGCGACAGGGACCAGGAACGACGCGGCCGGGACGGCAACCCGGCCGGACGGCGATCGAACCGGTGATAGCGGGGACGGCGGGGACGATCTCCCCGACCTCCCGCCCGAGGTTCGGGAAGCCGTCCCCGACTGGGACGACGAGTACTTCGACCGGGTCGCCGACCGACTCATGCACGCGTACGACCTCGAGAAGGACGTCCACGTGGATCCCACCGCGGGCGGAGGCGGACCCCGTGGGCACGAGGACCGGTTCGCCATGCGCGGCGAACTCCGCGTCGAGAGCAGCAAACACATGTTCCACCCGTCGGTCCAGTACGCGAACCACCACATGCGGGAGTTCCTCTACGCCGACCGTCGGGCGAGCGTCTCGGTCGCCGACCTCGAGGAACTGGTCGAACTGGGCCACGAACTGGCGGACCAGCGGGTCGAACCGAACGACGAGCACCGGGCGACCGAGTTTACCTTCGTGCTCGTCGTTCCCGAGATACCCGCGGACGTCCGCTCCTTTGTCGACGGCTTCAAAGAACGGACCCTACTCCGCTTTGGCTTCCACGGCCACTACGAGATCCACTGTTGTGTCGTCGCGCCGGACCGCGAGGAGATCGTCGCGAGCGACCGGACCGAGATCGACGGGGCGTTCGCCCTGTGGGAGGACCTCGAGGACGGTGACGATGGGCTGCTCGCCCGCGTTCGCGGGCTCGTCTCCTTGTAGCTGTAACGCGGCGAAAAAACCGAATCGGGTCGGCGCTGTCAGTCGTCGTCCGTTCCGACCGCCGGTTCGTCGGTCGTCAGCAGGTTATCACGCGCCGACTGGACGTTGTCGTAGCCCATCTTGATGATCGACAGCGCGAGCCAGACCAGCACTAGCGCGAGCACCAGTCGCATCGCGCTCGAGCCCATCTCGAGGGCCGAAGCCTCGGCCATCCACTCGCTGCTGAGGAACGTCCGCTGGAGGTTCTCGACGAACGCCAGCCACAGCAGGCCACAGATCGTGATGAACGTCATCACGATGACCGGTACGCCCGTGGTCAGCAGCTGTTTCGTGTCCTTCCAGTTGGCCAGCCAGACCGTCGCAGCCAGCAGGGCGAGTGCGGCCAGCAGCTGGTTCGCACCGCCGAACAGGGGCCACAGCTGTTCCCACTGTCCGCTCGAGACCAGCAGGAACGCCGCGAACGTCGCGATCCCGGTGTTGACGTACTTGTTCGCCGCGGTCTCCTCGACCGGGGTTTCGGGCGTTCCGACCAGTTCCTCGACCATGTACCGGCCCAGCCGCAGGGCAGTGTCGAGACTCGTCAGCAGGAAACTGACGAACACCAGCGCCATGAACACCTCGCCGGTGAGCAGCGGGATTCCGAAGCTCGTGAGGATGAGGCCGCCGCCCTCCGCGAAGTTCGGCAGCGCCGCGCCGATGCCGCTGACGCCGCCTTCGGTGACCGCGATCACCGAGACGGCAGAGAGCGCGGTCGCCGCGAGCAGGCCCTCGGCGAGCATCCCGCCGTAGCCGATCGTTCGTGCGTCGCTTTCCTTGTTGAGCTGTTTCGCGGTCGTCCCGGAGGAGACCAGCGAGTGGAACCCGCTGATCGTCCCGCAGGCGATCGTGATGAAAAGCAGCGGGAAAAGCGGCATCGCGACGTCGACCAGTGGGCCGCCCATGAAGCTCGTGTAGGCGGGCACCTCGATCTGGAGCGCGCTCGCGCCACCCTCGGTCGTCCCCAGGATCGTGCCGACGACGATCGCGAGTAGGGTCCCGCCGACCCCCGTATAGAGGAGGAACGACGAGAGATAGTCCCGGGGCTGGAGCAACACCCACACCGGGAGGACGCTCGCGAGCGCGGCGTAGACGAGCGATACGAGGATCCACATTGCCGTGTTCGCGCCGAACAGGCCCGCTCCGGGCACCCACTCGCCGCTGCCCGACAGCAACACGAACGCCTCGTCGGCGAAGCCGCTCGGCTCGTACAGCGCCACGGGGAACTGCAGGCCCGCCCAGACGCTACCGAAGATCCCGGCGACGAAGAGGAGGGTCCCGACCGACAGCGGCAGGTCCAGTTGGTAGAGCCAGACCCCGAAGACCACCGCCAGCCCGATGTAGATCAGGCTCGCGGTCGCCGCCTGGGGGTAGGCGTCCAGAATGATCGCCACCAGCAGGGCGAACACCGCCACCACGAGGATGATCACGAGGAAGGCAAACAGGAGGAACATGTTCTTCCCCCGCCTGCCGATGTACTCCCCGATGATGAACCCGATCGACTTGCCCTCGTGGCGAATACTCGAGGACAGCGCCATGAAGTCGTGAACGGCACCCATCAGCGGGTTGCCGATGGCGACCCACAGCACCGCCGGGACCCAGCCCCAGATGAACGCCGCCGTGATCGGGCCGGCGATCGGCGCGCCGCCCGCGATACTCGAGAAGTGATGCCCCAACAACACCGGTTTCTTCGCCGGTACGTACTCCTGTCCGTCTTGATACTTGTGAGCCGGCGTGTCCCGCGAGTCGTCGAGTTCGACGAACCGTGAGAGGTATCGTCCGTACCCGACGTACCCGGCGGAGAACAACCCGACCACCAGAACCACGATCCATATTACCCCTGTCATGGATTTCCACTCGAGGGATCAGCATATAGGTACATAAATCATGTGGGATGTGTCCGACCAACACGGTTGAGAGAGAATAACGTAGTGGACGGGAACGACGGGACGACCGAATCCCGAGCGGGTTACGCCTCGGTCGAAACCTCGATTGCGAGGTCCTCGGCGACCTCGTCCAGCCGATCTATGCGGATTTCCTCAACGCGGCTCTCGATTTCCGCGACGACGGGCGGCTCGAGTTCCGTTCGCGCGGTCTCGAGGCGCTCGCGTTCGGTCTCGACGCGCGCACGGAGGTATCGGGCGCCCCGCCCCTCCTCGTCGGGGTCGGGGGACGGCGTGAGCCTGTTGGCGACCAGTCCCCGCACCTGGAGGTCCTGTTCGGCCAGTCGATCGATGGCGCGGCCGGTCTCCCGGATCGACAGCGAATCCGGGTTGAACACTAGGAAGAACGACGCCTCCTCGCGCAGCGTCTCGCCGGCGTACTCGAAGAACTCCTTGCGCTCCTGGAGGTGGGCGAGGACGGGGTCGCCCTCGAGGACCCGTCGGGGTTCCCGATCGCCGAGGGCGGCGCGCTCGTAGAGGTCGATGCTCTGGCGGCGCTTGGCCATCAGCCGGTCGATCCACCCCTCGAGGTAGTCCGGCAGCGAGAGCAGTCGCAGGGTGCCGCCCGTCGGCGAGGTGTCGAAGACGATCCGGTCGTACCCGTCGTTCTCGCGCATCACCTCGACGAACCGGTCGAACAGCGCGGCCTCGTACGCGCCGGGCGTGCCGTGGGCCATCTCGATCTGTCTGTCGACCTCGTTGACCATCGCCGCAGACACCTGGTCCGAGAGTTTCCGCTTGACGTCGGTGAGGTGGCGCGAGACCTCCTCCTCGGGATCGATCTCCATCGCCGACAGGCCCTCGACGTCGGCCACCGATCGCGGTTCGTCGGCGAACGACTGGTCGAAGAGGTCGCTCAGGGAGTGGGCCGGATCGGTCGACACAACGAGCGTCTCGAGGCCGGACTCCGCACACTTGTAGGCGTAGGTCGCCGAGACGGTCGTCTTGCCGACGCCGCCTTTCCCCCCGAAGAAGACGTGTCGGTCCATCAGAAGTGGTACTGGCGACCCTTGCTCTCGACGATCGTGCTCCGGTCCCACAGCCGCCGCTCCCAGGCCTCGAACTCGTCCTCGAGGTACGGCAGCAGTTCCGACGTGTAGTAGGAGACGGGCGACGGAACCCCGAAGGCGTCGGGGAAACACGCGAGCATGAACGCGTCCTCGAGGTCTTCGGCTTCCGACTCGATCTTCTCGTAGGCCGGGTGGGTGATCATCCCGTGGTAGAGCCCCCGGAGCCACTCCTCGAGCGCGGTGCGGAACGCGTCGATCCGCTCGGCAAGTGTCATCAGTCATCATGCTCGTCGGCGGGGACAAAAAGATGTCGCGTCCCGCGGCCATCTCCGAACGCGGGCGGCGACGAGCCGCCGGGCCGCACTCCCGGAATGTCGGCAATAATAGTTTTGTACGGCCGTTCGGGTGCTAGAGATACGAAGGGGGCAGTGCGGCTGCCGCGGAGCCGGGTCGACAGGACGACTCGGCGACCGAACGGCCGCGCCGCATCGCTTTCGGGAGACAGGAGGACACGATGATCGACGACCCGCGACACGAACGGCTGCATCGGACGGGCGATCGAACGACGCGGAGACGGGGGCCGCGATCGACGGCCAACGCGAGCGCCGAACTCCCCGACCGGGGTGATGGACAGTGATCTCACACGCGACGATCTACCTCGTCTCGAGTGCACTGCTCGGCCTCGGCGCGGTCGGCCTGCTGGTTGCGACGCGACGCCTCGAGCCGTCGATCCGCCGGTACGGCTACGCGACCGTGCTCGCCTGCGGAGCCATGAGCGTGACCTACCTGCTCATGCGGGCGGAGATCGGTACCGTCACCACGAACGAAGAATCGGTCGTCAGGTTCGTCGGCTACACGGTTGCCTGGGCGGGGATCAGCTACGTACTCGGGGCCGTCGCCGACGCGGGGCCGAAACGAACGGTCGCCGTCTTCGCGTGTAGCATGGGCACCCTCTGGGCCACGTTCGCGAGCTGGATCCTGAGCGGGACGGCGGGGTCGATCGCCTCGCTGGTGATCGTCGCCTCGTTCGTCGGCCTCGTTTCCCTGCTCGTCGGCCCAGTCGCGCAGTCGGCCGCGGGCGTCGACGAGCGCCGGACGCTGCTCTACCGGAAACTCGAGTACCTCGTGTTGCTCGCCTGGGCGGGGCTGATCGTCCTCGGCATCGTCTCGGAGCAGAACCTCGCGCTGACCGACAGTTTCGTCGGGCAAATCGGCGCGACGTACGTCGACCTGGTGCTGTTGCTCGGGTTCGGCGGACTCGTGCTCCGGAACGTCGCCGCGCTCGAGAAGACCGCGGCTTCGACGACGGTGTTCCCGTTCTTCGGTGGCGGAAGCGGCGGGGATGGTGACGAATCCGAGACCGCCAACAGGAACCCGGGCGAAGCGGCCGACTGACCTCGCCGCGACGCAACGCTTCTTACCCCTCGAGCGACAACCCGTTCGGTATGTCACCGACGAGCACGACTCCCGTCACCGTCCTCTCGGGCGGGCTCGGAGCCGGCAAGACGACGCTGCTCAACCACCTGCTGTCGAACGCCGGGGACCGGGACATCGCCGTCCTCGTCAACGACATGGGCGCGGTCAACGTCGACGCGGAACTCGTCGCCGAGGGCTCGGACCTCGAGGTCGAAGGGGGCGTGGCCGAACTCTCGAACGGCTGTATCTGCTGTGAACTCCAGGACGACCTCGAGACCGCGGTCGTCCGACTGGCCCGCGACCGCGAGTTCGACCACCTGATCGTCGAGTCCTCCGGCATCTCGGAGCCGGAGCCCGTGGCCCGGCTGTTCACGACGACCTCGCGCGTGGCCGCGCTCTACGAGGTCGACGCCCTCGTGACAGTCCTCGATACCCGGCGGTTCCTGGACGCGTTTGCGGGCGAGGGGACGCCCGAACGCCGCGGGGAGGGGGAAGGAGCGGCCGACCGTCCCCTCTCGGACCTGTGGATCGAACAGGTCGAGGTCGCGAACGTCGTCCTGCTGAACAAGGCCGATCTCTGCGACGAGGCGGAACTCGAGGAGGCCGAGGCGCTGGTCGAGGCGCTCCAGCCGTCCGCGGAGATCCGTCGAACGGAGTTTTCGGCGGTCGATCCCGACGACCTCCTCGGCGTGGACCTGTTCGACCCGGACCGACTGGGCGAGTTGGCGGGCTGGCATCGGGAACTCGAGGCCGACGACGGCGGTCACTACGATCACGGTGACGGTGGACACGACCACGACCACGATCACGATCACGATCACGATCACGAGCACCGCCATCCCGACGCGGTCTACGGCGTCGACTCCTTCGTCTTCCGGCAGCGCCGTCCCTTCCACCCCGGGCGGTTCGCCGCCTTCCTCCGGGACCTGCCCGCGGGTGTCGTCCGATCGAAGGGGCTCGTCTGGCTCGCCGGCAGCGACGTGCGGGTCGACGTCTCACAGGCCGGCCCCTCCGTACGGGCGACGGTCCGTGGCCCGTGGATCGCGGCCCTCCCGGAACTCGACCGGGAACTGTACCGGTCGAACCGACCCGACCTCGAGTGGCACGACGAGCACGGTGACCGGCGGACCGAATTCGTCGTCATCGGCAGCGAGTACGACGAGGAACGGCTCCGGGAACGCATGGAGGAGTGTCTGGTGACCGACGAGGAGTGGTCCCGCGCGACCGACCTCGAGGCCGAACCGTTCCCGACCGAGGAGGGCGAGGAGGCGACGATCAGGGCACCGTAGCGCCGTCCCGTCCGGTCGCGTGTTCTTCCTACCGCCGGCAGCTACGAGAACGCCTCTTCTGCCGCCTCGAGCGCACGGTTCAGCTCCCCTTTCCGCTTCCAGGCTGCGATGCGGTCACCGAACGGCAGCGGTGCGGCGAGCGAGACCGACGAGCGGATCCGCAGTTCCGTTCGTCTCCCGTCCGTCGTCGGCTCGAGTTCGATCCACGTCTCCATGTGGTCGAACGGGCCGCGCTCGCCCTCCTGGGTGTAGTAGATCGTCCCGCCCCGGTCTTCGAAGCGCAACGGAAGTTGCATTCCGGGGCCGCTGGCGACGACGATCGTCGAGTCCGTGTCTGCCTCTCCGGTCACGTTCACGTCACCATCCACGTCCCGCTCGTCTGCCGGCTCCACCGCCGCGACGTCGAAACTCCCCTCGGCCTCGACGATCCTGGCCGGTTCGAGCCACGCCCGGAGTTCCCGCTCGGTCGCGTCGATCGTCCGTGCTACCGAAACCTCCCGCATACCGTCACGTTCGCGCGGTTCGACGTAAAGATCGGGGCCATCCGGGACTACGGGCACGGAACTGCAGGCACGGAAATCCCTAAGTGCTCACCGCACGCGTATCGACGCATGGCCGGCTCCGACCGTGGAAGAGATCGACGCCAGGATCGGGAGGGGTTCCGGGAGGGGCTCGAGTCCTCGAGCGGCGATCCACGCGTCGTGCTCGTGCTCAACGCAGTACTATCGGCGACGTTCGCCTGGTTGCTCGTCTGGGCAGGCGATCTGATCGGTGCGGTTGCACTGACGACGAGGAACGTGGCCGTCGTCGCCATCGGACTGTTCGTGCTCGCGCTCGTGATCGCCGAGAGCTGATTCGCCGGCTCGCCGACCCGACCCGATCCCGTGACCCGGTGACGGAAGCGAGGCGACAGGTACTCACGGACGGACGCCGTCGATTCCGCTGATGGACGGGCGAACGATCCGATCGTATCGGCCGAGCAAACCCGAACTGGCGGTCTTCGTCTCCGGCGTCGCCAGCATGGGACTGGAGATTCTGGCCGTCCGGATCGTCGCACCCCAGTTCGGCAGCCACATCTACACCGTCGGGGGAATTCTGACGGTCTTCCTCGTCGCGTTGAGCCTGGGGTACTGGCAGGGTGGCAAGCGGGCGGCGACGGCGACCAATCGCGAGATGGCCTGGATCCTGCTCGGGACCGCGGTCTACGTCGCCGTCGTGGTCTACGCCAGCGACCTCCTGTTGACCTACACGTCGACGCTCGCGCTCCCGCCGCGGTACGCCTCGTTACCTGCAGTGATCCTCCTCTTCGGCCCGCCGACCTACCTGCTCGGGTTCATCAGCCCCTACGCCGCCGAACTCTCGGCGAAGGTCGGCACCGGCGAGGCGTCGGGCCACGTCTACGCGCTCGGCACTATCGGGAGCATCGTCGGCTCGGCCGCAACCACGTTCGTCCTCATTCCCGCCCTGACCGTCGACCGGATCGGGATCCTGTTCGGGCTGGCCCTCGTCGCCACCGCGCTCGCGATCTCGCTCCCGCGTCCTTCGCGCCGGACCCTGGCCGCGATCGGCGTCGTCTCCTTGTTGCTCGTCGCCGCCGTCGGCGGCCCAGCCGTCTACGACTACCGTGGCGACGTCGTCCACGAAACGGAGACGCCCTACCAGCACCTCGAGATCGTCGACGACGGCGACGTCCGGACGATGTACCTCGACGGCGCGCGACACAGCGCGACGGACCTGAACGACCCCGACCGGCACGTCTTCACCTACACGCGGTACTTCCATCTCCCGATGTTGCTTGCCGACGATCCCGACGACGTGGACAAGGTGTTGTTCATCGGCGGCGGCGGCTACACCGGCCCACAGGACTTCGAGCGGCGGTACGACGTCACCGTCGACGTCGTCGAGATCGATCCCGACGTGACCGACGCCGCGAGCGAGTACTTCGGCCTCGAGCACGAGACGAACGACGACCTCGAGGTCCACACGGGGGACGGCCGGCAGTACCTCCAGCGGACAGACGAGACCTACGACGTGATCGTACTGGACGCCTACAAGCAGGAGCAGGTCCCGTTCCACCTGACGACGGTCGAGTTCATGGAACTCGTCTCGGATCGGCTTGCCGACGACGGAATCCTCCACGCGAACGTCATCGCCTCGCCCAGCGGCGCGGGCTCTACGTTCTACCACGCCCAGCACAAGACCATCGCGGAGGTCTTCCCGGAGACGTACGCGTTCCGCACTTCCGACACGGACGCCATCCAGAACGTCCAGCTGGTGGCAACGAACGGGGAGGGGGTCGTCTCGACGGCGGAACTCGAGCAGCGTGAGCAGCGGCGTGATCTCGGCGTCGACCTCGAGGACGCGGTCGCCAACCGCCTGTCGGAGCCGGAGACGGACGATGCGCCGGTGTTGCGCGACGACCGTGGCGGCGTCGAGGGCCTGCTGGACCCGATGCTGGGCCAGCGGTACGTCATCGAGGAGTCGAGCGAGTCCGGCGGGCCGGGCGAGCAACGGGAGCGCGTCGAGCACGTCGATCCGGGGCCGGGTGAACCCGCCGTGGCCGCCGGACCGGTCGAAGCCGCGCGATCGAGCGCGGCCGCCGAACGAGCGAGTCCCTAGCGGTAGACGTCCCGGCACTCTTCGGCGGACTCCCGGAGTGCGATTCTGGCTGCGCGCCTCGAGCGGAAGCCGAACCCGAGCGTCTCGCAATCCTCGCGGTCGCACTCCCAGCGGAACGTCTCCGAAGACGGGTCCCGCGTGACGGTCGTCTCGGCGTTACAGCGCGGACAGGTCCACCCCCACCGGACGTCGCCGGCGTAGCGTCGAGCCATGCTGGTCGCGTCGTTCGGCCTCACTGCGGAAGTGAACCGGACTTCACGCGTGATCGCTTTAAGACCCGGCGCGAACCCGCCACCTCACTCCGACTCGCTCCCGGTGACGACCACTGGTCGGTCGGTGTTGAGCACGACCGACTGCGTGACGCTCCCGAACAGCGCCTTCCCGACCGGCGACCGTTTCCGACCGCCGAGGACGATCGAATCGACGTCGTGGGCCTCGGCCGCGTCCAGGATGTCCGAGGCGGCGTCGCCGCTGTCCTCGAACAGCGTCGTCTCGACGTCGGCCTCCTCGAGGCGGTCGCGGGCGGTCCGGATCGAAGCGATCCGGGAGACCGACTTGGCCCCGTCGAACTCCGCGGGGACGTCGCCGGTCTCCTCGTCGAAGACGAAAAGCAGGTATGCCTCGACGCGCTCGGCGGCGCCGGGAAGCGACGCGACGTAGTCGGCCTGGGCGAGGGCCCGTTCTTCGCTGGTGTCGATCGGCATCAGTACGCGATACATGTCCGATAGTTCGCGTAGCGTGACAATAAAATCGACTCCCGGTTTCGCCGGTATTGTGCGTTTGTTCCCGCTACCACCGGTATCAGACCCGGGTCGAGTGGTCGGGACCCGCCGTCCTCGAGCGAGCCGAATCGAACGGCCTCGAATCGGAATCTCGATCTCGAGTGAAGGTTGCGACGAGCGTATAAAGCGTCCAATCGGACAGGCCAACCGCTATCCCTCCGTCGTAGCGAGTGACCGTCGAGATGCAACTCGAGGAGTCAGCCGAACGGGCACGCGACTGGAGCGGGACGGTTCCGACGGCGTTCGACGCCAGGGTAATCGGACTCGTCCTCGCGACGGCTGCGCTCGCCGCGTCGGTGAACGTACCCTACGGCGGGGTTTCGATGGCCGCGGTCGCGTTCGCGGTGCTGACCGCCGGTGGGATCGGTGTCCACCTGCTTGGCGAACGCAAGCTACGGCGACTCACGCACGGACTCGTCGAGCGCTGGACTGCGGCCGGCGGAACGGTGGAGGGCGTCACCCGCACGGGTGACGGGATGCGAACGGAGTGGATCGTCCACACCCCCAACGGCGACGTGACCGTCGGTGGGATTCCGCTCGTCCCGATGGCGCGTCTCTCCGTAGAGTGGCAGGGCGTCGGCGACACGATGGACGCCGACGAGGCCGCGGAGAACGTGGATCGACTCGCGGCGACGCTGTACGAGGAGATCTTCGAGATCGGCGCGTCGGCGGAGCAGACCCGCTGAGACCCGCTCCTCAGTCGTGTCGACCGCCGGTCTCCCGGCCACTCCCGTCGCCGCTTCTCCCGCCTTCGCCGTCGAACAGTTCGCCGTGTCGCTGCGCCAGGTTCGTGTACTCGCCCGAGGAGTACTCCTCGAACACCGTCTCGGGGTCGATGCCGGTTTCCTCGAGCGGCGTGACTTCCGCCGGGACGCCCCGGACGAACGACTCCGGCGGGACCTCGTACCCGTCCGGAACGACGGTACCCGAGGCGACGATGCTACCGGCCCCGATCGTCGCGTCGGCGTTTACCGTCGCGTTGAATCCCACGAGCGCCCCCTCCTCGACGGTCGCCTCGTTGAGTACCGCGCCGTGGCCGATCATCACCCGATCCGCGACGGCGCTCGCGTGCAGGGTCGCGTTGTCGCCGACGTGGGTTCCCCGACCGATCCGGACGGGTTCGACGTCGCCCCTGAGCACGACGCCGGGCCAGACGCTCGCGTCCGCCGCGACCTCGACGTCGCCGACGACGACCGCGTCGCGACTGACCGACGCATCCGCGTGGATTTCGGGCCTCGATTCCTCGAACGCGTAGGTTCTGCTGTCGACCATGTCAGAACGAACCACGATCAGCCTAATAAGTCTCGCTCGCCGTTCGCCGCCGTCGGGATCCACCGATCGCTACAACTCCGGAAGCACCGACTCACCGAAGTCCTCGATGAACCGCCGTTGCTCCCGGTTGACGTCGTGCAACAGGAGCCGATCGACCCCGAGTTCGAGGTCCCGCTCGAGCCACCGGCGGTGCTCCTCGAGGTCCGCGGAGACGCGGACGTTGTCCGCCACCTGCTCTCGGCTTATCTCCTCGCCGAGTTCGTCGAACGCCGCGGGCGTCCGCAGTTCCTGGGTGACCGGCCCCGGCACGCAGTTCGTCCGCCACTGGTCGTAGGCACCCTCGAGCGCGGCCTCCTCGTCGGCGTCGTAGGAGAGTTGCACCTTCAGGTAGACGTCGCCGTCCGGCGACCCCTCCCGGAACGCCTCGATGCGGTCCTCGAGAGCGTCCCGATCCGGCGTCCCGATGGTGATCATACCGTCGGTCCAGTCGCGGCGGCCGAGCCAGCGGGCGGTCTCCTCGGACAGCGCCGCGCCGATCAGCGGCGGGGGCGTCTCGGGCCGCGTGTGGAGGCGTGCGCGTTCGACGGTGATCCGGCCGTGGTGGGTAACCTCCTCGCCATCCCAGAGCCGGCGCATGACCTCGGCCGACTCCTCGAGACGGGCGTTGCGCTCGTCCTTGACGGGCCAGTCGGTGCCCGTGATCCCCTCGTTGAGCAACTGGCCGCTGCCGATCGTCAGCCAGAAGCGACCGGGGTAGCTCTCCCGCAGCGTCGCGGCCGCCTGGGCGACGATCGCCGGGTGGTACCGGTAGCCCGGCGCGTTGACCGTGCCGAAAGACAGCGAGGTCCGTTCCATCGCCGATCCGAGCCACGACCAGACGAAGCCGGACTCGCCCTGTCGCTCGCTCCAGGGATGGAAGTGGTCCGACGCCAGTGCGTGGTCGAAGCCGTTCTCCTCGGCGAGTTCGACCAGATCCAGCAGTTCGGAGGGCGCGAACTGTTCGTGGGATGCGTGGTAGCCGATTGCCGTCATTGTGATCTCCGGGAGCGTCCTCGCTGCTCTCGAGTCCTGTTCTCTCTCCCCGCACTTCGGCGCTCGCCCGGAATGCGTAAGCAGCGATCAGTCGACTGCGGTCCGGTCGAAGGGACGGCCCGCGCTACCGGTCCCGAGTGTCCCTGTCTTCCACCTATATGACAACATATCTATAGTGTATCTTGGATATCGTGTTTTCTCGGGACGAATCGACACTCGAGTCGAGTCCCTCCGTATGAGACTATTTCTCCCGTAATTCCCAATTATACTCGATAGCCCCGACAGCAGTCACTTATCAGTTGTTGGTAATACGATTTCTTTATTCAGCCGCACCGCTGTATTTTTCTCGCCCGATTCATCCTGATTCTGGTGTTGCATTGGTGGCCAGTTAGTCGTTACTTCTCTGATTCTTGATACTGTTCGCCGAGGGGCTTCAGCCGCAGTTCTCCGAAGCCGTATCGGGAGTGAGACCCGACCCGCTGGAGGCCGTTCTTCGCGGTCTCCACCGGGCGGTCACCGAGGTACTTCACGACCTGTCCGTGATCAACCGTCTCCAGCCGGAACACCTCGCGTTGTTCGAGGATCTTCTCCTGGCGGAGCCGGAGATCGTCGCGGTTCTCCGCCCACCACCACGGGATAGTACGGTCGTTCGCCTCTGGATACTCCGACGCCAGGACGAACGGCGTCACGAGTTCGATGAGGTACGTCTCCGCGCCTTCGAGCCGCGAGTAGTCCAGTTCATCGAGGTCCACCATCTGCGTGTCCTTCAGCTGAACCTCGCCGTAGCCGTAGTTGCGCTTGCCGCCGAACTGGAGGCCCTCCAGCACATCCTCGCCGAGCGGGAGCACCGCCGGGTCATCAGCATGGAGGTAGGCGTGGACGTACCACTTCGTGGTCTGCTGCTGTTTTCGCTGGTCTTCCCGGCGGCCCATGATGGTCTCGTGAGCGAGCGCCGGGTGGCCGCCCTGGACGCGGAGATCGTGCGTGTTCAGTGCGTCCCGGGCGCGAGTATCCAGCAGCCACGGATGCATCGCCTCCCTCTGAAGGAAGAGGTCGTCGTACGCCTCCACGTCGGGGAGACCGCTCCCGAGGTACGGGCGGATGCCCGACTGCGTGTGCTCCTCCGGGAAAGTCCCGAACTGGCCGGGGACGAAGACGCCGTGACTGGCCGACACCGCCGCGTGCGTCTCGGGATCGAGGTGCTGGCCGAGGGCGTGCAGGATGGCGTTCCCCGAGACGTAGTACGGGTGGCCGATGTAGTCCATCCGCAGCTCCCACAGGACTTGCTGAATCGCCGTCATCGGTCGGGCCTCCATTCAGCGTAGTCCTCGATGTACTGGAGCGCCGCGCTCCACGACTGCATCCGCCGAAGGTTGGCATCGAGCGTCATGTCGTACTTGTCGTGGTCGGTATCGAGCGGGTGCGCCGTCAGGCGATTCCACGCCGACGCCCACGACCGCCACGGGCGACTCCCGAGCCTGGCCGACGGATTCCCGTCCGCGCTCTCGTCGATTCGGAGCGCGAAGCGGTCGCCGTCGAAGACGGTGCGGAACGGGACGATGTCGCCCGCCGAATCGACGATGAGCCGGAGACCGGCGAACTCGTGACCGGCACGGTAGTTGTCCAGCAGCGCCGCCACGAGGAGCGTGTGGTACTTCAGCGAGGTGTAGGGGTGATACACCGACTCGTTGAACGCGGCGGCCACGTCGCTTGTGAGCCAGCGCTCGTGGGCCGTCTGTGCGTCCTCGATGCCGATGAGGTCTGACACCTTGCTCTCGGTGGTCGCCCGGGAGAACTCACCCGGGTCGTAGGCGGTCTCACCGGTCAGCAGCGAGAGCCGGTAGTGATCATCGTGGGTCGGGACGGTCTGCTCTTGCTTCTGCTGAGGCCGCGAGAGCGCCGCCGCATCGCCGTCCGCGCCCTCGGGCACCGACTGGTTCACGGGAACACCAGAGAACTCCTCACGGGCGTCCTCGTGGCTCTCGCCGGTGAACTTGTGGACGTCGTGCCGGAAGGCAGTGAGCATCTCGCCGCTCATACTTCCTCCACGCGCTCTGCGAGCGCCGTCTGGAACTCCGGCAGGTACTCGTCCTCCCACTTCTCGTCTTTGTCGTCCATCTTGTTCGTGTTGCCCTTCCCGCGGTCGAAGACGCGGCGGAGTTCGGTCTCGTTGTAGAGCGGGTTCACGAGTTCGCAGTCCACGATCCCGCCGCCGAAGTTCCGAGCGCCGCCGAGCTGGTGCATGAAGTCGGTCTTGTGCGCGTCCAGGTAGTCGATGGCCTCAGCGAGCAGCGCGACGAACTCGGGCTTGGTCTCCCGGAAGGAGAGGTGCCAGCAGCCGTCAAGGTTCCCGACGGCGTCCAGTTCGGCGTTCCGCAGCGGCTCACGGTTGTCTTCCTCGTTCCGCGAGACGACGTTCCGGTTGAGTCGGCGATAGTGGCCTTCGGCCTGTCCGCGCGTGTAGTCCACGCTGGAGCGGACGGGCGAGAACTTGATGGGCCGCCGCATCACCTTGCCGGGGCGATTCCCGAAGCCTCCGAAGAGGTCGAGAATCACGCACCCGTTGCCGTCTTCGTCTTCGAGGCAGTCGCCTTTCGGGTGGTACCCGGCGTCGAGGTCGCGGTTGTAGACGCCGTCTTTCCGGAAGTTCGCGTTGGCCTCGCCGGGGTGACAGGCGGTGCCGCCGCGCTCTTGGATGGCCTTCTCCATCCCGTGGCGGAGCCAGCCCGAGAGGCTGAACGCCGGGATGATGCCGCCGATCTGGTTCTGCGGATCGTTGTCCTCGTAGTTGCCGTTCGACGCGTGGTGTCTGTCGGTCATGATGCTATCGCCGACCACCAGCAGGTCGGTCTGGATTCGCACGAACACGTCGCGGTCGATGTCTTCAATCATCTGCATAGTAGGTCAGTTCAGTTGGTTCAGCGAGATTCGCGCGCTGTGCGATACTGAGGGCGGCGCTCTCGTCCCGGGAGACCGTGCCGACGGGACAGTCCTCGGTAGTGCACTCCACGGCGTCCTGGCTGACGGAACCGAGTTCGCCGCAGACGTGGCACTGCTGCGTCGTGTACTTCGGATCGACGTGCTTCACCGGGATACCCGCGTCGCGGGCCTTCACCGCGATGGCGTGCTGGAGTGCCGGGAGCAACCACGTCCCGACGTCGTCGGCTGTCCGCCGCTCCCACAACGACGCCCCACAGAACGACAGGTCTTCGAGCACCAGCATCGGCCCGGCGAACTCCTGAGCGTACCGAACAACGCGGACAGCCGCGTCGTAGACCTGCGGGCGGATCTGGTGCCAGAGCGCCGCGAACAGTTGGATCTGTCCCTCGGTGCTGTCGAACTTCGCACCCTGGAGCGCCCGCATCGCTTCCACGAGCGCCTCGTGGCGCGTCCGGATGTGGCCGCCCTCGATGGTGAACGCCGACTCCACGTCGCCGTCCGCCGGGGCCGCCGCGATGAGGTTCTTCACGCCGACGTCCACGCCGACCGGCGTGACGCCGACCGAGTGGCGCTGGCCGACCGTCGTCGGGAGTGGGGTGCTGCTCATCGGCTACTCACCCACTCGTCGCGGTCGGTCGGGTCGTAGGCCACTATCTCGTCAAGGAACTGTTCGACCTCGGTGATCGTCCGGAAGGCGTTGAGGTTGACCGTTTCGACGTAGTTCTCGTCTGCGGTGTAGACGTCGTAGACGCGGACGCCGTTCTCGTACTGGCACCGGCTGTACAGCTTCAGGCCGTGGTAGTCCAGGACGACGCCGTCCGGGTACGCGCCCTCCATCATCTCCTGGAGGAAGTCGGAGGTCTCGTAGGGGAGATCGTCGCCACGCGGCGCGATCACGTCGGTCGGGTCGGGGAGCGTCATTCCGACTCCTCCAGTTCGTTCATCCGCCGCGTCTCTTCGTCGATGATGGTGGTCAGCTGGTCGCTGGCGTCTTCGTCGGCATCGATGCCGTTGTAGTTGATGTCAGTCGCCAGCCAACCAGCACAGTCACCACACAACTGCCCCGCGAGCATGCCGGGGAGGCCGGCGGCCCCGAGCGGAAACTCTACCTCGAAGTAGAAGCCAGGCGACACCTCGTCACCGCACTGCATGCACTGCCCGTCGCCGTTGTCGTGGTTCTGGACGTGCTGGCACGCCCGGCAGATGTCAGCTTCGAGCGGGGCGATGGTTTCGACGGTCGTCCGTTCGACCATCTCGGCGGGCTTTTCGGCGTCACAGATGTCACACACCTGCGTGTCCAGGGCTTCGTCGTCGGTGCTGGCCGCTTCGACCGTCGGGAGCGTCGTGAGCGCCGCCGCAGCGCCGAGGAACGTTCGTCGGTGCATCACTCCCACCCGCCGTTGCACTTGCACCCGCCGTCGCGGAGGTCGCGGCGGCGCATCGCTTCGATGCCGCAGCCGGTACACCGGAAGTAGTCGTAGCCGGTGTAGTCGCCGTACTTGTCGAACTCCGGGATCGGGCCTTCGATGGTCGGTTCGTCATTCGATTCGTCCGTCGTGCCGGAAGTCTGAAGTCCGGCGGATGTCTTCATTGACATGCTTCCTTCCGGAAGCGCGGTCGGGCGTGGTCCAAACACGCCCCGGCCAGTTTCTGACCGGCGTCCCGCGCTTCTTACTACCCTCTACGAAGGGGTACTACTTAGTCTTTATGCTAAGCAAAATGCTTAGCGTTATGTTGGGAAAAGCATTAGGCGTATGGCTGAGAATTATGCCCTGTGACGTAGAATGCAAGAACAACAGATGGTCAACGAGAACTACGAACCGAACGAGCGGGAAGAAACCGTTCTGGAGCTGTTCAAAGAAGGGAAGGAATCCGGAGAGCCGTGGGGGCGTGTGAACCCGCTGTATCTCCGCGAGAACTCCGATTTGGACAAGGGGCAGGTGGAGTACGCGCTTCGGAATCTGAAAAATGCAGGGTGGGTCAAACAACTGAATCGCGGCGGTCTCTACGAACTGGTTGACGATCCGCGGGACGACTGAGCGACAGTTCTTTGAGTACCACCCGCGTACCACGGCGTATGAGCACGGACGCGGGCGACAACGGTGACGGGGACATGGTGAAGTTGAACGTGAAGGTCCCGAAGCGGCTTCTGGAGGAGATCGACGAACTGGCGGAGGAACTGGAGTACACCAACCGGTCGGAGTTCATCCGTGAGGTGCTGCGCGACACCACGGAACCGATTCTGACGCCCGGCGCGCAGGAGGGTGTCTCGGAGGGCTACGCGGACGTTGCAGCGGGGCGAACGATGTCCACGGACGAGGCCCGCGAACGCCTCGGTATCGACGACTGAGGGCTGAACGGTGGCTCACGAGGTCGTTCTGACGGAGACGTTGGTCGAAACGCTGGAACAGTTCGAGACCGATGATGCCGAGCGGATCATCAACAAGCTGGAGGACATCGGCGACTTCCCGGACCACTTTCTCGACCGGTTGAAGAACCATCCCGGCTACAAGCTTCGCGTCGGCGACTTTCGCGTACTGATCGATTGGGACAAGGACAACGAGGTGATCTACGCCATCGACGCCTTCGAGCGGAAGAAGGAGTACCGCGAACTCGGCAAGTACCGAGAAGTGTGGGGGAGCTGGAGAGACGACGAGTAGGAGGTGACACGACGTGGCAAAGGAGAAAGACGAAGACGCTGACCGTGATCCCGAGTCGAAGGGCGAGATCCACGAGCGGTGGGAGAGGAAGGGAGAGATTTCAAGCCGGTACACCGAGGCCAAGAGCAAACTGCCGGACGACCCGCGGACTGATCCTTGGGCGTACACGGGTCTCCTGAGCCGGAATCCGGCCAAGAACATCACGCCGCCGCTGTGGGAAGCCATCAAATCAGAGGCCTACCGCGTCTACCGTTGGTCGGTGGAACGTGATCGGTACGACGGCCTGGAGTCTCCCGAGCATCGACTCGCAAAGGCACTCGGGAAGGTCCAGCTTCGGCACTACTACTGGTCGAAAGGGACGAACGAGAACCTCACGGAGAATCTGGACGGAGAGGACGCGACGCGGCTGTATCTGTTCTTCGACCTCTCGGCACTCAACCAGTCGGGCGTCGCTCGTGCGATCAAGAATCCTGACATCCGGGAGGCGTTGGGCATCGAGAACTCGGTGAGTCAGCCGACACTGAACCGAATGCCGGGGCGGATGGACGAAGAAACGCGGCACTACTACGCGAGCGAGACTGAAACGCTGGTTCGGCAGTTGCAGGACACGAAGCTCGAACACTGGTTCCGTGACCCGACGCCGGACACGATAGTCACAGACGGTGAGGGATTCCCGCCAGTCCAGGTCATCGCCCGAGAACTGCGCTCGAAGACGTTCAAGTACCTCCGACTGAAGCGCGACAGCAGTACCGAAGTGACGAAGGACGCGGCGCTTCGGGTGCTCATCGCTGCCGCGAACGGCAACGGCTTCGTCAACGACGCCGCAAAGAATCTCAAGTACAAGGGGTTCTACGACGATGGAGATATTCCGACTGGCCAGAACCTCACTCACCACCTTCGGAAGTCCTCGCGGGAGAATGTCGTACAGATGTTCCGTGAGGCGAACGAGCGACTGTTCGAGATCGCCGCCAGACACGGCTACTTTCCCGACAATGCGGAGGTCGCTATTGACATCACGGACTGGCCGTTCTACGGTGATTCAGAGAGCAGCGAGTTCATTCGCGGGACGAAGCCGGGGCGGAACTACTCGTGGGCATGGAAGTACATCACGCTCGCTCTTGTCGGGACTGACACACCACTCATCTTGGTGATCCTACCGGTCCATGACAAGACGAAGACGCCGAAGTACATCCGTCGGATGCTCCGTCTGAGCCGACAACACCTGAATATCGGCCGCGTCTACCTTGACGCAGGGACGGAGTTCTACAACTCGGACACGATTTCGACCATCACCGAGCAGGGGCTGGAAC
This sequence comes from Halobiforma lacisalsi AJ5, assembly GCF_000226975.2. Classification (NCBI taxonomy): domain Archaea; kingdom Methanobacteriati; phylum Methanobacteriota; class Halobacteria; order Halobacteriales; family Natrialbaceae; genus Natronobacterium; species Natronobacterium lacisalsi. The sequence goes on along the minus strand of NZ_CP019285.1, from coordinate 1,775,619 downwards.
TGGTGATGCAGGGCCGCAAGTCGGTGAAGACGATCAAGCACTTCCTGAACGGGATGGCGCGCGCCGATCTGCGGTCGTCGTACTACCCCTACGGCGTCGGCTCCCTCGACGAAGACAGCTACTACGCGGTCGGGCTGAAGTCGGACAAGACGGTGAAACTGCGGAAGTCAGACGCTGATGAGCCGATGGACGACTACACGTACTTCTACACGAACCTGCATCCCGAAGAGGTCCCGCCGGAAGAGTTGGGTGAGGCGTACCGCCGTCGGTGGGGCATCGAAACGGACTTCCGCGTGATCAAGGAGGAGTTCCTCGCCAAGTGTGGGTCTCGAAACCCGGCGCTTCGGGCGTTCTATTTCAACTTCGCGGCGCACCTCTTCAACATCTGGACGGTGGCGAACATCCTCCGTGCTGAGGAGACGGGTGAATCCTTGAGCGAGGGGAAGCAACTGACTGCTGGTGAGCTGATGCAGGCCATCGAACTGCTGGTGAGCTGATGCAGGCCATCGAGGACGACCCGCGCGACCTCCGAATCCCAACCGAACCACCAGAAACCCGACAGGTCTTTGGCGACGTTCTTGGGGCCGGTTGGAGCACCTCAGACGCCGACTGATTCTCGGGGGCCGTTGCTGAATAGAATCGCCGTGTTTTCAACTACTGTTATTATTCCCGAGCGCCTCCATCATGCTTCTCCATCCCTTTGAACGGGAAACAGTCGTTCTCCCGGGGTGCTTCCTCTGTTGTATCGGCTCGACTATGGTTCGTCAGTAACGTCACCTTGATAATATATTCAGGCTCGGCTATCCGGCGACGAACCTCGAGGGGACCGAGAACGGCAGCAGTCGACGAACCCGTCTGCAGCGACGGTCGCCGGTTAGTCGGTGATCGCCGCGAGTTCGTCCTCGAGGTCCTCGAGAGCGATCGTCCGTGCGCGAGAGTCGACGTCGACGTCGTACCGTTCCTTGTATCCGGAACCGGTCAGCACGGTGACCACGTCGTCGTCGGGGGCCAACTCGCCCGATTCCGAGAGCTGACGGACGCCGGCCACCGCGACCGCGCTCGAGGGTTCGACGGAGACGCCCGCGGTCTCGGCCAGCCGCGCCATCGCCTCGCGGGTCGCGTCGTCGGGAACCGAGACGACCCCGCCGCCGGTCTCGCGGGCCGCCCGCAGTGCGCGGGTGCCGCTCGGCGGATCGCTGTTGGCGATCGAGACGGCGATCGTCTCCCCGGAGTCGACCGCGGTCACCTCGTCGCGGTCCGCCCGGTAGGCCGTCGCGACCGGATCGCAGGGGCCAGCCTGGACGAAGTAGAGCTGGGGCACGGTCTCGAGTAGCCCCGCCGCCTCGAGTTCGCGGACGGCTTTCCAGACGCCGCTGGCGTGCCCGCCGCTGCTGAGCGGAAGGACGATCGCGTCCGGCCCGTCGGGTCCGTACTGTTCGACGATTTCGTACGCCACCGTCTTCTGGCCGGCCACCCGAAGCGGGGTATCGGAGTTGACGAACGTCACGTCGAGGTCGCTCTCGCGCTCTATGGCGAGCGTATCGTGGTAGAGCGCGCCGTAGTCCCCCTCGACACGGAAGACGTGTGGGTCGTGGCGCGCGATCAACGCGAGGCGTTCGGGCGGGGTGTCCGCGGGTACGAAGACGGCACACTCGAGGCCGGCCGCCGCGGCGTAGGCGCTCGTGCTCAGGGCCATGTTCCCGTGGGAGACGGTCCCGATCCAGTCGTGGCCGGCCGCCGCGGCGTAACCGACGCCGACGGCCGTCCCGCGATCCTTGAAGCTCCCGGTGGGATTCTGCCCTTCGGGTTTCAGCGAGAGGCGACAGCCGGCGAACTCGTCGAGGCCCTCGGCGCGGAACAGGGGCGTCGTCCCCGGGATCGGGCCCGGGCCGCTCGAGGGCGGGTCGGACACCGGGAGGGCGTCCGCGTATCGCCACATGCCGGCGGTCCAGTCCTCGTCGGGCCAGTCGAATTCGAAGCCGTTCGTATCTTCACCGTCGTCCGCGCCGGTTTCGCCGAGCGTGTCGAACCACAGCGGTTCCCCACACTCACAACGCTTCCGTTCCACGATCGAGTACGTCCGCCCACAGCCGTAACAACGCAGCCGTCGGGTCATTGGCATGCTCGTCTCGCCGGAGCGGCAAAACCTTTGGCGATACGAGCGGTCCGCTCATCCCCGCGAACGGACGGACGTATTAAGTAGTGTGGCGAGCGATAGGGAAACGAGAATGTCCCGGATACTGCTTCCAGTCGGGCTGGACGAACAGCGAACGGAACGGGCGGCCGAGGTCCTCTCGTCGCTTCCCGGCGATCCGGCCGACCTCGAGGTCGTCGCCCTGGACGTCGTCAGGGAGTTCGACGTAACCGGCGAGGGCGAATTCAGTTCCGACGAGGTCTTCGAGAAACGCGAGTTCCCGGAAAGCGCCGAGGCGATCATCGCCGACCTCGAGGCCGAGGGGACGACCGTGGAGAAGCGACGCGAACACGGCGACCCCGCCGAGACGATCCTCGAGGTGGCCGACGAGATCGACGCCGATTTCATCGTCATGAGCGGCCGCGAGCGGAGTCCGACCGGGAAGGCGCTGTTCGGGAGCGTGATGCAGTCGGTACTGCTTTCGGCGGACTGTCCGGTCGTGTCCGCGATCGACTGACGGCCTCGGAACCCCTTCTCGCACGGTCGGCGGTGTCGCGCGTCAGGTGAAATAGAACACGTAGATCATGATGGCGAGGCCGAAGGCGATACCGCCGACGACGGCGGCGACGAGCCCGAACGTCTGATCGAGACTGAGCAGATAGACGATCGCGAGCGTGAAGGTGGCGTACAGGAACGCGAGGTAGATCCCGAACCGGAACCAGTTTTCGTTCCCCCGGCCAGCGAACCCGAGCCCGGTTCGGTCCCCGCCGTTTGCGGTCATACGGGGACATTACCGTTTCCAGGTAGTTTAGTGTATCTGCAACCGAAGACCGGCCACCTCGAGCCGGTCAGCGGACGACCGGCGCGTCGACCGACCCGATCCCCTCGACCTCGGCCCGGACGTGGTCGCCCGGATCGATCGGCTCCGCGCCGGGCGTCCCCGTGCTGAACAGGTCACCCGGTTCGAGTGTCTTCACGCGGGAGTGAAACGAGACGATCTCGCGGGGTGGGAACAGCATGTTCCGGATCTCGTTTTCGGCCGCGACCTCGTCGTCGACGATCGTCCGGACCGTCAACTCCTCGAGGTCGAGCGGCTCCTCGGGGACGGCGATCGCCGGCCCGACGACGAGGAACGAATCGAAGCTCTTGGCCCGCGTCAGGAACCGCGGGTTGCGCTGGAGGATGTCCTCCGCGGTCATGTCGATGACCGGCAGGTACCCCGCGATGACGTCGTCGACCGCCTCGGAGCCGTCCTCGAGATCGGTGCATTCGCGGCCGACGACCACCGCGAGTTCGGCCTCGGCCGTGACGCCGTCGGTCCGGTCGGCCGGCGGGAGCCGGATCGGCCCGCCGGGGCCGGTCACCGCGGTCGAGGGTTTCATGAAACTGGCCGGCTCCTCCGGGCGGTCCTCGCCCAGGTCGCCGGCGTGGTCCTCGTAGTTCAGCCCGATCCCCCAGAGCGTTCCGAACTCGGCCAGCGGCGGGCCGAACTGGACGTGGTCGGGGTCGATCCGGTCGGCCGGCGCGTCCCCGACGTCGGGGAGGTCGCCGGCCGCGGCGAGCGGGAGCGCGTCCGCGACCGTCTCGAGGTCCGGTGCGGCCGCCGAGAGCGGGACGTATCCCTCGTCGTCGCCCAGCAGCGCCCGGCCGTCGGCGGTGCGTGCGAGGTACTGCATATCAGTCTCAGTCCTCCCGATCGGTCCAGAAGTCGAACGAGCGGCCGGGGGCGAACACGTCGAGGCCGACCGCGCGCTCGTCGCCGGTGTTCTCGACCTTGTGCGGTTCGTCGGACTCGAGCCACACCGAGTCGTACTGCTCGAGGGTGACGGCGTCGCCGTCCTCGGTGGTGACGGTCAACTCGCCCTCGAGGCAGAGACAGACCTGCTCGTTCTCGTGGTGGTGCATCGGCGAACTGTGGCCCGGCGGCTTCTCGAACCACTCGAAGCTGAACTCGTCGCTGCCGGCCAGCGCGCGGCGCTGCCAGCCCTCGTCGGGCTCGTAGGTCTCGGCGTCGTCGAACTCGACCGGCTTCATAGGTTCGCACCCGTGGATCCGCCGTCGATGAGGATGCTCTCGCCGTTGATGTACCCCGACAGCGGCGAGGAGAGGAACGCGACCGTGTTGCCAAGCTCCATCGGGTCGCCGACGCGCTCGAGGGGGTTGTTCGCCCAGTCGGCGAGGCCCTCCTCGTAGGAGTCGTAGTCGCCGCGGTCGATGGCCTGGTTCACCAGGTTCTCGATGCGCTCGGTCTCGTGGGGGCCGGGCAGGACGGCGTTCGCGCGCACGTCGGGCGCGAACTCCTTCGAGAGCGTCTTCTCGAGGCCGATGACGCTCATCCGGACGGAGTTCGACAGGACGAGCGAGTCGATGGCCTCCTTGACGCTGCGGGAGGTGATGTTGACGATCGTCCCGTGGTCGCTCTCGGTGAGGTACGGTTCCGCTTCGCGGGCGAGCCGGACGACGCTCATGACGAGCAGATCGTAGGCCTCGTACCAGTCCTCGTCGTCGGTCTCGAGGAACGGGCCGGACGGCGGGCCGCCCGCGCTGGTCACGAGGTGGTCGATGCCGCCGAACTCGTCGACGGTCGCCTCGATCAGCGCCTCGATGTCGTCTTTCTCCGTGAGGTCCCCCTGCTGGGCGAGGACGCTCCCGGAACCGACCTCCTCGAGTTCCTCGCGTGTCTCCTCGAGTCGGTCCTCGTCCCGGCCGTTGATGACGACGTTCGCGCCCTCTCGAGCGAGCGCCTTCGCCGAGGCCTTGCCGAGGCCGCTCGAGGAAGCCGTTACCACCGCGGTGTTGCCTTCGATCTGGAGATCCATATCGTTCGTATGCCCAGAGGTAAGGACGAAAAAGGTTGCCGTACCGGTAAGGTTGTGTGACACTCGACACCGGACTCGGCCCGCGGTCGATAGATCGGTTTCGTTCCGCTGTACGGAACCAGGCCCGCGCTCGTCCCAGGATCGATTTCTCCCTACGTACAGCCCATTACGGGCCGTTCTCCGCGTGCGAAGCGAACAACGGGGGCCATCAAATTACAGAAGTACTTCTGTAATACGACACGAACAGCTATGCGATTCGACTCCCCATCGACGAGTCGAGTTCCAGCGAGTGGAATGGAATCGGTTACCAAACCGGGTTCGAAATTCGACGGAATCACGAGTGAGCCACCCGTCGACGGCCATAGGAGGTTCTACCGGGCGGAGAAACGGAAAGAACTGCGCGAGCAGTTGTTCCGCAGAACGGAATCCATAAGTAGGGTGCGTTCGAGAAGGCGCGTATGGGGGAACCGAACGACGAGACGATCCAGACCACGAAAACGAGCCTCGAAGTGGTCCATACGCTCCAGGAGATCGGTCCCGCCCGACTCTCGGAGATCGCGGACCGACTCGACATGGCCGAGAGCACCACTCACCGCCACCTCCAGACGCTGCGGGACCTCCGGTACGTCTCGCGGGACGGGGACCGGTACCAGCTCGGACTCCGGTTTACCCGACTTGGCCGGGCCGCCCGAACCAGGGATCCCGCCTACGAGATGACCCAGTCCCACGTCCAGGAGTTGGCCGAGGAAACGGGCGAACGGTCCCAGTTCGTCGTCGAGGACCACGGACTCGGCATCTACGTCCACGTCGAGACCGGGAGCCGGGCCGTCCGGGCCGGCTTCGGCGTCGGGCGACAGATCCACCTGCACAGTTCCTCCGCGGGGAAAGCCATCCTCGCGAACTATCCGCGGGAGCGCGTCGACGGGATCATCGACCGATGGGGGCTGCCGGCCCTGACCGACCACACGATCACCGACCGCGAGGAACTCTACGACGAACTCGAGGCGGTCCGGGAACGCGGCGTCGCGTTCAACCGCAAGGAACACGTCGACGGGATCAACGGTACCGCCGTCCCCGTCAGACGCGACGGCGAGGTGCTGGGTGCGCTCGCAGTCGCCGGGCCATCTCACCGGCTGACCGGCGACGAGTTCGAACAGGAGGTACCGGACATGATGCTCGCGGCCGCCAACGAACTCGAGTTGAACGTGACCTACGCCACCCCGGAGAGCGCCGACGACCACATCGTGGAGTAACCGGCTACTCCGAGACCGGTTCGAACCGCGCGGTGCCGTCCTCGTAGACGAGTTCTTCCCGCTCGAGGACCGTGACGACGTCGTCCAGTTCCTCGAGCAACGCCTCGGAAATCCGGAACTCCTCGAGTTGCTCTGTGTTCTCGATCCAGGCGATCCGGACGGTCTCGGGGTCGTAGCCACCGAGGCCGTTCAGCGCGACCCGCATGGCGAGTTCGTCGTCGGGCGCGACCGGCGGGAGTTTCGCCTTGGCGAGCGAGCCGCTCGTGAGGGCGTTGGCGTACACCTTCTGCAGGTCGAGTTGCTCGACTGCCGCCCGGCGAGTGACGTCGGCCAGCCCGATCCCGTTGCCGTTGCCCTTCGTCTTCTTCGTGAGTCCACGGACGTAGATGAGTTTGACCTCGGGAGTCTCCGGATCCGGCGCGTTGACGACCCGGTACCGGCCGATGACGTTGGTGTCCATCCCCGCACCGGAGATCTCCTTGCCGATCTCGTCGACGACCAACAGGTCGAGTTCGTCGGTCGGCAGCGTCGCCATCTCGTCGTAGGCCCGCTCGAGCAGCGGGGGTTCCCGTTCCTCGAGGTCGTCCGCGGGGATCGCCTCGAGGTGACCGATCTCCTCGTGGAAGTTCTCGACGAGGGCGATCCCGCCGAGCAACGGGACCGAATCGCGGATGGCCGCGGTCAGCGACTCGATGGTGGGGACGTATCCCTCCTTGAGCGCCGTCGAGTGGAACGCCTGCGCGCCACGCTGTTTGCCCAGGCCGACGGTGAGCATCTTGCAGAGGCCGCTCTCGAGCCGTCCCGAGAAGTTCGTGTGGGGCTTGACCCGGTTGATCACCAGCACGGCGTCGGCCTCGAGCGCGGCCGCCGAGAAGTAGACCGGCGTCTCCGTCCCGCCGATCTCGACCTCGTCCAGTCGCTCGACGTCCATCGTCGCCTCGATCGGCGCGCCCATCCGCTCCTCGGTGATGCCGAGCGCTTCGAGGATCTCGAGTTGGCCCTCGGGGGTCGCCCCGCCGTGGCTCCCCATCGCCGGGACCAGCACCGGTTCGAACCCACGGTCCTCGAGCGCGGTGACTGCCTCGGCCGTGATCTCGTCGATCATGTGGATGCCGCGGCTGCCGACGCCGACGGCGACGGTGGCCCCGTCGTCGAGTTCCTCGAGCGGGAGAACGTCCAGTTCGGATCGGGTCTCCGCCAGGGGATCGGCCAGCGTTTCGGTCGGCGGGTCGTACTCGACGCGCGCGAACGTCGGGGCCGGCTGGGGCCCGATGAGATCCTCGACCTCGGTTCGGTCGGGAAAGTGCATGGACGTGTGTACCGAGCCCTATCATATATAGGGTCGCGTTCCAGGGATCGTCTCGACTCACCGGCCACCGGATAGCGGTCCCCCGGCGGGGACTCGTCCGGGGGATATTGCCCCGTAGTGAACCCTTTTTACTGTCGTTCGTCGTGGTAGCGCTGTGGAGATCACAGACGTCGAGAGCGTGCCGATAGCGATTCCCCTGGAGGAACCGGTCTCGTTCTCGAACCGAACCCTGACGTACCGCGATCACGCGATCACCTACGTCCGAACGTCGGACGGGCACGAGGGTGTCGGCTACTCGCTGGGCTACGAGGGCGCGGAGTTGATCTCCGAGGCCGTCGAGTCGCTGCTCGAGCCGACCCTCGTCGGCGAAGACCCCCGCGACACCGAACGGCTGTGGCGCGAGATGTTCGACGGAACGGTCCAGATCGGCCGCTCCGGACTACTCCTGCGGGCGATTTCGTCCGTCGATATCGCGCTGTGGGACCTCAAGGCGAAAGCCGCCGACCAGCCGCTGTACAAGTTGCTCGGCGGCTACGCCGAGGACGTTCCGGCCTACGCGAGCGGGGGCTACTACCGCGACGACAAGGGCCACGACGCCCTGCGGGGCGAGATGAGTCGCTACCTCGAGGAAGGCCACGACGTGGTCAAGATGAAGGTCGGCCGACTGCCGGTCGAGGAAGAGGTCGAGCGCGTCGCCGCCGTCCGCGACGAGATCGGGGACGAGCGTACCCTGCTGCTCGACGCCAACGGCGCGTGGGACAGCGGGACCGAGGCGATCAGAGCCTGTCGCGCGTTCGAACCCTACGACCCGTACTTCATCGAGGAACCCGTCATGATCGACAGCGTCGGGGCGATGCGCGAGGTGAACGAGGCCATCTCGTACCCGGTCGCGACGGGCGAACTCGAGGGGCCGCGCTACGACTTCGAGCGGCTCTACAGCGACGGGGCGGCGACGGTTTTGCAGCCGGACGCGACCGTCTGTGGCGGAATTACGGAGTGGCTCAAGATCGCCCACCACGCGGCCGCGCTGGACGTTCGGATCGCACCGCACTACAACTGGAACCTCCACGCGTCGCTGGTGGGCTCGATCGAGAACGCCCTCTGGGTCGAGTACTTCTACCGCGACATGGACGTCAAGGTCTTCGACGACGTCGTCGCGGATCCGCTCGAGCCGGACGACGACGGCCGGATTCCGCTGCCCGATGATCCGGGCCACGGCGTCGAACTGGACGAGGACGCGGTACAGGAGTTCGCGATCGAGAACTAACGGGCACGAAACTACCAACCACACAATCATGAAGGACTTTTCCAACCAAATCACGAACCGCGACGAGCATCGAGACGTCGAAATAACCGACATCGAGACCTGCGTGGTCGACGGGAACTTCGAGTGGAACCTGATCAAGATCGAGACGGACGCCGGCGTCACCGGGATCGGCGAGTCCTACCGGGGCGGCGGTGTCCCCGAACTCGTCGAGTACACCAAACGTTTCCTGATCGGCGAGAACCCGCTAGACGTCGAGCGCCTGTTCCGCCGGATCATCCAGGAGATGTCCGGCCACGGCGGGACGACCGGCAAGGTCGTTACCGCCGCCTCCGGCATCGAGATCGCGCTCTGGGACGCCGCCGGGAAGATCCTCGACGTCCCCGTCTACCAGTTGCTGAGCGGCAAGTTCCGCGACGAGGTCCGCATCTACTGCGACTGCCACGCCGGCGAGGCCTACGCCGTCGACGACGGTTATACCGAGTACGCCGACGCCGAGGCCTACTCGCCCGAGGCCTACGCCAACGAAGCCCGCCGCGTCGTCGACATGGGCTTTACCGCGCTCAAGTTCGACCTCGATCTCGAGATGGACAACGACCCCGATCCGTTCAACGGTCGGCTGAGCAACGAGGCCGTCCGGTACAAGCGGGAGATCGTCGAAGCGGTTCGCGACGAAATCGGCTACGACATCGACCTCGCGTTCGACTGCCACTGGGACTACAGCGTCGAGAGCGCGAAGCGCCTGGCCGACGAACTCCGGGAGTACGACCTGATGTGGCTCGAGGATCTGATCCCGCCCGAGAATATGGACGCCCAGAAGGAAGTCACCTCGGCGACGAAGACGCCCGTCGCCACCGGCGAGAACCGGTTCCGCGTCCACGAACTCTCCGACCTGATCTACGACCACGGCGTCGACATCGTCACTCCCGATCCGACGACCGTCGGCGGCCTCAAGGAGACGATGCGCATCGCCGACCGCGCCGAGGAGAACTACATGCCGATCTCGCCGCACAACGTCTGTAGCCCGATCGGGACGATGGCCTGTGTCCATCTGGGGGCCGCGATCCCGAACTTCGACGTCCTCGAGTACCACGCTCTCGAGGTCGACTGGTGGGACGACCTCCTCGAGCGCGACGAACCGCTCATCCAGGACGGCTACATCGAGGTCCCCGAGAAGCCGGGCATCGGCGTCGAACTCGACGAGAGCGTCGCCGAAGAGCACCGACTCGAGGGAACGTCCGGGTTCTGATATCCGTTCCGTCGTCTCCGGCACCGCCAGTCCCGGTAGCGCCGTGCTCCGGCCGAACACCGGCGCTACGTAGTGCTCGAGGTCGTCGACCGAGGGATGCGATCGGACTCGAGAAGACGAAGCTATTTAACGACCTTGGCACGATATGTCACGTATGTCCTCGGAACAACGAACGTTCGGACGGCGAGTCCTCGATGCGATCGAGCGCGTTCACCAGCGATACAATCGAGCAGCGGGAACCGTCGGGGCGTACACGCCACGGGTCGTCAAGGCGGCCGAAGCGATACTCGCCGTGGCCCTTTTCGCGATGACGGCGTACTGGTTCGTCCTGTACCTGTAATCGGCCGGACGGTTCTCGAGTGCGGTTTGTGACCACCCCCGACTAGCGGTTTTAGGTTCCCGCAGCCGAGAGTGCCCGTACGATGACACCGACCGGATCGACGACCACCGCTTCGTCCTCAACGCCGCTCTCGGGCGTCCGGGTGATCGACTGCACGCAGATGCTGTCCGGCCCGTTCGCGACGCAGTTGCTCGCCGACCTCGGCGCCGAGATCGTCAAGATCGAACGACCTGACCGGGGCGACATCACCCGGAGCGTCGGTCCCGAGATCGGCGACTCGGGGCTTACCGCCTACTTCGCGTCGCTGAACCGCGGCAAACGAAGCGTGGAACTCGACATGTCCATCGAGGACGGGGCCGCCGCGCTCGAGGCGCTGGTCGAAACCGCGGACGTACTCGTCGAGAACTACCGCCCCGGAACGATGGAGAAGTGGGGGCTGGGGTACGAGGACCTCCGGCGGGTCAACGAAGACCTCGTCTACTGTTCGATCTCTGGGTTCCTCGAGGGACCCTACCGCGACCTGCCGGCGTTCGACATGGTCGTCCAGGCCCTGGGCGGCAGCATGAGTATCACCGGGCAGGCCGACGGCCCGCCGGCCCGGCCGGGGATCCCCATCGGCGACATCTGCGCCGGGATGTACGCCGTCATCGGGATCACGACGGCGCTGTACGCCGACGAAGGGCAGTACATCGACGTGCCGATGTTCGAGGGCCTGGTCTCCTGGCTCACCGAACGCGCCGGGCGGACGTTCGTCACCGAGGAACCCTACCCCCGGCAGGGGACCGTCCACCCCTCGCTCGCCCCGTACCGGGCGTTCGAGACCGCCGACGGCTGGTTCGCCGTCGCCATCGGGAGCGAGGACACCTGGCAGGGCTTCTGCGAGGCCATCGATCGACCCGATCTCGCCGACGACAAACGCTTCGCCCGGAACGACGACCGGGTCGCCAACCGGGACGCGCTGGCGGCCGAACTCGTGCCGATCCTCGAGCGACGGACGAACGAGGAGTGGTTCGACCTGTTCCGCGAACACGGGATCCCGGGCGCACCCGTCCAGGACACGGTCGAGGTCTTCGAGGACGAGCACCTCCGGGAGAGCGGCACACTCGAGGACCTCACGATCGACGGCGTCGAGTTGCCGTTCCCGGTCTGCCCGATCGACTTCTCCGCCGCCGGGACGCGGTCGGGTCACGAACCGCCCCAGCTCGGAGAACACTCCGAGGACGTCCTCGGGGAAGTGCTGCCCGAGGATGCTCTCTTGCGGGTTCTCGAGGGCGAGTGAGCGCGCGGTTTCGGGACGGTGAATTCGCTGGTGGGGGAACCCGATACCGCGGGGAGAGCGAACGTATAACTCAGGACTCACGAACTGGATGTCGGGTGTCGAACGGAAATCACCGATACCACCGAATACCCGTCCGAAACCACCGCTCGAGTGAGTTCATTCACTTGATATTCATCATCTCCAAAGAGTATATATAGTAAAAGTTCATTGGTGAGTCTACCATGGCTGCTGATAACATCAGCCGACGCCGTGTGCTCCAGAGCGGTGCAGCCCTCGGGGCGCTCGGGTTGGCGGGATGTACTGGCAACGAAGGGGGTCCGTTCCGTATGGGCACCTCAACGGGCGGAACGATGGACGTCGGCCTCGCGTTCGAACAGGCCGTCTCCGAACACAGCGACGACGTCGAGTACTCCACGATCGAGAGTCCGGGCTACGTCGGGACTGCTCGTCGCCTGGATGCGGGCGAGATGGACGGCGGGATCGTCGATACCAACACGATGGCCAAGGCGATGAACGGCGAAGACATGTTCGCCGACGACCCGATCGATACGGTCCCGTGGCAGGGCTTCCTCGGGTTCCCGTACAGTATCTACCTCGTCGCCCGCGAGGACACGGACATCGAGACGTTCGACGACCTCGCCGGTGCGAGCGTCTACCCGGCCGAACCCGGCTTCTCCACCCGCGCGACGACGCTCGACGTCTGGTCGATGCCCCAGGTCGAAGACGTCTACGAGGAGATGGACATCGTCGACGCGGAGGTCGACGACGCCCCCGGCCTGATGGAGGAAGGAGAGATCGACGCCGCGATCGCCTACGGGACGCCCGGCGTGGGACACACCGGCTTCGTCGTCGAGTACGACGCACGAACCGACGTCCGCTACGTCGAGCACACCGACGACCTCGTCGAGGCGATCCAGGAGTACAACGGGGCCGGCTACACCGAGTACGACGACGTCGGCGACGACTTCGGCTGGCAACAGGACATCGGCACCGACGAGGTCGTGGCCTGGGACCTCGAGGTCACGTTCACGTTCCACCACGACGCCCCCAAGGACGAAGTCTACGAACTCACCAGAATCGCCCACGAACACGGCGACACCGTTCGCGACGCCGAACCGCGGTTCACACCCGACACGCTCGAGGATCTCACGTCCTCGGCGATCGCGGATTACCCGTTCCACCCCGGCGCGGCCGAGTACTACCAGGACCAGGGTGCCTGGAACGACGACTGGGTCATCGGTGACCCCGACGAAGCAGGCGACTACAACTAACGAACCGAACCCTCACGGGTTTTTAGAGACATCTACGGAGTTAAAAAATGAGTACACGATCGGCAACCGATTTGCAAGGATTTAGAACGCGGTTACTCGACAACGCCGTGACCGTGGGAGCGCTGTTGCTGTGGGCCCTCGTCCTCGCCTGGTCTTCCACGCGCTGGGTCGGACGAACGCAGTACGCGATCCTGTTTCTCGGCGGCATCCTCATCGTCTATCTGCTCAACGAGGCTGTCGAGTCGATGGCAGCGGAGGATTACGTCGACCTCCTCCTGTTGGTCGCCTGTGGGGTGGTGATGGTCCTCGCGACGGTCTACATATTCACGAACTTCGAGGATATGTACATCCAGCGCCAGGGCTGGGCCCTCGAGCACGAGTACCACCTGGCGTGGATGGTCGTCGCGGTGATCCTCTATCTCACCTGGCGCTCCTACGGCAAGGTGTTCCTCGCGCTCGTCGGCGGCGCGATGCTGTACGCGCTGTACGGCTTCATGGTTCCCGGGATCTTCAGCCACGCGGGGATCGGGACGAACTACATGCTGCAGATGCTGATCACGGACCTGGCCGGTTTCTATGGCTCGTTGACCGGGCTGACTGCGGCGTGGATCGCGCCGTTCTTGCTGTATGCAGGGCTCCTGTTCGCCTACGGCGCGTTCGATCTCATCCTCCGACTGGCCATCGTCAGTGCGAAGTACATCGAGTCCGGCGTCGCCCAGACCGCGGTGCTGTCGAGTGCGATCATCGGCTCGATCAACGGAAGCTACGCCGCCAACGCCGGGATGACCGGCTCGTTCACCATCCCGACGATGATAGACAGCGGCCTCCGACCGCGGACCGCGGCCGCGATCGAGGGGACTGCCTCGACGTCCGGCCAGGTGCTTCCGCCGGTTATGGGTGCCTCGGCGTTCGTCATGGCCTCGTTCCTCCAGACGGAGTACATCAACATCATTATCGCGGGGCTGTTGCCCGCTGCAATCCTCGTCCTGAGCATCATCGTAGCCGTCCACTACACCTCGATCAAGGAGGTCAGCAGCCAGGAGATGCACTTCGAGGACTTCTTCGACGAGGAACTGACTCGAGCGGACAAGATCGTCGAAGGGACCCGCTTCGGGGTGCCGTTCGTCGTGTTGATCGTCACTCTGGGGGTCTACCAGTGGACAGTTCCGACGGCTGCTCTCTGGACCGTCGCCGTGATGGTCACGCTCGGTATCACGACGCCCGTACTCCAGTCGGTCTACGCGACTGCCACCGGCAAGCGCCCGAGCCACGTCGAGCTCGGCGAGTCGTGGGAAAGCGGCGTCCGGTCGACGTTCAGACCGGTACGTCGTCACGCGGTCGTCGACACGCTGATCGGGGAAATCGGTAACACGATCGGCGGGTTCCGGCGCGGTGCGGTGATCCTCGCGCCGATCGCGATCATCCTCGCAGCGGTCAACGGCGTCGTCGACCTCCTGATGACGACCGGCGTTCCCTCGAAAATCGCCCTGATGCTGATGGACATCTCGGGCGGCGTGCTGTTGATCGCCGCGATCCTGGGGATGGGCGTCTGCATCGTCATGGGCATCGGGATGCCGACGGTCGCGGCGTACGTCATCACCTCGACGCTCGTGGCACAGGCGTTCGTCACGGACTTCGGCGTTCCCGAGGTCGCTGCCCACTACATGGTGTTCTACGCGGCGGTGATGGCCGGCGTCACGCCGCCGGTCGCCATCGCCGTGGTGGTCGCCTCGGGCATCGCGGAGTCCAACTTCTGGGAGACCTGCGCGACCGCAATCACGATCGCCGCGCCGCTTTTCGTCCTCCCGCTGTCGTTCATCTACCACCCCGAGATCGTCTCGACCTCCATCGGGACCGATTCACTGATCTCGGCCGGAATTATCCTGCTGGGCGCGTTCACGATCATCTACGGCCTCAACTACCCGTTCGAGTTCAAGCGTAAGTACCGGATTCCGGTACGATTCGTGCTGTTCTGGCTCGGTGCCTTCGTGATGGTCTACCCCGGCTGGACCGCACAACTCGCCGGCGCGGCGATCTTCGCCCTCGTCTTCTTCACCGAGAAGGTCGTGACGAAAGGCTGGCGTAGCCCCGTGAGAACCGGCACGAACTAACGGCCGTTCGCCCTTTCTTCGTCCCTTCTCGCCGACTTCCGCTCATCGGCTACGGTAGTGTTCGACGGTACCACTATCCAAGATACTATAACCGAGACGCCGTCTGTTTAGGATATGTCCGATACCACGTGGGAGCTTCTCCTCCCCGCAGAGATCGATCCGGCCGGACCGGAACGGGTCTCGGAGTTCACTGCGACCACGAGCATCGACGAATACGAGGACCGTGACGCGCTCCTCGAGGACGTCGACCGTTTCGACGCGATCATTACGCGTACCGAACGGATCGACCGGGAACTGATCGAGCGGGCCTCGAGCCTCGAGATCGTTTCCAAACACGGCGTCGGCGTCGACAACATCGACGTCGAGGCGGCGACCGAACGCGGCGTGATCGTCAGCAACACGCCCGGCGTCAACTCGCGCGCGGTCGCCGAGCACGCGATCACGCTGTTGCTCGCGGTCAGGCGACGGCTCCGGGAAGCCGACGCGGCCGTTCGCGGGGGCGGATGGGACGATCACGACGTCGCGACCGACCAACTGCTCGGCGACGTACTCGGGCTGTTCGGCTGCGGTGACATCGGCCTCGAGGTCGCCGACCTGGCGACGGGACTGGGGATGGACCCTCTGACGTACGATCCGTACGTCGACGAAGGTACCCTTCCCGCGGGCGTCTCGACCGTCCAGGATCCCGGGGAACTGTTCGAACGGGCCGACGCCGTCTCCGTCCACACGCCGCTGACGCCCGAAACCCGCGGCGCGGTCGGCGAGAACGAACTCGCGGCGCTCGGTCCCGACGGTCTCCTGATCAACACGGCCCGGGCCGAGATCGTTGATCGGGACGCACTCGGCGCGGCCCTCGAGGACGGGACGCTCGCGGGGGCCGGCCTCGACGTATTCTCGCCCGAACCTCCCGGGCGGGACCACCCGCTGCTGCCCTTCGACAATGTCGTCGCCACCCCGCACGTGGGGGCACAGACGACCGAGGCGCTGCGTGACGCCAGTCTCGAGGCGGCGGCGAACGTCCGGACCGTCTACGAGGGCGGCGTGCCCGAGTCGGCGATCAACGGGGACGCGTTCTGACGGCGCGACCGCGTCGACCCTCGTGTCTCGTTTTCGACGGGAACGACCGAACGCGCAAAGAACGCATCGCGTCTCGCTTTCCGACCGGATTCAGCAGATCACGTTAGTTTCAAAATATAGTATCGAATTTGATAGTAGATGATTATTTCTCCAAGCCATAACTTCGGCTGGCCTGAACTCCCAGCGGACCGAACGGCTATACAGCACGGATGTAGGTCGAATCGTATCGGAAGGGATCGTCTGACCACCTACTAACGGTATTAATCGACGAATAAACTCCACGGAAGTAATAGTGTTAGAATATTAGTATCAGAAACCGATGCGAGTCTAAGTCCGCTGCAAACACAGAATACCAATCAAATTTATTATGATACAGGTGAATTATACGGTTTCGTGAACAGTTACCGCTCGAATAGGCGACGCGAACTCGAGGGAGGACACCGCATCTGCACGGATCCGGTCGAGTACTGGAACGGGATCCCGCATTACGGATGGGACGGCAATCGGCGACTCGAAGGAGACGACGAAAGGGCGGACGAACCCTGCGTCACCGTTCGATCGCCGAGGGCAGCGGGAGCGCGTGCCCGTTGGCGACGTACTTCTCACCGACGAAGACGACGGCGAAGACGGCGATACCGGCCAGTTGGAGCATCCATCCCGGGTAGACCATGATGAAGGCCCCGAGCCAGAACAGGCCGAACCGAAGCGGGAACGCGAACCGACGCCGGATCCCGAAGGCGTAGTTGAGGCCGTAGATGATCGCGAACGCGCCGAAGAGGATCCGTACACCGCTGAACATGGACTGCGGATCGATCGCCGTCGAGACGATCTCGGGGTGGTAGATGAACGAGATCGGCAACACGAAGAGGGGTGCGGCGATCGTGATCGCCGTCCCACAGGAGCGCCAGAAGTTCGAGCCCGCGATCCCCGAGGCGACGACGACGGCGATCGCGACCGGCGGCGTCACGCCGGCCATCACCGCGGCGTAGAACACCATGAAGTGCGCCGCCAGTTCGGGCACCTCGAAGACGTTGACGAACGTCGGTGCGACCAGCGTCGAGACGATGACGTACGCCGCGACCGTCGGCATCCCGACCCCCATGATGATACAGACGCCCATTCCGAACAGCACTGCGATGAGCAGAATCCCCCCCGACAGCTGCATCAACATGATCGCGATCCGCGAAGGGACCCCGGTCGTCATCAGGAGGTCGACGACGCCGTTGACCGCCGCGAGGATGATCGCGATCGGCGCGAGGATCACCGCGCCGCGACGGAAGCCGTGGACCGCGTTCCGGACCTCGTCGAGGAAGGTATCGACGGGACGGAACCGCCGGATCGATCGTCCGACCCCGACAACCGCGCCGATCGGCCCGCGACCTCCAACGGATCGGAGGACCGGTCGGACGCGTCCTCGAGTCCACCACTGGGAGGACCAGAGGCCGCCGACATCGTCGACGTAGGTCGGTCGGTCCGATCGAGCGACGACCTCGTACCCCGATCGAACCACCGGCATTCCGATCCCGAGCGTGACCATCATAACGATCGTATACAGGGCCGACGTCATGACCGTGTACTGAAGGTATCCCAGGGTGAAGAGGAGAACGGCGAAGGGAACGCCGAACCGGACCCCCTGTACGAGTTTGTCGTTTCGGGTCATCTCCTCGTCGAAGTAGTCCTGGAAGTCCATCTCCTGTTCGCCGATCTCGTTGATCGACGTGTAGTGGACCGCCACGAGGATGCTCGCGACGAGGATGCCGGCCGGAATGAGTCCGGCCACGATGATGTTCCAGTACGGAATTCCGAGCATCGACGCCATGACGAACGCCGACGCGCCCATGACCGGCGGAAGCACCTGGCCGGACGTCGAGGCGGTGCCTTCGATCCCCGCGGCGGTGCGGCCGGAGAGTCCAGCGTCCATCATGGTCGGGATGGTGAACGACCCGGTCATCCCGGCGTTCGCGGCATAACTCCCGTTGATCGAGCCGATGATCGCGCTCGATAGCACCGCGGTCTGGGCGACGCCGGACTCGATGTACCTCGCACTGACGATGGCCAACCGCAGTATCAGGTCGAACGCTCCGAACGCGAACAGGAGTCCCGCATACAGCAGGAACGGTGCGATCCACGCTGCCGTAAGTTGTGTCAAGGAGCCGTAGAAGCCGGCAAGATCCGTGATCAGCATCTGCAGCATGTGGATCGTGTCCAGCCCACTGTGGCCGAACAGACCAGGGACGTAGTAGCCGTACATCGCGTACAGCATCGCGCCGCCGATGAGCGCGAGGAAGACGTTACCGTAGGAGCGCCAGGTGAGATAGAGGATCACCGCGATCACGAGCCAGGCGAGACGGTACTCGTGATCGGGTGCCCACCCCTGGCGGCGGATGTAGAACGCGTCGAAGTCCGTGTAGATGTAGACGGTCGCGACGACCATCACGGCCCCGCAGGCGACGAGTATCAACAGGTCGACGTAGTCTTCCTTCTCGACCGACTCTTTGATTTCCTCGATGACGTATACCGACAGGACGGCGCCGAGGAACAACACTCCGTACTGGGCGCGACTGATCCCCTGGGTCCAGGCCCACCAGAGAACGATCGCCCAGAGCACGAGTGCACCCGCCGTGACGGCGTAGTCGAGTGCGGTAACGCTCAATCGATCCCGCCCGGTGCTCGGTTCGTGGCTCGCCGTTTCGGTGCTCATCGTTGCATGATCTCGTTTCGTTCTCGTAAGACGGCGGTCGCCGGGGCCGTCTAGCCGAAGTACTCCCCGACCTGGTCCCGGTCGCCGACGACCCAGTTCTCGTCGTCCCAGACGCCCTCATCCTGGTAGTACTGGGCCGCACCGGGATGGAACGGATACTCCTCGAGCGCTCCCTGAACGAGGTCCTCGGGGCCCTCGGGAGTGAACCGTTCCTCTGCACCACGGATAGTGTCGCCGTGTTCGCCGCCGACGCGACACAGTTCGTAGGCTGCCTCGTCCGGGGTTTCCGGATGGAACGCGACGGTAACCGTGAGGTCCCAGGCGGCGATCTCGTCGGTATCGATATCCTGGTCCCAGGCGAACGTCTCTGCCGGATCGTCGTCGTAGATCGACAGGCCGGCCCCGGGGAACCCCTCGATCGCCTCGATCAGTGCATCCGTATGCTGGACGTAGTGGACGTCGACCCGGGCGTCGTACTCGACGACCCAGCCGGTGTTCCCGACGCCGGGCGTCCCGTAGGCGATCGCCGCGTCGATCTGCTCTTCCTCCATCAGGCCCGGCGCGTCGGCGACGTCGGCGTCCACGATCTCCATCTCGTCGTAGACGTCGGCGATCGGATCCTGTTCGAAGACGTCGAGCGTCGTCGCACGGGTCGAGTACCCCGGTTCCGCCGGGTAAACGCTCGCACCGGCGAGGTCGTCGAACGTCTCGATCCCCGTTCCGTCGCGGGCCATCATGTAGATACTGTAGGGGAACGCCGTCATCCCCTGCCAGGGGAGCTGGTCGACCGGGTCCTCGGCGAACATGTCCACCTCCTGCTGGGCCTTGTTCATCGTGTTGGTGTCGATGTACGCGGCGTCGAAGGCGTCCTCGTTCATCCGGTACGTCGAGCCGACGTACCCAGGGCTCTCGACCGTCGAGTAGCTGAGCATGTCGCTCTCTTCGGCGACGCCCTGTTCGACCGCGAGGCCGACGTCCATCGTCCCACCGGCCGACGTCCCGACGTCGATGTGATGCTCGCGATCCTCGTCCGTATCGCCGCCGCCGGCACCGTCGTCGTCGTCCTCGTCGAGCGGATCCTCCTCTTCCGGGTCGACTTCTTCGTCGCCAATACACCCTGCTACCCCCATGGTCCCCGTAACGGCCACGACCGTCAGGAACCGTCGTCGGTCCGAACTACCATATGACATGGTAACAATATCCACTCCAATGGTACACCATATATATTCTTTGAAGGTGAGGTGTCATATCGGAATCGGTGTACGTAGAGACCTTTTTTGATATATGATATTCAATAATTCGTGAACGACGGGCCGCTCGAGGCGATCGATCGACGACTCCCCGTGTCGGGAAGACGCGGCCGATCCGGGCTCAGGGACCCGCGATGTACACCCAGTAGAGCCAGTGTGCCAGGCCCGCGAGCAGTCCGATCGCCACCACGACCTCGATCACCCGAACGACGTACGGCGTATACCGGCGTACCGTCGCCTCGGCACTGTTGTACCTGCCGTGCAGCCCCGACAACAGGTCGACGACCCGATCCCCCAGCGAGCGGTCCGGAGCGTTCTCCGAGGACATACCGCGAGTTCATCACGAATAATATTAAACTTCGTGCTCGATCCGTATCGTTCCCCGTGAATGTATTTTTTCTTAGTATTAACACTATATTTGTAATTAAATTGAGCCAAGAACGATTACGTATCGGCCGACTGTACTACTCGTCGAGACTGGCTTCGAGTACGAATGGTGGATCGAATCCGTCCCTGGCAGTCGAGACACCGTGATCGTCGTTTCGTCTGTTCGATACGTCTCCCGTCTTCCGCCACGACTAGAATTTAATCGTGAATCGATCGTCAGGCGAAGTTGACAGTCCGCGTCGGGAGAACGCCACCGTCGAATCCGCTGAGCTACGGTACTGGTCCGGGAACGACCGCTCGGCCGAAATCTCGAGAATGCGAAACGTGACTGGACGACAGGAGTCAGACCGGGCTCAGTTCCTCCCGGTACGCGCCGTGGTAGTCCTCGAAGACCTGCATGATCTCACCCATCGTCGCGTAGGCTTTCACGGCGTCGACCACGTACGGCATTACGTTCTCGTCCGCTTCGATCGCGTCCGACAGCGCCTCGAGCGTCGCGTCGACCTCCTCGTCGTCGCGTTCCTCCTTGACCTCCTCGAGGCGCTCGAGCTGGCGGTCGCGAGTGGTCTCATCGATGTGGAGGATCTCGGGCGAGGTGTCCTCCTCGATCGTGTACTCGTTGACGCCGACGACGACTTCCTCGCCGCGTTCGACGCGTTGCTGGTACTCGTAGCTCGATTCCTGGATCTCGCGCTGGAAGTACCCCTGGTCGATCCCGTCGAGGACGCCGTCGCGGACGGAGCCGTCGCCGTTCTCCTTGATCTCCTCGATGTAGGCCATGATCTCGGCCTCCATCTCGTTGGTGAGTTTCTCGATGGCGAAGCTCCCGCCCATCGGGTCGACGATGTCGGCCGCGCCGGACTCCTCGGCGATGATCTGCTGCGTGCGAAGCGCGACGCGGACCGCCTTCTCGCTGGGGAGCGCGAGCGCCTCGTCGAAGCTGTTGGTGTGAAGCGACTGGGTGCCGCCGAGGACGCCGGCAAGCGCCTGGATGGTCACGCGGACGATGTTGTTCAGCGGCTGCTGGGCCGTCAGCGACTGGCCCGCGGTCTGGGTGTGGAACTTCATCCGCTTTGACTCGGCCTTCTCGGCGCCGTACCAGTCCTCCATGACGCGGGCGTAGATGCGACGGGCGGCGCGGAACTTCGCGATCTCCTCGAAGATGGAGTTGTGGGAGTTGAAGAAGAACGAAAGCAGCGGCGCGAACTCGTCGACGTCGAGGCCGCGCTCGAGACAGTCTTCGACGTAGGCGAACCCGTCAGCGAGGGTGAACGCGGCCTCCTGTGCGGCCGTCGACCCGGCCTCGCGGATGTGGTAGCCCGAGATCGAGACGGGGTGGAACTTCGGCGTCTCCTCGACGGCGAACTCGATCGTGTCGGTGACGATGTCCAGCGAGGGCCGGGGCGGAATCACCCACTCCTTCTGAGCGATGAACTCCTTGAGCATGTCGTTCTGGAGGGTTCCCCGGACCTCCTCGCGGGGGACGCCCTGCTGGTCGGCCAGCGCGATGTACATCGCGTAGATGACCGGCGCGGAGGGGTTGATGGTGAAGGAGGTCGACACCTCGCCGATGTCGATCCCGTCGAACAGGATCTCCATGTCGCGCAGGGTGTCGACGGCAACCCCTTCCTTGCCGACCTCGCCCTCGCTCATCGGGTGGTCGGAGTCGATCCCCATCAGCGACGGCATGTCGAACGCCGTCGAGAGCCCGGTCTGGCCCTCGTCGATCAGGTAGTGGAACCGCTCGTTGGTTTCCTCGGCGGTCCCGAACCCGGCGAACTGCCGCATCGTCCACGTTCGACCGCGGTACATCGTCGGGTACGGTCCCCGCGTGTACGGCGGTTCGCCCGGGAATCCCAGATCCTCCTCGAAGTCCAGGTCCGCGATGTCCGCCGGCGTGTAGAGGCGGTCTACCTCGTGATTCGATACGGTCGCGAACCGATCCTGGCGCTCCCCGTGGGCCTCGAGGACGGGCTCCAGCGTCTCCGCTTCCCACCGTTCCCGTTCCTCGCGGATTCCTTCGAGGTCTCCTTGATCGAACATTGGTAAATACGTGTACGCCGGGTTTCTAAAGTCTTGTGTGGTTACGGGAGAATCCGGGGAAAGACCGACCGACCGTCGAACCTGGCTTTCGAGACAGCCCAGTCTAGCGACTTCCGCCCGATTCGCGGACGTGTCGCGCGATAATCTCTTTCTGGATCTCGGTGGTCCCCTCGTATATCGTCGTGATCTTGGCGTCCCGGTAGTAGCGTTCGACATCGAAGTCGGTCGTGTAGCCGTAGCCGCCGTGGATCTGGACGGCCTCGTTGGCGACTTCGACGGCGGCCTCGCTCGCGAAGTACTTCGCCATGCTGGCGGCCATCGGATCGACCCCGTCCTCGTTCTTCCGGGCGGCGTCGCGGGCAAGCAGCCGCGAGGCCTGGACCTTCGTCTGCATGTCCGCAAGCTTGTGACCGATCGTCTGGTGGTCCGCGATCGGCTGCCCGAACTGCTCGCGCTGTTCGCTGTAGGCGACGGCGTCGTCAAGCGCCGCCTGGGCCAGCCCGACGGCCTGGCTCGCGATGGCGATCCGACCGACCGTCAGGATGGAGAAGGCAGCCTTGAGTCCCCTACCGACCTCTGTCAGGCGGTTCTCCTCCGGAATCCGCACGTCGTCGAAAATCAGCGTCGTCGTGTCGCTGGCTCGCAGGCCGAGTTTGTCCTCCTTCTTGCCGACCTCGAGGCCCTCGGCGTCCTTCGGGACGAGGAACTGGGTGACGGTGTCGGGGTCGTCGCGGTCCGTCTTGGCGAACAGGATCACGACGCCGGCCCGTTTCCCGTTCGTGATCCACTGCTTCTTGCCGTTGATGACGTACTCGCCGTTTTCCTCGTCGAGTCGGGCCTGGGTGCTCATCTCCGCCGGGTTCGACCCGGCCTCGGGCTCCGAGAGGGCGAACGCCCCGACGGGGCGGCCGTCCACCATCTGGGGCAGCCACTCCTCGCGGTGTTGCTCGGAGCCGAACTCGCGGATGCACGACGCCGCCATGCAATGGACCGACAGCGCGGTGGCCAGCGAAAGATCGCCGTACGCCACTTCCTCGTTGGCGATGCTGTAGGTCAGCCGATCGGCATCGAAACCGCCGTACTCCTCGGGGACCGTGAGTCCGGTGAGACCGAGTTCAGCGAGGCCGTCCCAGACCTCCTCGGGGAACTCCTGGTTTTCGTCGGCCTCGTCGACCACGGGGGTGACCTCCTCCGCGACGAACTCCCGGATGCTCTCCCGGACGAGTTCCTGTTCGTCTGAAAGTTCCATACCGGGGTTTCCGGGAGGAGGATAGTAAAGTTGCCGACGGCGTCCGACGCCCTACACGTAGTCGAGGTTGACTTGCGTCACGTTCGCTGCCCGTTCGACGACCTCGCCGATCTCGGCCCGCCGCGACTCGTCGAGTCGACTCTCCGGTCCGCAGAGGCAGATCGCCCCGCGCAGTCGGTCGTCCTTGTCCAGCACCGGCGCGGCGACACAGACCATTCCCGCGATGCGCTCGCCCTCGTCGACCGCGTACCCGCGCTCGCGGACGGCCTCGAGTTGTTCGCGCAGCCGGTCGGGGTCGGTAACGGTCTGGGAGGTCACCGACACGAGGTCACCCTCGAGGAGCGACTCGACCCGCTCCTCGGGCATGTGTGCGAGCATCGCTTTTCCCGGTGCGGTAACGTGTAAGGGCATCCGTGCCCCGGGATACGCGAACAGATTGATGGCGTCGGGTCCCTCTTCGACGGCGAGGATGACGGCCTGGTCGTCCTCCTCGATCAGCAGCGTCGCGTGCTCGCCGGTTTCGGCGGCGACCGTCTCGAGTTGGTCCCGGACGGCCTTGTAGATCTCCAGCCGGTGGCGGTGACGGTGCCCGACCTCGAGAAACCGGGTCGTCGTCCGATACTCCTTGCCCTCCCTGGTCACGTAGCCAGTCGCGACCAGCGTCCGCAGGTAGTCGTGGACGGTACTGACCGGCATCTCGAGGCGTTCGGCCAGTTCGGAAACCCGCCCGCCACCGTTTTCGGCGAGCTCGTCGACGATGGCGAACCCGCGCTCGACCGACCGGTTCGGTGCGTCCGTCATGAAAACGACACGCGTCCACGGGCTAAGAAGTGTTTCGGCTTTGCCGGAAATTTTTCCGATAAAGTCGACTACTCGCGCTTCGAATTCAGGCGGGTGAGAATCGAACCGATCGTCGTTACGGTACAAAGACGCCGAAATCAGCGGTTGGATCGGGACCGAGTCGATTCCGAGCTCGAGCAGTACCGCGTCGCTCGAGTCGGTTCCACGTAATGTTTCCGGACAGGTCGGAGACGCCGATATCGGATATCTCAGTGTATTTGCTGCTCGAAACACTATCGAAGCGCTGGTTATGACTCGAAATCGTATCCGGCATACTCGGATTTCGCTGATCGCACGCGGATTACAACCGTACCTACGTAAGAAAATCACGGTTCATTACCGGTGTAACGAACGAGATCGAGGATCCAGAACGTTTCACTGTTCGTAGCCGATCCAGAACTAACACGAATTAGTTATGTAGTTCTCTTCCGCTTTGTCGGTCGAATACTCCTTTGGAAGCCATTCCCCGTTTCTGATATAGTATATCCCACAATATCAGATAGAGAGTAGATCGTCGGTGTTTTCAGGACGCCAACTATCCCCCTCGAGCGAGTCCATCCAGCCGTGGGCCCAGTAGATACATGATCGTCGTCGCCGCACCCCCAGACATGCTCGAGATCGACCGCCCGGAACGAATCCCGACGGACGACCCCGACGCCTACGACACTGCCCTCGAGTGTCTGCGGCGAGGCATCGAAGCCGCTCGACCCGAAACCCTCGTGAAACGCCGACTCTCGGTCTCGGCGGGGACCCTCTCGGTCACGGACGTCGAGGGCCGTTGCACCGAACACGACCTCGAGGCGTACGACGACGTCGTCCTCGTGGGTGCCGGGAACGCCGCTGGCCACTTCGCCGCGGCGCTCGAGGAGGCGTTCGGCGATCGACTGACGGGCGGTGCGGTGGTCACCGACGACCCGGTCGAGACTTCCGTCGTCGACGTGCTCGAGGGGGACCACCCGGTTCCGAGCCCGACAGGCGTCGAGAGTGCCCGGACGGTCCTCGAGCACGCCCGAAACGCGGGAGCGAACGACCTGGTCGTCGCCGCCATCACCGGCGGCGGCAGCGCGCTGCTTGCGGCTCCGGCCGAGCCGCTGTCGATCGACGACCTCCGTATGGTGACAGAGGAACTGCTCGCCTGCGGTGCCTCGATCGACGAGATCAACGCCGTCCGCAAACACTGCTCGGCGATCAAGGGCGGCCGCCTCGCACGCGTCGCCGCACCGGCGACCGTCCTCACCCTGCCGATCAGCGACGTCGTCGGTGACGATCCGAGCGTGATCGCCAGCGGCCCGACCGTCCCCGATCCTTCGACCTACGCCGACGCGCTCGCGGTCCTCGATCGCTACGACCTCGAGGTCCCCGATTCGGTACGTAAATACCTCGATGGGGGATCGGACGGCGACCACCCCGAGACGCCGACCGCGGACGACTCAGCCTTCGATCGGACGGACGTCAGGATCCTCGGCAACGGTCGGACTGCACTCGAGGCGGCCGCCGACGTCGCGGCCGAACGAGGTTACGAGCCGTTGGTGCTCGCCTCGGGCGTCCGCGGCGAGGCCCGAGAGGCCGCGCTCACCCACGTCGCGATCGCCGAGGAGTGTCGGGAACACGGCTCGCCGGTCGAACCGCCCGCGGTACTTCTCTCGGGAGGCGAAACGACGGTGACCCTCGCCGACGACCACGGCCGGGGCGGCCCCAATCAGGAGTTCGTCCTCGCCGGCGCGCTCGCACTCGATCGTGACGACGGGGGGGTCGTAGTCTCGGCGGTCGACACGGACGGGATCGACGGCGCCACCGACGTCGCGGGGGCGATCGCCGACGCGACGGCGGTCCCCGAGCGGACGGGGAGATCCGCTCTCGAGGGCAACGACGCGCTTTCCGTGCTCGAGGAGGCCGAGGCCGTCGTCCGAACTGGACCGACGGGAACGAACGTCAACGATCTGCGGGCGATCGTGGTCGCCTCCCCGGCCGACTCCGGTCGCAATCGAAAGGGGTGAAAGCGCCTGATTCGACCGCAGCCCCACACATAACCGTTCAAATCTTTCTGCGAAACTATCCGATAGTGTATGAATCTGTCGTCCACACCACCGTCCTGGACGACCGCCGGCCCGTTACGAACGTATCACTGTAAACCCCGAACCTTTTTACTGGCGAGCGACGACCCTCGAGGGTGAGCCAATCCGACGAGGGGTCGAGCGAGACGTGCGGATGCAAGGTCGGGCGCGTCGCAGACCGGTACGGGCTCGCCGACCTCGACGCCGACCTCGTTCGCCGCTGGACCGACGAGACCGACGAGCGATACAGCACCCGCGACCTCGCGGAACACGTGAACAAGCGGGTGCTCGCCGCCGCGCTCGACGATGCCGGACTGGGCTACAAGGACGGCGAAGTGGAGAACACGTACCGGCTGCTGACGGACGACGAGGTCAGCAGCGGGACTCGAGTCCAGACCCGCAAGGAACTCGAGCGCGATGCCGTCCCCGTGGAGGACGTCGAGAGCGACTTCGTCTCCCACCAGACGGTCTACAACCACCTGACGGACTGCCTCGAGGCGTCGCTCGAGAGTCCGAGCGACGAGGAACGGCTCGAGCGAAGCAGGGACAAACTCGGGGCACTGCGGAACCGAACCGCCGCGGTCACCGAGGACACGGTCGAACAGCTCGAGCGCAGCGGCGTGCTCGAGGTCGGCGAGTTCAACGTCCTCGTCAACGTCACGATCACCTGTGAAGATTGCAAGACCCAGTACACGATCAGGGACCTGCTCGACCAGGGCGGGTGCGACTGTCAGTCGACCGGCGAGTGATTCGACGACCGACGTTCGAGTCGTAGCCCTCGAGCCGATCGTCCGTTCCGGATGGATCTGTTCTATTCCAATTATACTAACGAAAGTGGTACTACTGGTAGATCGAGTGAGTACCCGGTCGCGAAACACGACAGCGAACCGATCCCGTCCAAGGACTCGACGACCCGGGTCCCCCGGGACGTCGTCCGAAGGGACGGCCGCCGAGTCATCTCGATCGATGGTCCAGTCACGAACTGCTGGATACGATCGCGATCGCGATCGCCCTCGAGGACAACACCGTCTCACCGCGTTGTACTCGAGGGCGACGACGGGCGACTCGAGGAGGGTGCGTATCGAGTCGAGTCCCTTCGGCGGAGTCGGTCCCGACTGGTCGGCGAGGGAATCCGATCGGGCCGTTCGTGGCGGACGTGGCTACGGGACAGGTCTCGAGCGCAGCCATCGCTCGAGTCGGCGGCGCGTCGTCGGGTACGAAGAGGACGGGATCGCGCGGTCGGGGGCGTATTCGGACGAAGGCGGGCTCCGACGACCGCACGCGCTGGGACCCGCGAGCGGCCGGTCAGGACGGCGATCCGGCGCGATCCTCGAGCCCCTCGCCGGAAGCGGTTCCGTCCCTCATAAACGGGTTCAGGTCGCCGGACGCGGCGGTCGCTGCGAGGGCGCGGCCGCTCCGGACGACGATGCCGCCGAAGCCGACGAGCAGTACAGCCTCGATGTACGTCGAAGCGACTATGGCGACGAAATCCGTCGTGAGTCCGAACGCCTCGCCGAGGAGGCCAGTCACGACGAGCGCCAGCCAGCCCAGCACGACCAAGTTTCGGAGTTTCGCGTACAGCAACTGTCGCTCCCCGCTGGTCGATGAGACCGCTCGCATGAACGGGCCGAACAGCAGGTAGATAGCGACGAGGAGGAGCGCGAACGGGACGATCGCTAGCGCCGAACCGACCGTCCCCTCGACCTGCCAGCTTCCGTAAGTGATCCAGAGGCGCACGACGACGACCGCCAGCAGCGCGGCTGCGAGACGCCGACCGACGCCAGCGACACCCGCCACGACGGTACAGATCACCGACCAGATGACCGTGTAGCCGA
The DNA here is from genome assembly GCF_000226975.2 of Halobiforma lacisalsi AJ5. NCBI lineage: Archaea > Methanobacteriati > Methanobacteriota > Halobacteria > Halobacteriales > Natrialbaceae > Natronobacterium > Natronobacterium lacisalsi. Next base: position 1,747,154 of record NZ_CP019285.1, on the reverse strand, counting down.
CGAACCTGGCGAAGTCGGTCCCGGCGCCGGCTGCCATCGATTCGGTGGCCGTCATCGCGACGTACGTGGCCGCCATCGCTCCGGCTGCGACGGCGGCAGCATAGCCATACGAACGACCGGCGGCGGGCAGCCGCCGCGCGGCGAACAAAAAGGCGACCGCTGCGAGCGCGAGGACCGACGTTCCGACGACCAGCGTCTGGATTGCTTCGAACACGCTCAATCACCCCCCGACGGGGCGGCCGTTCGCGCGCCGGATCGGCTGCCGCCGATGGTGAACGAACCGATCAGTTCACGGAGTTCCCGGGCATCGTCCTCGAGGTCCGTCGCGGTCGTCGACACTTCGTCGATCGTCGCGGTCGTCTCCTCGGCTGCGGCGGCGGCCCCTTCGGCCTCGTCGCTCGTCTCCATCGAGACGTCGGCAACGGTGTCGACGATCGTCGCCAGTTCTTCGGCGGCGGTCGCCTGATCGTCGGCTGTCGAGGCGATCTCCTGGATACTGCCGTCGACCTGACCGATCCCGTCGGCGATCGTCTCCTGTTTGGACTCGAGGTCGTCGACCAGCGTCGCCGTGGTTTTCATCTCTTCGTCGACGGTCGCGATCTCGTCGGCCGTCGTCGCTGTCCGCTCGCGGATCGACTCGAGGGTCGCCTCGATGTCGTCGACGGCGTCCATCGTCTCCTCCGCGAGGGACTTGATCTCGTTGGCGACGACGCTGAACCCGTCACCGTCGGCGTTCGCCGTCGCAGCCTCGATCGAGGCGTTCAGTGCCAGCAAGTTCGTCTGGTCCGCGATATCGTCGATCAGGGCGATGATCTCGCCGATCTGTTCGGTCTCGCGCTCGAGTTGCTCGGCCGTCTGCGCGACGGTCTCGGTAGTATCGACCAGCGAGCCGATGTTGTGCGCTGCCTCGGAGGCCATCGCCTGCCCCTCGTCGGCCAGGGTGGCGACCTCCTCGGACTGCTCGGCGATCTCGGAGGTCGTCGCCGCAACCTCCTCGGTCGCCGCCGAGAGGTCACTGACCTCGCTTGCCGCCGCGTCGAGGTCGTCGGTCTGTTCGGCCGCGCCGTCGGCGATCCCCTGGACCGACTCCGCGACGTCCTGGCTCGCGGTCCGGATCTGCTCGCTCGAGGTCTGGAGGTCGGTCGCGACGTCCTCGACGGTCTCGGCCGAGGTCTGGACTTCGGCGACGAGGTCGCCGATCCGGTCGAGCATCTCGTTGAACGAGTCCGCGATCGCCTCGAGCGCTTCGTCCTCGATCTCCGGCTCGAGTCGGCGGTCGAGTTCGCCGTCGGCACAGGCGTCCATCACCTCGGAGAACCGTTCGGCCTCCGCGACGAGCCGTTCGTTCTTGTGCTCGACCTCGCGGCGGGCCTCCTGGACGCGCTGTCGTTCCTCCTCGAGTTCGTCGGCACGGCGTTCGGCCTCCCGCTGGGCCTCCTGGGCGCGTTCCTGTTCGACCTCGAGTTCCTCGAGCGACTCCTCGAGGGAATCCCGCATGTCCGCGACGGAGTCGTAGAGTTGCCCCACTTCGTCGATCCGGCCGGTCTCGAGGTCGACGTCGAACTCGCCGTCCCCGATCCGCTCGGCCCGACCGCCGAGTCGATCGAGGGCGAGTGCGGTGTTGCCCCCGATGACGATCCCGAACAGGCCGAGGTTCATGAAGAAGACGACCAGAAGCCCGGTCACCGCGGCAGTCGCCCGATCGGCAGCCTCGGCCTCCGGCCCCGCGTGAATGTACGTTCCAAAGAGCAGACCAAAGGCAAGCGTCACGACGACGACACAGCCGAGTGCCGCGGCGATTTTCGCGCTGTACCGTCGTCGGACCCTGTTCGGGACGACACTAGCTATGTTCATGCACCTGCACCCCGACCGTTCCCCTATCGGTTACACACATACGATCTGATAATAAGATCGTCATTCCGCCTAAATAACCCTTATTGCCGCTCGAGGGCCGATTCTCTCCCCCGTAATATAGACCCGTCACAGGGGAGCGATAAACTATTGTTTCTGACAACATCGTTCAACGATCCCGGCTCGAGACCACCATGCTCGATCCGGGCCGAACGTCGATCCGGTCGAGTCCCGCCGAGTACGATCGGCTGGGTCCGGTTACAGTCCCGTCGGGACCTCGAAGTACGTCGTCTCGAGGTCGGCGTCCCACCCCTCGACCAGATCCTGCAGCGCCCGGACGCCGAACGTCTCCGTCGCGTAGTGGCCCGCCAGGAAGACGTGGATGCCGGCCTCCCGGGCCTCGTGGTAGACCTTCCCCTTGCCTTCGCCCGTCACCAGCGCGTCGACGCCCGCGTCGACGGCGTCGTCGAGCCAGTCGGTGCCGCTCCCGGTGACGATCGCCACGTCCTCGATCCGTTCGGGGCCGAAGTCGAGCACCTGAACCGACTCGCCGCCGGTCTCGAGTTCGGACTCGAGGCGATCCTGGAGTTTCCCGGGCGAGTAGGCCTCGACTGCGGTTCCGCGCTGGCCGACGTACTCGGGGCCGAGTTCGCCGAACGGGGCACGGTTCTCGAGGCCGAGGACGTCGGCGACCCCCGCGGCGTTGCCCAGGTCCTGGTGGCCGTCCAGCGGGAGGTGAGAGACGTACAGCGCGACGTCGTTCTCGATCAGCGGCGCGAGCCGGTCGTAGGTGCGGCCGGTGACGCGGTCGAAGCCGCCCCACGAGAGCCCGTGATGGACGACGAGGACGTCAGCGTCGGCCTCGATCGCCCGTTCGAACGTCGCCTCGACGCCGTCGACGGCGAAGGCGACGCGGTCGACCTCGAGGTCGTCGGGGCCGACCTGGAGCCCGTTCGCGCTGGCGTCGAGGTCGGCGTAGTCGTCGGTTCGCAGTTCCTCGTCGAGCCGGTCGACGAGTTCGGTGAGTCGGACGGTCATGGGTAGGGAGCACTTGCGGGGCCGGCGGCTTGTAAGCTTGCGATCCGCACCGACACGCAGGCCCTACGAATCGGCCGGCGGCCGAAAACGGAAGTACCACCCGCGACACATCGATTTACTTCCCATCGCGACGAACCCTCGCGCATGCCACGCCGAACGGTCTCCCACGAGGACGGAGCGATCTACGAGTTCACCCCCGATCTCGAGCCGATCGAAACGGTCGAGTCGGGCGCCGAGTTGACGATCGACACCCGCGACAGCCTGGACGGCGCGGTCCAGTCCGAGTCGGACGTCATCGACGCCGTCCCGGACGAGGTCAACGCCGCGACCGGCCCGATCGCCGTCGAAGGGGCCGAACCCGGCGACGTCCTGCGCGTCGAGATCGAAGACGTCCGGGTCACGGAGGACCGCGGCCGCGCGGTCACCATCGACGGCTTCGGCCTGCTCGACGAGTACGACGAGATCGAAGCCCCGCGAACGCGGATCACGCCGGTCGAGGACGGCTCGATCACCTTCGATACTCCCGAGGGGGAACTCGAGGTCCCGATCGAACCCGTCGTCGGGACCATCGGCGTCGCACCCGCCGAGGAGTCGTACACGACGCTGTTCCCACACGACCACGGGGGCAACCTCGACACGACGGAGGTCACCGGCGGAAACACGATCTACTTCCCGGTGTTCCAGGAGGGTGCGATGCTCGCGATGGGCGACTCCAAGGCCGCCATGGCCGACGGCGAGATGTGCGGGACGGGAGCCGAAATCGCGACCGATATCGACGTCACCGTCGAGGTGATCGACGACCCCGCCGTCGAGCTCGAGCGCCCGCTGCTGGAGACCGACGACGCCTGGAAGCCGGTCGCCAGCGCCGACACCCTCGAGGAGGCCTGCCAGCTGGCGAACCGCGACGCGATCGACCTCCTGGCGGCCGAGCACGGCGTCGACGAAACCGACGCCTACATTTTCTCGAGCCTGGTCGGCGGCCTCGAGATCAGCCAGGTGGTCGATCCGCTCGTAACTGTCAAGAACGCGGTTCCCAAGGCGTACCTCTCCGACCCGTTCTGACAGTCGTCAGGTGTTCACGTAGTATGGTAGGAAATCAAACAGCAACGCGTCAATAGCTACTCCAAGGTCGAAGAGGGATTTGAGCTACCCAGTTCGATGACGACCCCTGTCGAACGACCACCCCACGCGTCGCTCCGGACCGCGTTGCGCCGTTAGAGGTCCCGAGCGACCATCTCGCCCCAGCCCTCGAACCCGTGGCGGTCGTAGAACGCCTGTGCGCGGTCGTTCTCCCGGTCGACGTCGAGGACGAGGCGCTCGAGCGGGAGGTTCTGGTCCCGGGCCGCGGCGACGGCGGCGTCCATCAGGTCGTCGGCGACGCCCGTTCCCCTGACCCTCTCGCGGACGTAGATCTCGTTCAGGACGGCCGCGTCCCAGATGTAGGCGTGGGAGTCCGGCAAGAGAAAGACGTAGCCGACCAGGTCGCCCGACCCGTGGTCGTCCGAGTCGTCGACTGCCACCTGGACGCTGCGCTCGTCGCGGTCGACGCAGCGATCGACCCACTCGAGGTAGCCCTCGCGGTAGTCGTCGGTGAGTTTCGCGGTGTACTTTTCGGCCTTCTCCTCGCCGCCGGTTCCGGTTCCGAGCCCGGTCTCGAAGGCCCGCTTCAGGTCCCAGAGGGCGTCGGCATCCGACTCGCGATCGTACGGTCTGACGATCATCAGTATCAGTTAGGTGTGGGTCGCCCGGTAGTGAATAACACTGTCGTTTCGGTCCGTGAGGACGTCCCCCTCGTCCGTCACACGGTGTTTATGTTCGTCGACCGTCGATTTCGGCCTCGATTTCGGCCTCGAGAAAGTGAATTACCGGCGCGTCCGTACAGAGATTACCACCGTGAGAGGAGCGTATCGCGTACCGTTCGACCCGATCGGCAACTGCGATCATCGTCGCCGATCGTTCACTCCGACCGCCACCTCCCGGTCGAATTGCAGATCGTACTCGAGCAGGCAGGGTTGGGGTGTGACGCGTTTCGCCTGCGGATCGTAGTCGACGGCACCGGCGTTCGCCATCGCGGGAAGGTGGACGTGGTGAAGCGAAATCGCGATGGTCTCTACCGTCTCCTCGTCCCTCCCCTCGAGCCCGCACTCGCGGGCCGCGATCGCCGAGGCGAGGGGCTCGAGGTCGACTGCCTCCCGGCGGCCGGCCAGCAGGTCGAGCGTCATTCTGCGGCGTCGCGGGGCGAGCAAGTAGTGATACTCCCGTTCGGAGAGGGCTTCCGATTCGGCGTCGGCGTCCGTCGGCGGGCGGTGGTGCGTGGACTCGGACATGAGTGGATGTCGCGAACGCGGTCGCGTGTCGCTGCCAGTACAGAGACTCCGTGGAAGCGTAAGCAGAAGGTGACACAAATTAGGTCCAGCCACCGCTCCGGTGGGGACTGACCGTGAGAATGCCCCACGGTATCCCGGTCTAAAGGCCGATTCAGGCACTCTCCGCCGATATTTCCGCCGGCGGAGTCTTCATGCGTCTGGAGCACGTTCGACGGGTATGACCGGCGGAACAGAATCGCTGACCGCCCCCCTGAGCGAGACGCTCGCCGTGTTCGATGGCAGCGGCGTGCCCCACACGACGACGGAAGTGGCCGACCGACTGGACCTCGGCCGGCGTAGCACTTACAGTCGGCTCGAGCGCCTGGTCGATCGCGGCGAACTCGAGACGAAGAAAGTCGGCGCGAGCGCGCGGGTGTGGTGGCGACCGCGGGCGACGGCGGACGAGGCGAACCGTGGAGGTGAGCGCGGACGGGAGCGGGAAGGGGACCGAGAGCGACGCCTCGAACGCCACCGCGAGCAACTGGTCGCGCTCAACAACCTCAACGGCATCGTGCAAGACGTCACGGAAGCGGTCATCGAGCGACCGACCCGGGAGGAGATCGAGCGGATCCTCTGTGAACGGCTCGCCGCGGCGGAGTCCTACGAATTCGCCTGGGTCGGCGACGTCGACGTCGGCACGCAGACCGTGAATATGCGAGCCGAGGCCGACACGGACGGCTACCTCGAGGAGGTCTCCATTTCGGTCGATCCGGACGACGAACACGGCGAAGGTCCGACGGGACGGGCGCTCCGAACCGAAGAACCCCAGACGACACAGGACATCCAGAACGACCCCCGCTACGAACCCTGGCGCGACGTCGCCGAAGCGTACGGCTTCCGCTCGTCGGCGGCGATCCCCATCGTCCACGAGGACACGGTCTACGGGGTGTTGAACGTCTATGCCGATCGCCCACGTGCCTTCGAGGGCGACGAAGGCGCGGTGATCAGCCAGCTAGGCGAGATCGTCGGCCACGCGATCGTCGCCGCCGAACGCAAGCAAGCGCTGATGGCCGACGAGGTCGTCGAACTCGAGTTCCGCATCCACGACGTGTACGAAACACTCGCGGTCGGCGCCGCCGATGAAGCGGACCGATCGGACGGGTTCGTCGCACTCGAGCATACGCTTCCCATCGAGGACGAGGAGTACCTCGTCTACGGGACCGCTGCCACGGAGTCGACCGAGCGGCTACGAGGGCTCGTCGCGGAGCTGCCCCACTGGACGGACGTGACGTTCCGGGCCGAGGACGACGGACCGGTCCCGTTCGAACTCCGGCTCTCCGAGCCGCCGGTGCTGTCGGCGGTCGCCTCGGTCGGGGGATCCGTCGAACGCGCGGTCTTCGAAAACGGGGACTTCCGGATGACGCTTCACCTCTCGCCCAGCGTCGAGGTCAGGACCGTCATCGACGCCGTTCAGTCGACGTATCCCACCGCGGAGATGGTCGCACGCCGACAGATCACGCGGAACGAGGACGAACCCGAGCAGGTCCGACAGACGGTGACGACGGAACTTACCGAGCGCCAGCGGACGGTCCTCGAGGCCGCGTATCATGCGGGCCTGTTCGAGTGGCCCCGGAACGCGACCGGCGAGGAGGTCGCCGACTCGCTCGAGATCGCCGCGCCGACGTTCCACCAGCACCTCCGGAAAGCCCAGGGGAAGGTGTTCGACGCGCTGCTGTAGCTCGGGTCGAGAAAGTCGCGAAAGGGTCGAGAACGTACTGCGCTGGATCGGACCCGCCTTACTCGTCGTCCGAAGCCCCAGCAGCGGCCGCGTTCGCGTAGACGTACTCCCGGAGGAGCTTGCCCGCGAGCGATGCGGCCTGTCCCTCGTCGCGGTCGTTGACCTCCACGACGTCGAACCCGGTCGCCCGGGGTGCGACCTCGCGAACCACGTCGCGCATCTCGCGGGGTTCGAGCCCGAACGGCTCCATCGTCCCGGTGCCGGGCGCGTAGGCCGGGTCCGCGCCGTCGATATCGACGCTCAGGTAGACCTCGCGGTCCTCGAGTCGGTCGCCGAACGTGAAGTCAGCGACGTCTTCGGGCGGGACCACGGTAACGTCGTCGGCGTCGGCCCGGTCCCACTCGGCTTCGCTGCCCGTCCGTGCGCCCAGCACGATCGCTTCCTCGACGGACTCCTCCTCGAGGATCCGGCGGGTCACGCAGGCATGCGAGAGGTCGTTCCCGTCGTAGTCGTCGCGCAGGTCGAGGTGGGCGTCGAGACAGACGAACACCTCGGGTTCGACCGCGCGAACGCCCGCCAGCGAGACGGTGTGTTCGCCGCCCAAAAGCAGGGGGACGGCGTCGTCCCAGACGATATCGCGCAGGGTTCCCTCGAGCCACTCGAGGTAGTCGGAAACGTCGTCCCACGCACGGACGTCGCCGTGATCGGCGACGCCGAGGTCGGAAAAGTACTGGTCCGTTCGCCGGTCGTAATCGTCGAACGTCTCCGCGAACGTGCGGATGCGTCGGGGACCGAAGCGGGTCCCCGGCTGAAAGGTCGTCGTGGCGTCCAGGGGCGCACCGACGACCACGAAGTTCACGTCTCCACGGTCGGCAGCGTCGCCTGCCGTGTCGCTCCCCCCGCGTTCGTCAGTCGCCCCGGGAAACATTAGACGATCTTTCGCTGGTCTTCCATCTCGAGGTACTCGATGTTCTCGTCCGGCGAGGGGTCGGCGTCCTCGGGAACGCGCATCGTGATCGTCTCGTAGGTCTCGAGGTCCATGATCTGCATGTCGTCGCCGTCGACGGAGACGACCTGGCCCTGTTTGCGCTCGATGATCGGGACCCAGATCTTCGCGTCGACGGGCTGGGAGAGCGAGCGCTTCTTCCCGTCGAAGACGCCTTCGGCCTCGATACGGGCCTTGGCACTGCCGTGTTTGCCGGGCTTTGCCGTGGAGTAGGAGTTGATCTTACATGGCGCGTCGTCGATCATCACGTAGCTGCCTTCCTGGAGATCGCGAACTTCGGTTTGCTGTTTCGCCATGTCCCGGGGTAATCAACCGACGGTCATAAACCGTTTGGAATACGCTCCCGCCGGATTCAGCCCGTTAACAGGTCACTCGGCCGGACGGAGGCTCGGGGGCGAGGAGCGGAAACGAAATCGTCACGCCCGTTCGTGACGAACGCTCACGGGAGATGGTCGACGGCGGAATAGAGGCTGGTACGCTCGTACTCACCGGAATCGCGGCGGTCGTCCTGCTCGGAACGGCCGCCTGGTACTGGGGACGGTCGGCCCCGTTCGGCGAACTCGAGGCTGTCCTCGAGTCCCGGCTCACGGAGACCCTTCCGGCGGGCCGGGGAACCCACCTCGAGCGCCCGCCGCGAGTTCGGCGGATCGATGTGCTCGACCGGGACGAACACGGCGAACGATCGGTCGCAGTCGCACCCGTCGTCCAGGTCGACCTCGAAACGACCGACACGCCGGGGATGGAACTGGTCTTCGACTACGTCGCGGCCGTCCTCGAGGCGATCCACCCGGAACTCGAGGACCACGAGGCCCCCGTCGCCCGCTACGACGTCGAGTTCTCCGTCGGCCCCGACGGCCTGCTCGTCGATGGCGAGCGTCGCCGGGTGACCGTCCCGCCCGCATTCGCGGACCGCCTGCTCGAAGAGGAGACGTATCGCGCGTTCGACTTGCGGCGGGAGCTGGAGCGAAACGACGAGGCCAACGGTACCGCGACGGTCTGGGGAGAGCCCCGACAGTAGCCTCCACGGTTCGCCGTACCCACGGGCGAATTCGACGGGGACACCGGACATGTCCCTCGAGAAGACTTATCCTGCGACCGTCCGAACGCACCCGACGATGCCCTCCAGACGTGCCCTGCTGGCGACCTGCGCGAGCACCGGTGCGAGCGCGGTCCTCGCCGGCTGTAGCGACCTCCGCGGCGGATCGGAGCCGGACGTCGACGCCGCGTGGCCCCAGCGTGGCCGGGACGGCACACGAACCGGCACTCGGTCGAGCGGTCCCGCACCGCCGCTTACCGACGCGTGGACCTACGACGGCGACGCGGGCTTCGGCGGTATCGACTGTTCGCCGGTCCTCGCCGACGGGCGCGTGTACCTCGCTTACACGGCGGATAGAAGCGACGAGCGCGCCGCCGTCGTCGACGCGATCGACGCGGCGACCGGCGAGCGCCGGTGGTCGACGACCGCCGCCACGACCGCCGAACCGATCCAGCGAACCCACGCCTACGCGGACTCGCTTGCGGTCGCCGGCGACGCCGTCTTGCTCCAGACCGCGACCGGGCTCGTCGCCCTCGAGGTCGAGGACGGAAGCGAGCGCTGGCACGTCGACAACGTCGGCGACGGACAGCTCGGCTCGACGCCCGTCCACCCCGGCGTCGGCGACGGGGTCGTCTTCGCCGGCTACTACCGCCACGGGCGATCCGAGAGCCGGCCCCTGATCTACGCGATCGACCTCGAGGAGGGGGCCGAACGCTTCCGCTTCGAAATCGACTGGGACGAACGGCTCGTCTACGCGCCTGCCGTCCGGGACGGAGTCGTCTACGCGGCAGTCGCCGGCGGCGGAGTGAAAGCGATCGACGCCGCCGACGGGACCGAACGCTGGAGCGAGCGTCTTCCCGTCTACGGCGTCCCCGCGGTCACCGGGGAGTCCGTATTCGTCGGCGTGGACGGCGATCCGAGCGGCGTCGTCGCCCTGTCGACCGACACGGGCGAGCGCCGGTGGTCGCGGACGGACGGCTCGGAATCGACCGTCCCGTTCGGGGTCGCCGTCGCCGACGGGACGGTCTACTACGCGGCGATGGATCGGCTCGTCGCTCGAGACGCGGCAACCGGCGAGCGACGCTGGACGACCGGCGGCCAGGGGTCGGAACGAATCTTCTACGGGGCACCGGTCGTCGGCGGCGATTACCTGTACGGGACCGGCAGTTCCCTGTTCGCCGCCGACAGGGCGACGGGCGAACTCCAGTGGCAGGGACCGGACGGCTGGACGGTCGGTTCGCCGGCGCTCGCGGACGACCTGCTCTACGTCTCGCTCGAGCACGGCACGCTCGCGGCGCTTTCCGAGTGCCGGACCGAACTGTTCGGCCGCTGTCTCCGCTGATCGCCGCGAGAGGAGCTACCCGTCCGAGAGCACGCGCTCGACTCGCTCGAGTCCCTCCTCGAGTTCGTCGGTGGGAAGACCGAACCCGATCCGGAACCGATCGGGGTGGCCGAAGAACTCGCCGGGCGCGAGGACGACGCTCTCCTCCTCGAGGACGGTCCGACAGAACGCCTTGCCGTTCTCGAAGCCGTCCGGCACCGTCACGAACCCGTTGACGCCGACGGGGTCGTACCACTCGAGACCGTGACGCTCGAGGAACTCGGCCGTGATCTCGTGGTTCCGCGCGACGAGTTCGCGGTTCTCCGCGAGGATCGCGTCGCTCTCCGCTATGGCCTGTCTCGCGACGTGCTGGCCGAAGAGCCCGGGCGAGATGGTCGTGTAGTCCTTCCACCGACAGGCGGCGTCGACGACCGCCCGATCACCGGCGAGCCAGCCGAAGCGCAGCCCCGCCAGACCGTACGATTTCGAGAGACTGGCCGTCGAGAGCCCGTGAGGACCCATGCTCGCGACCGGCGGCAGGGGATCCTCGGCGAGGAGACGATACACCTCGTCACAGAGCAGGTACGCGTCGTTGTCCGCGGCGAGGTCGTACAGCGCCTCGACCGTCTCGAGCGGGTGGTACCGTCCCGTCGGGTTGTTCGGGTTGTTCAGGACGATCAGCCGCGTTTCGGGCCGGATAGCGTCGGCGACCGCATCGGGGTCGAGCTCCCAGGTCGGCGGCTCGAGCGGGACCCGCGTCACGTCCCCGAGGGAGTCGGGAACGGCGTGTAGTGCCTGGTAGGTCGGGGTGACGACGACCGCGTGGGCGTCGCTCCCGGGCGCACTCGAGGTCTCGAGGCCGGGCGGCGACTCGCCGCCGAGCACGGAGAAGAAGGCGAGGAAGTTCGCCTCCTGGGCGCCGCTGGTACAGACGACCTCCTCGGTCCCGCGGTCGTACCGCCGGCCGATTTCGGCCCGGAGATCCGGGTCGCCGTCCGTCGGGATCACGTACCCCAGTTTGCCGGGATCGGTGTCGAACCGATCCGCGGGGAGGCTACGAACGCCGCTCTCGGCCAGCATGATGTCGGCCTCGTGTTCGTACTCCGCGAACCACCGCTCGAGGTCGAACTCGTCGATCTGCATGCCTCACGGTTCGGGTGCAAGTACCTAAACCTCGTCCGATGGGAGCCCCGGGTGGAGCCGTGTGTGCTTCGGTGGTCACGGACGTCACGGACGTTGCTCGTGAGTCGATCCGACGGCCGGGTAGGGAGTGGGTTCGAGGTCGCGTCGGGCGGGGAACCCGACGACGTCCCGATCAAGCCGTGGTTTTCGATGCCGGTAAAAGCGGAGCGGGCGCCCGGGCCGACGGCAGTTCTCGGGGGCGACCGGTCGACCGACCGACGGCGAGCGCGCCGCCGCCGGCGTTGGGGCACAGGTTCTTATCGGCGTCCGTTGACACGGGATACCATGACGCGAATTCCGGTGACGGTGGTCAGCGGTACCCTGGGGGCGGGGAAGACGACGCTCGTCAACCACCTGCTGTCGAACGAACGGGGACTCGAGGTCGCGGTGATCGTCAACGACATGGGCGAGGTGAACGTCGACGCGGATCTCATCGCCCGCGAGAACGAGGCGGAGGGGATCGTCGACCTCTCGAACGGCTGTATCTGCTGTCGGCTGCAGGGGGACCTCCTCTCCGAGGCCGACCGCCTCGCGCGGGTACGTGACTTCGACTACCTGCTGGTCGAGGCCTCGGGGATCAGCGAACCGATCCCGATCGCGCGGGTGTTCACGGAGGGGACCGAGGAGTCGTCGATCGACCCGACGGAGCGGTTCCGACTGGACACGATGGTGACCGTCCTCGACACCTACGGCTTCTGGAAGGAGTTCGACGCGGGGGAGTCGCTTCCGGGGGACGCCGACTCCGATCCCGAACGTCCGCTCGGCGAGGTGCTCGTCGAGGGAATCGAGTTCTGCGACGTGTTGCTGCTGAACAAGTGCGACATGGTGCCCGACGACGTCCTCGAGGAGATCGAGGCGGTCGTGGCCGAACTCCAGCCGACCGCCGAGCGGATCCGCACGACGTACTCGGCCGTCGACCCCGAGCGCGTGCTGGATACGGGGCGGTTCGACTTCGAGGCGGCGAAGCGTTCGCCGGGCTGGAAGCGCCGCCTCGCGGGGCATGCTCACGGTGAGGGACGTGATCACGACCACGACCACGACCACGAACCGTCCCCCGCGGAACGCCACGGCGTGACCTCGTTCGTCTACACCGCCGACCGGCCCTTCCACCCCGAGCGAGTCGGTGCCTGGCTCGAGGAGTGGAACGGCTCGATCGTCCGCGCGAAGGGGGTCTGCGACGTCGCCGGGCGGGACGAGGTGATCGGGCTCAGCCAGGCCGGCCCGTCGGTGCAGGCCGGCCCGATCGGCGAGTGGGCGCCGGAGGACGACCGCCGGACGCGGCTGGTCTTCATCGGTCGCGGCATGGATGAGGACGGGATCCGCGAGGAACTGGACACGTGCCTGACCGAGCCCGACGGGGTACCGGCGGACGCGGCCGACCCGTTCCCAATCTGAGACGGCGACGCCAGCCGGCACGGCCCGCCGGTTTTCCCTCGAGTCGGGCGCTGACGAGGGTACCCGGCCTGCCCCTCACAGCGCCAGTTCGTCCTTGAGATCGTCCCACGAGTCGTGGAAACCGTGGGTCGACTCGGTGGTCGCGTCGGCGGCCATCGCCTCCTGGTAGACGTCGTCGTACTCGAGGAGGGTGGCCCAGCCGTCGCGCTCTCGGTAGGTACAGTAGATGCACATCAGCGCACGGTTACTTCGACGGCCCGGCGCTAAGCGTTTGCGATCGTTCTACGGGGGCAAGCCGTCCATTCAAGTCCGCTACCCGCCTAGGGCGGCCATGGATCGACCCCTGAACGGTGGGTACGTCCGCAGTCCGAACGATTCCGTCGCCCGCGGCTGCACGCACTGCGACTGGTACGCCGTCGATGATTCCTACCCTGCACTGATCCGACGTTACCAGGACCACCTCCGCGCCGAACACCCCCGGGCGTGGCTCCGAACCTGACTCCCGGTCGCGTCGACCGAAAAAACGAGGGATCGCCGCTTACGGCTCGAGCAGGACTTTCGTCACGCCCTCCTCGCGCTCGTCGAACTTCTCGTACATCTCCGGGGCCTCCTCGAGACTGACCCGGTGGGAGACGACCCAGCTCGGGTCCGCACGGCCCTCGATGATCATGTCGCGGAGGTACCGATTGTACGACTTGACGTTACACTGGCCGGTGCCGAGCTTCTGGCCCTTCTCGAAGAGTTTCCCGAAGTCGATGCCCAGTCGACCCTGGGCGGCCATCTCGTCCGGCGCGCCGGGGTCCTCGGGGACGTACAGCCCAGGGATCCCGAGTTCGCCGGTCGGCCGGACCACGCGGATGAGGTTGTTGATGACCACCGCCGGATTCTCCTTGGCGGGGTCGTACGCGTAGTCTTCGGTGTCCTCGTCGACGTCCTTCGGGTCGGTCGCCTGGTAGCCGACCGCGTCGACCCCCTTGTCGACCTCGCCGCCGTGTTCGTCGATGATCTGCTCGACGGGGTCGCCCTCCCGGAAGTCGATCGTTCGCGCGTCGCAGTGTTTCTGGGCCAGCTCGAGTCGCGACGGTACCTGGTCGACGACGTAGATCTCCGAGGCGCCCTGGAGCTTCGCGCTGTAGGCCGCCATCAGCCCTACTGGACCGCCGCCGAAGACGGCGATCGATTCGCCGGGCTGGAGGTTCGCCAGCCGGGTCCCGTGCCAGCCCGTCGGGAAGATGTCCGCCAGCAGCGAGAATGCGTCCTCGTGGGTCCGTCCCTCCGGGAGTTTCAGTGCGTTGTGGTCGGCGTACGGGACGCGCAGTTTCTCGGCCTGTCCACCCGGGTACGGTCCCATCGCAACGTAGCCGTAGGCGCCGCCGGCGAACCCCGGGTTGACGTTGGTACAGAAGCCGGTGTATCCCTCTTCACAGTTCTGACAGAACCCGCAGGAGACGTTGAACGGCATGACGACGCGGTCGCCCTCCTCGAGCGTCGAGACCGCGTCGCCGGTCTCTGAGACGACCCCCATGTTCTCGTGGCCGAAGACGATCCCCGGCTCGGCGGCCGTCCGCCCCTCGTACATGTGCAGGTCCGACCCACAGATACACGACGTCGTGATGTCGACGATCACGTCGTTCGGGTGTTCGATCTCCGGTTCGTCTACTTCCTCGACGGCGACGTCGTACTCGCCTTGGTATACCACTGCTTTCATTGACATATGTGGTCACCACCCAGGGCATTGCATACCAAGGCGAAATATAAACCTATTTCACGGCGAACTACCAGTCAAAACCGAGAAACGGGGTGACCCCGGGTCCATCGCGGGACCCCCGTGAACCGGTGGGAGTCCCCGCAGTCGCCGCGGCCGCTCGACTCTCACTCCCAGCGGAACCCAGTTGGGTCGGCCGGCGTCGCGAGCGGGCTCGTCGGCAGGTCGTCCGCGACCGCGGGGTCGTTGTAGACGCCGGGTGCGACGTCGTTGGGTCCGTCGGGGTAGAACAGCGCGGCCAGTGTCTGGATCTGGCCGCGACCGACGCCGAGTTCGAACTGGCCGCCGCCGTACAGGGAGACGTCCCGATCCCGGCAGTATTCGATCGTCTCGAGCAACGACTCGAGCGAGCCGAACCGCGAGGGTTTGACGTTTAGCCACTCGGGCTCCCACGGCAGGTTCCGGACGTCCTCGAGGCCGTGGATCGGCGCGTCCCAGGAGACCCGCTCGCGGACGCCGGGGTCTTCGAACAGCGGTTCCGTCTCCCCGGTCAGCGCCGGGTCCTCGACGACGGCGTTCGGGAACGCCTCGAGGACGAGTTCGTACAGATCGGGGTCGGCCGGTACGTCGACGTCGGTCCCCTCGTACTGTCCCTTCAGATCGAGGATACGGACGTTCTCGGCCCCGACGGCGTCGTCGATCGCCGCGACGAGGTCTCGATCCCACTCCGGCGTCGGGTCGAGTTTGAACTGGAGGTCCGGTACCCGCTCGCGCAACCGCTCGAGCCGGTCGGTCGTCGGCGGGTCGCCGAGCCTGGTGCTCGCGACGAACGACACCGGCTCGAGCGATCGGTCCAGCACGGTCGCGACGTCGGTTCCGGCCTGCCGACAGGCCAGGTCCAGGGCCGCGCTCTCGACGGCCCACCGCCGGTAGTTCCGGAACACCTCGCGGTCGGGCGCCTTCCCGGGAAAGAGATCGAGGTCGGCGACGGTTTCGGAAAAGGACGCGAGAGTGTACTCCCCGCACAGTTCGCTCTCCGGGAGTCCGGTCTCGGCGAGTCGGTCGTGATCCGCCGTCTCGTAGGTAACGTCCTCGCCGATTCCCGTCGCCTGCACCCCGTCAGACGGTCCTTCGAGATGTACTTCCGTCGTTGCCCGCGTGAAGTCACTCGAGGTGTCGCGCTCGAGTCGCTCCGTCGAGACGGCGTCGATCTCGACCGGGAGTTCCGCGAGTCGATCGTCGGTCATAGGTGAACGTCTATTGCCAGTGATAAGAGGGTTCTCACGGGCCGGACTTCAGTGGGGACCACGGTCGGGCTCCGGGAATCACTCCTCACGGCGTCGCTGCCGGAGGTTCTGGCGCGTGAACTGCGGACGGGCGGCGAGCGCGCGCTGGGTCCGGAACGACCGGTAGAGCTGGATCAACACGACGGCCGAGAACGCGGCCGCCACGATCGAGCCCTCCGGGGCCTCGAGGGCGTACAGCACGCCGGTCGAGAACAGCCCCATGGTGAGCAACATCCCGTAGATGAGCCGTTTCGCCAGGTTCTCGAAGACGTTTTTCGAGTCCTCGACGCCGATTCGGACGTAGAGGTCGTCCCGATCGAGTCGGTCGAGCGCGCGTTCGGTCTTCGGGGCGATCCGGGTCAGCGATTCGGCCGACCGCCGGACCTGCTGGCCGGACTCCGAGAGGTACTGCCGGATCGACTCCTCGCGGTACCCCTGCTCGACCAGGTAGTCGGTCGCCGTCGAGATGAAGTCGAACTCGGGATCGAGCGTCACGCAGACGCCCTCGACGACCGTCGCGACCCGCAACACGAGCGCGAGGTTCTTCGGCAGTCGCAGGGGGAACTCGTAGATCGAGTCCTCAACCTGCCCGATGATCTGCTGGACGCGGTACTGCTCGATGTCCTCGCCGCGGGCGTCCTGAATCGCCAGTTCCATCACTTCGGCCATCACCGCCCGGTCGGCCTCCGGCGAGAGCGTCCCGATCTCGATGAGGGCGTCGAGGATGGCGTCGATGTCCTGGTTCGCGACCGCGATGTAGAACTCGACGATCTTGTCCTGGACGAACTCGTCGACCCGGCCCGACATCCCGAAGTCGTAGAAGACGATCTGCCCCTCGTCGGTCACGGCCAGGTTCCCGGGGTGGGGATCGGCGTGGAAGACGCCATCGTCGATGATCATCCGCATGTAGGCCCACTGGAGGTCCTCCGCGATTCGGCTGCGGTCGATCCCTTTGCGGTCGAGTTCCTCGACGTCGTTGATCTTGGTGCCCCCGACGTACTCCATCGTGAGCACGCGCGGCCCGGAATGGCCCTCGACCACGTCCGGAATGACGTAGCGGTCGTCGGTCCCGATGCTGGCCTGGATCTCCCGGAGCATCTCCGCCTCGCGCTCGTAGTCCATCTCCTCACGGATCGTCTTCGAGAACTCGTCCGCGAGGTTCTCGAGCGAGAACGAACGGGCGTCGTCGACGAAGTACAGCAGGACCGGCAGCGACCAGTGGATCACCCGCAGGTCCGCCTGCACCAGTTCCTCGACGCCGGGACGGCGGATCTTGACGGCGACGTCACGGGTTCCGTCATCGTCGTCGATCCGGGCCCGGTAGACCTGTCCGAGACTCGCGCCGCTGATCGGGTCCGTATCGAAGGCGGCGAACCGTTCGTCGACCGGCCCGATTTCGGCCTCGAGGACGCGTTTCGCACCGTCCCAGCCGGCCGGCGGGACGTCGTCCTGCAGCGACGAGAGGACGTCGATGTACTCGGGCGGCAGGACGTCGGGCCGGGTCGACAGGAGCTGGCCGAGTTTGATGAACGTCGGCCCGAGCGTGAGCAGGGACTCGAGCAACACCTCCGCCCGGTGACGATGCGTCTCGGAACTGACCCGCCTGGGCCGTCCGAACAGGAGGAACCGACGACGGTCGCGGGCGTAGGCGAGCAACAGGGGCAGGAACTGCCAGGCGACGAGGACGAAGCGTTTGTACGCTCGGAGGGAGGCCAGTCTCGGTCACCTCGGTTCGGCGTCGTCGGTCGTCTCGTCGGAGTTGTCCGTCTCCGTCCCCCCGTCGGCGTCCATATCCGCGTCCTGCGTCGCGCCTCCGTTCCCCTCGTCGCCCCCCTCGTCACGGGCACCTGTCGCCGACGAATCGACGTCGGCATCGTCGACCACTTCGATCTTCGTCTCTCCGCCGCCGCGTTTCGGCAGCGTCAACTCGAGGACGCCCCGCTCGACTGCCGTCTCCGCGTTCCCCGGAATCGCGTCCTTGGGGATCGGAAGGGTGACGTCGAAAAACAGCGACCGGTTCTCCTCGATGTACTGGTACTCGTCGGGGACGTCCCGGTCTTTCACGCGCCTGGCGTCGATCGACAGGGTCCCATCCTCGATGGTGAGGTCGATCGATTCGGCGGTCACTCCCGGCACGTCCACGACGAGCAGATAGGCGTCGTCGCTCTCGAGCAGATCGAAGAAAACGTCCTCGGAGAGGTCCCGCAACGCGTCGCGGAGCGCTGACATAGCTACTGGTTCGAACGCCGATACGAAAAAGGCCGCGGTAGCGGTCGATTCGTCCCCTCGCCGGGCGGATGCCCCGACGCTTTTTCCCTTCGGACGACCCGAGTGAGAGTATGAAAGGTGCCGATAGCGAACGAACCGACGCCGGGTTCAAGGTACGGACGCCGGTCGACGAGGCCCGGCGAGAACTCCGGGAGACGCTCGAGGAACGCCTGGACGCGGACGAATCCCCGCCGACGGGCTTCGAGACGGTCGACGTGGCGAGTGCGGACGGACGCGTGCTCACCGCACCCGTCGAGTCGACCCGGAACGTTCCTCACTACCGGCGGGCGGCGATGGACGGCTACGCCGTCCGGGCGGAGGACACCTTCGGGGCGAGCGACCGATCGCCGGAACGACTCCGGGTTACCGGCAGCGCCGAGGACGACGTCGACGTCCCGCCCGGCGCGGCCGCGCGGGTCCACACGGGCAGCGCGCTCCCGGAGGGAACGAACGCCGTCGTGATGATCGAACGGGTCGAGGAACTCGGGGACGGCGACGGCGACGCCGTCGAGGTCGAGGACGCCGTCGCCGAGGGCGAGAACGTCGCCCCGATCGGCGAGGACGTCGCGGAGGGTCAGCAGCTCTACGACGCCGGCCACCGGCTCCGGCCGTCGGACCTGGGGCTGTTGCGCTCCGCCGGCTACGGACGGGTCGACGTCGCGAAGCGTCCGACGGTCGGCGTAATCCCGACCGGCGAAGAACTGGTCGACGCCGATCCGGAGCCGGGCGAAGTGGTCGAGACCAACGGGCTCACCGTCTCACGGCTGGCCGAGCGATGGGGCGCGCGGGCGACCTACCGCGACGTCGTCACCGACGACCCCGAGTCGCTCCGGGTCGCCATCCAGCGCGATTTGACGAAAGACGTCGTCGTCACCACCGGCGGCTCCTCGGTCGGCGAGCGCGACCTCCTCCCCGAGGTGATCGACGACCTCGGCGAGGTGCTCGTCCACGGCGTCGGCCTCAAACCCGGCCACCCGGTCTGTCTCGGGATCGTCGAGGAGACGCCGGTGCTCGCCCTGCCCGGCTACCCCGTCGCCTGTATCGTCAACGCGGTCCAGTTCCTCCGGCCGACGCTGCGCTGGCTCGAGGGAACGACTCCGGACCCCCATCCGACGACGCCGGCGGTCCTCGATCGCAAGATCCCGAGCGAGCCCGGAACGCGAACGTTCGCGCGGGTGCGACTCGAGGAGCGAGACGGCGAAGAAGGGCCCGATTACCGTGCGATCCCGACCAGAGCGAGCGGTTCGGGTGTGCTCTCGAGCGTCGCCCTGGCCGACGGCTGGGTGGTCGTCGACGACGACCGTGAGGGGATTCCCGAAGGAGAGACGGTCGCGGTACAGGACTGGGAGGTCAATCCCTGATACGGACTACTGTAAGTCGTTGCCGGCGCAACCGCGACCGTCCTGCGGTTGCACCGGTAAACAGTTGCAGCAATCCGTATGAGTCGGGATCGGACTGGCGTTAGCCTTCCAGATCGCGTTCACGCTCCCGTTCTGGGCCCCGCTCCCGCTCCCCCTCCCCGCTCCGGTCGCGCGTCCCCTTCCGTCGCTCCCGCTCGCCGTCCCCCTCTCCTCGACGGTCGGGGAACACCGTCTCGAGCGCTTCCTCGACTCCGACGAGGCGCTCGAGGCGCCGTTCGAACTCCGCATCGTCGATCTCGCCCTCGGCGTATCGGCGTTTGAGTTCGGCGATCGCGTCGTCCTCGTCCGTCCCGTGGTCGGTGTTCCGGGATCGCGTCTCCCGTTGTCGGCCCCCACTGCGGTCCGCGTCGAACAGCAGGGCGGCGATCTCGTCGCCCCAGAACAGGAAAACCGGTGTCAGGAGGAACCAGCCCACGACCGCGACGAATCCCGTAACCGAATCGAGGCCGAGCATTCCCAGCAGCGAGATCGCCGCGAACGTGACGATCCCGATCAGGAGCCAGAGGTCGTCGGCCACGAACTCCCGAAGATCGGTGGCCATACGGACTCTTCGGACGGCGGGTACAAAGTGTCATCGGACGGTCGAGTCTCCCCGCCGGCGAACCGCCCTCGCGTAGCGATACAGGGTCGCGGCCGTCAGCGCGTTCGTCGAGAGACTCGAGAGCAACAGGAAGCGGTTGCGCCGCTCGGTCCACTCGATACGTTCACGCTGTGTGTTCGCTCGCAGGACGACGAGTTGCGAGAGCGCCGTCCCCGTCCAGCCGACGAGCGCGAGGACCACGAGGGTCCGACGGAGTCGAGCCATGTCGGTGCTACGGCGCGGACGACCGTGACTGTTTCCGCCGACTCGGTATCTCGAGGTCTCGAGGATTAGCGATCTCGATGACTCGAGGTCTCGATGACTCGGGGTCTCGAAGGCGACGACGTCGGTCACCGCAGCGCGAGCCGGACAGCGTCCGCCAGTTCCCGCACGCGGGTGACGTGTTCGAACGACCCCTCGCGGACGCCGTTGGTCACGTAGGCGAAGGCGACGTTCGTCTCGGGGTCGGCCCAGCCGACGCTCGAGCCCAGCCCCGCGTGGCCGAACACCCGCGGGGGCGTCAGCGAGCCGAACGGGTCGGCCGGCGTATCGCCCTTCCAGACCCCCAGCGCGAACCGGGACGGCCGCGAGAGGGTCCCGTCCTCGTCCGTCTCGGCCTCGAGGGTCGTCAGCGCGTCGACGGTCTCCGCCGAGAGGATACGGGTCCCCTCGAGTTCGCCGCCGTTCGCGAGGCAGGCGTAGAACCGGGCCATGTCGCGTGCGGTGCCGATCCCGTTCGCGGCCGGGACGACCGACCGGTGCACGGATTCCTCGTTGAACGGCTCCGCGACCAGTCGGTGGTCGCCCAGCCCCTCGCCGGGGTCGCGATAGCGGTCGAAGGCCTCGAACCCGACCAGCGTTGCGACGTCGTCGGGTTCGTCCTCGCGGAGCCCGATCCCCGTCTCGGTCATCCCGAGCGGCTCGAACACTCGCTTCGCAGCGGCCTCCTCGATAGGCTCGCCCGAGACCCGGCGGACGAGTTCGCCGACCAGCCAGCCGAACGTCAGCGAGTGGTACGCCGCCCGCTCGCCCGGCGGGAACGTCGGCTCCATGTCCTCGATCGCCTCGATACAGTCCTCCCAGTCGGGCCACCGGTCCGGGCGGGCGTCGAGGGGACTCCGCGGGAGGCCGGCGGTGTGGCTGAGCACCTGTCGAACGGTGATCTCGGCTTTCTCCGTCCCCTCGTCGGCGAACGCCGGCCAGTGGTCGACCACGCGGTCGTCGTAGGCCAGTTTCCCCTCGTCGACAAGCGTGTGCAGCGTGACGGCGGTGTACGGTTTCGTACAGGAAAAGAGGACGTGGCGCTGGCTCGAGGTGGTCGGCTCCGGATCCCCGTCGGCGTCGCCATCGCCGTCGGACGGCCCCGTCACCCCGCCGGCGAGGTCGATCGCGAGTTCCCCGTCCACGAACACCGCGAGTTGTGCCCCGTGGTGGAGTCCGACCTCGAGGTGGCGATCGAACCGCGCCGCGATCCGTTCCCGATCGGTCTCGGAGAGGCGAGACATACGACAATCGACTGGCGTTCGGTTGGTAAGCGTTCCCGTTTCCGTCGCGGTCTCGGCGCGGTTCCGCTCGAGGGTTACGCCCGTTCGGATTCGTCGCCCCCGGCATCGATCCGCGTCGCCCGCGCGGCCGTCGCCTTGAACGAGGCGACCACCTCCCGGCCGGGCTCGAGCGCGAGCCTGTCCGTGCTGGCCCGGGTGATCAGGGCCTGGAGTTCCACGGGGTCAGAGTCGGGGTCGGGGTCGGGGTCGGGGTCGGGATCGTCGCTGGCGTCGTCCCCCTCGAGTGCGAGCGCGAGCGTCACTCGGACGATCGCGTCCCCGGACTCGATCCGCTCGACGGTTCCGCGAAACCGGTTCCGGAGACTGGTCCGATCGGGGTCCGGCGCTTCCGAGGGGTCGGTGAGGACGACCGCATCGGAGCGGATCCCGACCTGAACCCGTTCGGCCCCCTCGGGGACGAGGGCCATCACCGGGCCGACTGACGTGTCGACCGTGGCGAGTTCACCCGTCCGGTCCCCGACGGTGCCGGTGACGACCGATTCCGTGGCCCGCGCGACGCCGTCCAGTTCCGCGTCGTGGCGTTCGAACCGCCGGCGGAGCTCCCGCCCGGTGTCGGTCAACACCGTTCCGCCGCCGCCGCTCCCGCCGCGTTTGCGCTCGGTGATCGTCCCGACGGCGTCCTCGATCTCGACGACGCGGTTCTGGAGGCGGGCGTAGGAGCGCCCGAGGGCGTCCGCCGCGGCGTGCATCGAGCCGTGTTCGTCGATCGCCTCGAGCATCTCGATGTCCCGCCGGTCGACGGTTACGCCGTCGACCGAGAGCTTCGGACTGTAGGTTTTCTCGACTCTCACGCGTGTCCTCTCCGGGCGGATCGTCACGCCCGTCGCTTTCCTCAGTATATCAGTTCTCCATCGATAAACTTCCGGGTCCGTTCGTCCTCGGGATCGTCGAACACGCGGTCGGCGTCGCCGACCTCGATGACGCCGTTACCGAGCAAAACGGCTACCCGGTCGGCGACACGTTCGGCCTGGTGCATGTCGTGGGTCGCGACCGCCACGCCGATGCCCCGGTCGCGAGCCTCGAGGACGGCGTCCTCGATGACGGCCGTGTTCCGGGGATCGAGGTCGGACGTGGGTTCGTCGAGCAGGAGGACGTCGGGGTCGTACGCGAGCGCCCGGGCGAACGCGACCCGCTGGGCCTCGCCGCCAGACAGCGAGCCGACGTTCCGATCGGCCTCTTCCCGGAGCCCGACCGTCTCGAGGGCGTCCATCGCTTTCGCCGATCGACTCGCGGTCCCGATCCCGACGAGTCGCCCGACAGCGCCGCGGATCCGATCGCGCCAGGAGCGCCGGACTCGCAGCCCGTACGCCGCGTTGCGACGAACGCTCGCGTCGAAGAGGCTCGGCTCCTGGAACACCATCCCGATCCGCCGGCGGTAGGCGAGTCGTCGTCGCTTGGACGCGGCCCAGACGTCGTCGCCGTCGTAGGCGACCGTGCCGCCATCGGGGGCGTCGAACAGCGCCAGCAGCCGCAGGAGCGTCGACTTCCCGACGCCCGAGGGACCGATGATCGCGAGTACCTCGCCCCGGCCGACCGACAGTGAGACGTCCTCGAAGACCGTCTCGTCGCCGTAGCCGTGGTGGACGTCGACGGCCTCGAGCACCGGCGTCGTCGATCCCTGGTCCGGCGTCCACTCGAGGGTCGTCCCGGCGTGTCCGTCGATCATCGGTACCGTCCTCCGTCGTTTCCGTTTCCGTTCCCGTTCCCGCTCCCGTAGCGGAGCACGATAGCGTTGACGAGCAACACCAGGGCGAGCAGGACCGCACCCAGGAACAGCGCCGTCTCGAACCGCCCCTGGCGCGCCTCGAGCTGGATCGCAGTCGTGAGCGTCCGCGTCTTCGAGTGGCCCTCGGGACCGACGATGTTGCCGCCCACGATGAGGACGGAGCCGACCTCGCTGATCGCGCGGCCGAACCCCGCGAGCACGGCCGTCGCGATACCGTAGCGCGCCTCCTTGATCGTCACGAGCGCCACGTCGACCCTGGTTCCGCCCATCGCGAACGCAGCGTCCCGGACGTTCTCCTCGACGGCGTCGACCGCGGCGAGGCTGACGCCGGTGATGACCGGCGTCGCGAGCACGAACTGGGACATGATCATCGCCTCGCGGGTGAACACGAGGTTCAGTTCCCCGAGTGGCCCCTGGTTGGAGACCGCAAACAGCACGAGGAGGCCGACGACGACGCTCGGGAACCCCATGCTGGTGTTGATCAACGAAGTGAGTACCCCCTTGCCCGGGAACTCCTTGACGCCGACCAGCAACGCGACGGGGAGGCTACACAGCGTGCTCAGCGCGACCGCGACGAGGCTCACGTACAGCGAGACCTCAATGATACTGCGGACGTAGATCCACTCGAAAGGGGCGTCGGCGATCGGGAGGAGCGCGGGCTCGAGCGGCATATCCGGTTACTCGTTGGCCGACTCGTTCCAGTCCCATTCTTCCGGAACGTACTGTCGGAAATTCGGGTTCTCCGACAGGGCTTCCGGGAAGAACAGCTGTTCGCCGTTGGACGTGTAGCTCTCGATGATCGCCTGGCCCTCGGGGCTCGTCACGTAGCCGATGTATGCCATCGCGAGGTCGTAGTTGACGTGGTCGTGGACCGCCGGGTTGACCGCGACGATCCCGTAGGGGTTCATCAGGAGTGCCGGCCCGCCCTCGATCGGTCCCTCGAGGAGGATCTCGAGGCCGAGTTCGTCCCGCATCGAGAGGTAGGTCCCCCGGTCGGCGAGCGTGTACGCGCCCTGCTGGTCGGCCTGGACCAGGACTTCGCCCATCCCCTGGCCGGCTTCCGTGTACCACTCGCCGAAGTCCTCGGGGCCCAGTCCCGCTGCGTCCCAGATCGCGAGTTCTTTCGTGTGCGTCCCGGAGTTGTCGCCGCGGGAGACGAACGCCGCCTCCGACTCCGCAATAGCGCTGACTGCGGTGGTCGCCTCGTCGCTGCCGTCGATCCCGGCGGGGTCGTCCGGACTCCCCACGAGGACGAAGTCGTTGAACATGAGGTCGCGCCGGTTGACCCCGTAGCCGTTCTCCATGAACTCGTCCTCGAGCGAACGGGCGTGAACCATCACGACGTCCGAATCGCCGTTCCGTGCGGTCTCGAGGGCGGCTCCAGTCCCCTGTGCGACGGCGTCGACGGTGACGCCGTACCGGTCCTGGAAGGGCGCGTTGAGTTCGTCGAGAAGTCCGGTGTCGTAGGTGCTCGTCGTCGTGGTCAGCGTCAGCGTCTCGCCTTCGATTTCCGGACCCGCTTCCTCGTCGTCGTCACTGCTGAGTGCCGTACACCCGGCGAGCGCGGCGGTCGCCCCACCCCCGATGGCGGCGAGGAACCCGCGGCGTTGTATCGTCATAGATACTACGACGAACGGTGGAGAGAAATAGCTTTGGATAGCACGTAACCGGATCACGTTTCTCGATCCGGACAGTTGGACGTTCAACAGCCGAGGGTAACCGAAACGAGTTATTAGCGGTGCGGGAAAGAGCAGCCGATCGTGGGTCGAACCGCCGTCAATCCGTCGGATCGAGCAGTTTCGACTCCGCCTTGCGGAGGTGCTCGAGCAGTGTCGTCTTCGAGATGTCCGCCTCGTCGGCGAGTTCACGCGTCGTCACCTCGCGCGGCCACGAGTAGTACCCCTGTTCGCAGGCGAGATCGAAGATCTCGCGCTGGCGCTGCGAGAGCGAGTCGGTCCGATGGGAGACGTTGATCGCGCTCCTGTTGTCGGAGTGAACCCGACGGACGGTGATCTCCGCGTCGTACTCGTCCCGGAGGGCGTCGAGGCGGTCGGCCAGCAACTCTCGGTCGTCCGTTTCGAAGAACAGCGGCCAGTACTCCCGTCCGCCCTGGATCCGGACGGGCGCCTCCTGATAGAACCCGCCCGCGAGGAGGGCGTCGCTGATGGTGTTGCGCGAGTCGTACTCGACGAACAGTTCGGTAGTCGGCTTGCCTCGCACTGGCCCGCGGCGGTCACCCCCGTGCCGGCGCTCCATCACCGAGACGGAGTCGGTGAGGGCGGAGGCCCGCGTGGCCGCCACGAGGTCGTCGATCGACGCCTCGGTCTCCCCGTAGGCGGTGAAGTGCCCTTTGACCACGTGTCCATTCTCGTTGTACACCGTGTGTGCGATCAGGCTGGCATCGGTCGCTTCGGTTACCTCGAGCGTCCAGCAGTCGGGATGCCAGACCTCGAGGGTAAACCTGATCCCCGAACCCCGGCCGTGGTCGTCGTCCGATTCTGGGGGCGCATTCTGGGTCATCGTCGTCCCATAATTGAAGGGGCGTGACGGGCTTAAGCATATGGTATATAGTCACACCCCAGGCACTCGCCCATGTGAGGGACGTGGTATATGTGTACTGGGAGCAAGGCCCCGGATAGACGGATGAACGACGAGCCACGATTCGGACGGAATCGCCGCCAGACGGCCACAGAAATCGAGAAGTACGGACCGACTGCCAAGCGAACGGAGGAGCGCCCATGAGCGACGAAGACGCCGCCACGCTGCCGGACAGCACGGACGTTGCCGTCGTCGGCGGTGGGGTCATGGGGACGAGCATCGCGTACTTCCTCGCCCGGGAGTCGGACCGATCGGTGACACTCCTGGAGCGGGACGGGCTCGCGGCGGGCTCGACGGGTGACTCCTCGGCGATTCTCAGACACCACTACGGCGACGAGGAGATTTACACTGACATGGCGTGGTGGAGCCACGAGTTCTTCCGCTCGTTCGACGACGAGGTCGGCGCGCGAATCGCCTACGAAGGGAGCCCGCTCGTCAGGTTCGCCGACGAGGGAACGCCCGGCGGCGAGTACGCCCGCGACGGGTACGAGGCGCTCTCGAACCGGGACATCCCCGTGTCGGTCCACCGGGGCGAGGCCATCGTCGAGGAGTACCCGATGTACCGTGGGGCAAGCGAGTTCGACATTGCCGTCAGCGACGACTCGGCCGCTTACTCCGACGGGTCGGACGTCGCCCTCGGATTCGCCCGCGGGGCGAGCGAGCACGGTGTCGACGTCGTCACCGGGGTCGCAGTCACCGAGTTCCGAACCGAAGACGGCGAGGTCACCGGTCTCCGAACGGAAGCGGGGACCGTCGACTGCGACGACGTCGTGGTCGCGGCCGGCCCGTGGACGCCGCGACTCGCCGAGACCGTCGGCGTCGACGTTCCGATCAGGCCCGTTCGCGAACAGATCGTGTTGCTCGATCCGCCGACCGACTACGCGGAGACGTACCCCTCGCTAACCCCGACGACCAGCCTCCCCGACGGCGAGTGGTACATCCGCCCAGACTTCGGCGACGGCGTGCTGGTCGCGACCCATCGATACGCGGAGGAAGTCGACCCGGACGACTACGACGACGAGCCCGACGAGGAGACGATGCTCGAGCTCGTCGAGAACCTCGAGGAGGTGATCCCGGAACTCGCCGACGCCGGGATCAAGGGGACCTACTGCGGCGTCTACTCGACGACGCCGGACCACGACTTCGTAATCGACGAGGCTGGACCCGAGGGCTGTTACTGGGCTTGCGGGTTCTCCGGCCACGGATTCAAGCACGCGCCAGCGGTGGGCTCGCTCGTCTCGGGGCTCGTCCGCGGGGAGGAGCCGACCCTCGGCGACGTCGAAATAGATCTCGAGTACTTCTCGCTCGACCGGTTTGCGGACGATCCGGCGGGGAACGGGCTGCCGGACGACTACATCTGACCGGGGCTACGCGTCCGACAGCGTGAACCCGTTCAGTTCGTCCCGGCCGTCGGCGAGGAACGTGTGCCGCCCGGTGATGTAGGCCGACCCGGTCACCTCGGGGGTCGTCACCGCCACGCCGTCCCGGTGCTCGACCTCGAGCAGGCGGCCGGTAAACTCGCTCCCGATCACGCTCTCGTAGCGGTACCGCTCGCCGACCTCGAGGTCGCCCCGCGCGTGCAACAGCGTCATCTTCGCACAGGTTCCGGTCCCGCAGGGCGAGCGATCGACCTGGCCGTCGCCGAAGACGACCACGTTCCGGTCGGCGGTCTCCCCGGACTCGTAGAACTCGACGATCGACACGCGCCGCCGCGTTCCCGCGAGCGGGTCGACGATCTCGCCGTTCTCGTTCAGCCGCCGCCGGATCTCGAGCCCGAGGTCGACGAACGTATCGGCATCCTCGGGCGATACCTCGAGGTCGAGATCGAGGTCCGCGACGTCGACGAGTGCGAAGGCGTTACCGGCGGAGACGACGTCGACGGAGAGCGACCGGGGCTCGTCCGCGTCACCCGTCGTCACCGTGTGTTCGCACTGGTCCGCGACGTACGACCGAACGTTCCTGACAGTGACGTCCTCGACGCGCCCGTCCGTCACCGTCGGCGACGTCGCGACGAGTCCGGCCGGGGTTTCGACGACGATGCGGTCGGCGGGCTCGAGCCGTCCGGTCTCGATCAGCGCCGTGACGGCACCCATCGTCCCGTGGCCGCACATGTCCAGGTACCCCTGCCCGTCCATGAAAAAGAGGCCGAGGTCGGCCTCCGGTGCGTCAGGGAGGGTCGGCACCGCGCCGAACATGTCGGCGTGACCGCGCGGTTCGCACATCAGCAGTTCGCGCAACCAGTCGTAGTGGGTCGCGAACCGATCCCGTTGCTCGCCGACGTCGCCGCCCCGGATCCGTGTCCTGTCGATGCCGTCCGTGAGGATCCGGGTCGGTTCGCCGGCCGTGTGCGTGTCGATCGTCTCGACCGCGATGTCGCTTTGCATGGCTCGTCCGGGGAGTTACAGGCGTTCCAGCGACCGGATCTCCTCCTCGCTCCAGTCGTAGAACTGCCTGTCGGTCTCCTCGAGGGCATCGACACACTCGTTGTACTGCTCGCGGGCCCGATCGACGAGCGGATCGTTCGGGTTCGACCGGATCCACTCGCGGAGTTGTTCGAGCGCCCGCGGCGAGTAGGTGTCCATCCGGTCCTGGTGCTCGAGGATCTCGACTTTTCGGCTCTCCTGGCGCAGGGTTCTGACGAGCGCCCAGGAGGCGACCCCCCAGAACGCCAGCAGGGTGAACGCGAGCATGCCGACGACCTCTGCCGTCAGCGCCATCAGTCGTCACCCCCCGTGACGTCGGCGGGTTCGGACTGGCCGCCACCACCCCGCTCTCGCTGCTCGGTCACCGACATGACGACGTAGCCGATGATCGGCAGGGCGACGACAACCGCGACGCCGCCGTACATCTCGGCGGTGCCGAACGAGTCGTAGGCCGAGTAGCCCATGATGAACAGCATCACCGCGGGCACGACGAACTTGATAACTGGGTTCCACCAGCGACCCACGAAGATCCCGGCGTTGCGGTTCACCGCCAGGAGTCGTAGCCGTTCCGGCCCCATCACCCAGCCGATGACGCCGATGATCGCGAGCGTCGCCAGCGGCAGTCCCCAGTTGCCGAAGACGAAGTCGAGGTAGTCGAGGGTGTCGACGGAGTAGGCGCTCGGCAGCCCGATCAACCAGATCGTACCACAGAGCCCGAGAACGGTCTGGTTCCGGGAGAGTCTGGTTTCCTCGGCCAGCGTCGTGACGCCCACCTCGGTGATGATTACCCCCGACGTGAAGGTGGCGAGGAAGAACCCGACGAAAAAGAGGATTGCGACGATCCCGCCGAGCGGAATCTCCGGGAAGACCTGCACCAGTGACACGAACGCGAGCCCCGCGCCCGCGTCCGGCTCGAGACCGACGGCGAAGACGACGGGGAAGATCGCCAGCGCGGCGAGGATGCCGATACTGGACTCGCCGATAGCGGTGAAGACGCCCCCGCCAAGCGGCACGTCGTCGTACTCCCGCAGGTAGCTCCCGACCGTCAGTGCGATCCCCCAGCCGAGGCCCGTCGAGAACAGCGCCTGGCCGAGCGCGGCGATCCACGTGTCGCTGTAGGTGAGGTACTCCCACTGGATGCCGAAGGTGAAGGCGATACCCTCCGCCGCGCCGTCGAGGGTCAGCCCGCGGATCGTCATGATGACCAGCGAGATCACCAGCGCCGGCACCGCGTAGACGACGAGTCGTTCGACGCCACGCCGGATGCCCAGCAGGAGGACGGCCGCGATCGACCCCATCACGACGGTGTGGAGGCCGATCATCAGCGCCGAGTTCGCGAAGAAGTCGTTCATGAACGTCGCGGGTTCGAAGCCCGACGCGGTGAACGAGAACAGCATCGAGTGAACCGCGTAGTACAGCGTCCACCCGATCAGCGGCGAGTAATACGACATCAACGCGACGTTGACCAGTAACACGACGACCCCGAACCCGACCAGCCCGCCGGGCCCGAGCACCTCTCGGAACGCACCGATGACGCCTTTCTGGGAGTACCGTCCGAGCGCCACTTCGGCCATCAGGCCAGGCACCGCGAGGACGAACAGGAGGGAGAGAAACGCCAGCACGAACGCGCCGCCGCCGTTCTCCCCCATCACGTACGGGAACCGCCAGATGTTTCCAGCGCCGACCATGGCGCCGATCATCGCCATCAGGAAGCCGAACCGAGTGCCCCACTCGGCTCGAGCGGTCTTTGCATCATTGGACGTCATGTGTGACCATACCGTACTGAACTAACAGAGGCTGATAGCTGGGGTGTCTCCCATGGTCGGGGCCGGGCCCGGCTCCGGCCCGGAAACGAACTTCGCGGCCAGAGAGCGAGCGGGAAGTGACGTCCCCTCGAGGGTGCCGACGGCGGCGTCGAACGACGTTTTTAGCCCCCCGTCCCGAAGGGGACGGTATGGACCGCAAGGAGTTTCGCGACCTCGCCTCCCCCGCACAAGCGCGGGAGGCAATCGACTCGCTGTCGCTCGAGGGCGGCGTCGAACGGGTGTCGCTCGCCGACGCCCGCGGGCGGGTGCTCACCGCCCGCCTCGACGCAGAACTGGACGTTCCGGGGTTCGATCGGGCGAGCCTCGACGGCTACGCGCTGCGAGCGCGGGACACGTTCGGGGCCGACGAGGCCGACCCCGCGCGCCTCGAGGTGGTCGGCGAGGTACACGCCGGCGAAGAACCCGACGCCGACCTCGAGGAGGGACAGGCCGTCGAAATCTCGACGGGAGCGGTAATGCCCGCGGGTGCGGATGCGATGGTGCCCGTCGAGCGGACCGACACGGAGGGGTCGGACGTACTGGTGCGGACGTCGGTCGCCCCCGGGGACAACGTCATGTTCGCCGGTGCGGACGTGGCCGCAGGCGAGCGCGCGCTGGGGCCCGGAACGAGGATTACGCCCCGCGACATCGGCCTGCTGTCGGCGCTCGGGATTGACGAGGTTCCCGTCCGGGCACGGCCGCGGGTCGGAATCGTCTCCACGGGTGACGAACTCGTCCGCCCCGGCGACGACGTGAACAGCGCCCGCGGCGAGATCTACGACGTCAACAGCTACACGATCGCCGCGGGCGTCGAGGACGCCGGCGGCGAGGCCGTCCTCTACCCCCACGCCGGCGACGACCGCGAGGAGATGGAGCGCGTCCTCCGGGAGGCCGCCCGGGAGTGTGACCTCGTGCTCTCCTCCGGGTCGACCAGCGCCAGCGCGGTCGACGTCATCTACGACGTGATCGAGGAGGGCGGCGAACTCCTGCTTCACGGGGTCGCCGTCAAACCCGGCAAGCCGATGCTGGTCGGTCGCCTCGAGGACTCCGCCTACGTCGGCCTCCCGGGCTACCCCGTCTCCGCGATGATGGTGTTCCGGACCTTCGTCGCGCCGGCGATCCGCGCGGCCGCGGGGCTTCCGGAGCCCGAGGCGGCCACCCTCGAGGGCCGGATGGCCGTCGAGGAGCGGTACGGCGAGGGCCGACTCCGGCTGATGCCGGTCGGTGTCGTGTCCGATGGCGACGGCGAGACGCTCGTCTACCCCGTCGACAAGGGAAGCGGCGCGACGACCAGCCTCGCAGAGGCCGATGGCGTCGTCGAAGTCGACCCCGCGACCGACTACCTCGAGGCCGGCGAGTCCGTAACGATCCGGCTGTTCTCGCCGGACGTCCGGCCGCCGACCCTGCTCGGCGTCGGCGAAGACGATCCGACGCTGAACCGGCTGCTCGACCGCCTCGAGAACCCCCGGTATCTCTCGGTCGGCTCCCGGCCGGCGCTCCGGCGGCTCCGCGAGGGCGTTCCGGACGTGGCCGTCGTCGCCGGTCCGATCGAGCGCGAGAGCGAGGTCGACGCCGACGCGCTCGGCGGCTGGAAGCGCGAGTGGGGGCTGCTCGTGCCGCCCGGCAACCCCGACGACGTCTCGGGGATCGCGGACCTGGTCGACCGCGACCTCCGCTTCGTCAATCGGACGACCGACTCCGGGCTACGCGCGAGCCTCGGGGCGGCCGTCGCCGATCTCGCCGAGGAACGCGACGTCGACAGACACGAGGTCGTCGAAGCGATCGACGGGTTCCAGGTCGCGCTGCGGGCCCACGAGAGCCCGGCCCGGAAAGTCATCGCCGGCGAGGCGGACGCCGGCCTCGGGCTCGCCGAAACCGCGGACAGACTCGACCTCGAGTTCGTCCCCCTCGGCGACCAGCGGGTGCGCGTCCTCGCGAACCCCGACCGCGTCGAGAAAGCGGGCGTACGCGAACTTGAGCGGGCGCTGGAATCGACTCTCGAGTAGGTCCCTCGTCGGACCCGTCGGAATCCCTGACGGTTAACAGGCCGTGAAAAGCGATTTTTGGTCCTCGGCGGTGTACGTGTCGTGATGTCGACGATAGCGGAACTCCGCCTATCGGCCGCGGACACGACGCTCGAGGAGACGTTCGAGCGCGCCCCCGAGGTGACGGTCGAACTCGAGTCGTCGGTCTCGAAGAACCGGCCGTCCCTCTGGGTCACCGACGTCGGTCGCGAGCGGATCGAACGGGCGTTCGACGTCGATCCGTCGGTCCGGTCGTCCGAACTGCTGGTCGAGACCGACCAGCGACTGCTGTTCGACGTCCGGTTCGCCGAGAACGAGGGGCTGAACAGGCTCTACGACGAGTTGCTCGTCGACGGGAGTTCGCTGCTCGAGGCCTGGGGATCGAACGGCTGGTGGCAGATGAAAGTCCGGTTTCCCGACCGGGACGGGCTCTGTGAAGGGTACGACCGCCTCGTCGACCGAGGGATCGACGCCGACCTCCGGCGGGTTAGCGACGTCCCGGAGCAATCGGAGGTCGACAGCCGGCTGACCCCAGAACAGCGGGAAGCCCTCGAGGCTGCGCTCGAGTACGGCTACTTCGAGATTCCGCGCCAGGTGTCGATGGAGGAGCTGGCGAACGAACTCGGCATTTCACACCAGGCACTGTCGGAGCGGTTCCGACGCGCCTACGAAACGCTGGTCAACGACGAACTCGAGTCGGCGAGTCGACCGCCGTAGCTCACGCGAAGTAGGGGTGGTCGAGTTCGTCGAACGAGCGGACGCGGTAGTCTCCGAGCACGCACTGGCCGCGCCGTTCGTGGCCGATCCGCTCGACGTGGATGGCATCCAGTCCGGCGTTCCAGGCCGCGCCGACGTCGCAGGCACCGTCACCCGCCAGCACGCCGCGGTGGCCATTGTGGCCCACGCCGAGGTCGTTCATGACCCGCTGGACGGGCGTCGGGTCCGGCTTCCAGCCCGTCTCCTCGGTACAGCAAAGCCGGGCGTCGAACCAGTCGCGGATGCCGAGTTCGTCCAGGACGGGTTCACAGAGGAACTCCTGGCAGTGCGTGACCAGGCCGACGGGTTCCTCGAGGTCGCCGACGAACTCGGCGTCCTCGTGCAGGAAGGTCTGTTCGGCCCGGACGTAGGGGTCCTCCTCGGCGTGGAACGCCTCCCAGAACTCCCCGGGATCGAGCCCCCACTCGCGGAGCTGGTGGTCCCGGGAGCCGGTGAGCCCGTTCCAGATGATCTCGGCCTCGCGGTCGCTGAAGCGGTATCCGAGCCGGTCACCGACCCGGTCGAACACGTCGCGGGTGTACGACCACTCGACGTCGACCAGCGTGCCGTCGAGGTCGAGCAGCCAGAAATCGTACTCGGAGACCATCGGGACACACAGCTACGGGTTTGCGAAGTTTATGTGTACCGATCGAGGGCACTGCCGTCGATCACGAGCCGTCGGTCACCCGGATGCTCGAGCCGAGATACTTCGAGAGCACTTCCGAGACGTGCTCGGCGTTGAACGTCTCGAGATCGGCCGCGATCTCGCGTTTGAACGCCTCGTAGTAGGCCTCGTCGGTCCGGAGTTCGCTGAAGGCGACGGATTCGACCTCGAAGGGGAGCCCGCCTGCGGCGTCGGTCCCCGCCGGGTCGGCGTCGTCGCCGCCGAGCCACTCGGCCGCGAGCCGTCGCGCGTACTCCTCGTCGGCGACGTCGCCCCGCCAGAGCGTGGTCCGGAAGAACAGCCAGCCGTCGGCCCCCGGTTCGGGCGCATCCCGGTGGACGGTGAGTTCGGTCCGGGCCGACGCCGGATCGATCGAGACCGACGGCGCTTCGCTCTCGAGGCGGACGGTGACGCGGAAGACGTAGCTGGCGTGCATGGGTACAGTGTACTAGATCGGTGCGGGTGTGCGTTTCGCCGGCATCGCCCGGTCGCGACGGGGACTTCCCTCGAGCCCCCTCGAACGGTTCCCGTCGCCGCTCAGGCCTCGCGCTCGGACTCGATCAGTTCGGCCATCTCGACGTCCTGATCGGTAATGCCACCCTCCTCGTGGGAGGTCAGCCGGATCTCGACCTCCTTGTACCGGATGACGATCTCCGGGTGGTGGAACTGCGATTCCGCGATCTCGCCGACCATCTGCGCGAAATTGACCCCGTGAAGGTAGTCGTCGAACTCGTAGGTACGGACGATTTCGTCGCCGTCTCGAGTCCACTCGTCGGGTAGTTGTGCGTCGATCTCGTCGTCTGAGAGTAGGTCGGCCATATCCGTGTCAACGCAAGCCAACCAGATAACGATTATGCCAAGGTCGTCCCGGCCGACAATTAAGTCGAACCGGCAGGAAACAGCCGTCAGAACCGACAACGCGTCGGGGTCGTTCGTATCAATCGTCGTCGGTCACGTGGATGAGGTCCGTGCCCGCGGTCTCGGCCTCGCCCTCCGACTCCATCGCGTTCGCACCCGCGTCGAGCAGGGCCGCGACCTCGACGTCGTCGCCGAAGTGCGGATCGAACAGCTGTAGGGCGGTGTGGATCGTCTCCCAGTCGTCCTCGGCCGCCGCCTCCCGCAGGCTCGTCGTCGGCGGGGCGAGCAGTTGGGACACCAGCGTATCCGCCATCGACTCGACGACTTCGCGCTGGGAGGGAGAGAGGTCGTCGTCGAGCCTGGACAGCGCCTTCTCGAGTTCGCGTTGCTTGATCCGTTCGGCGGACTCGTACATCGCGGCGATGGCCTCGTCGGCCCGCGCCCGCTTGTACTGTTCGAGGAGGAGGTCGAACTCCCGTTCGACGATCCCCTCGACCTCGCGGGCCGCCTCGGCCCGCTGCCGTCTGGTCCGTTCGGTGACCGACTCGAGGTCGTCGAGGTCGTAGACGGCCACCGTCGGGAGGTCGGCCGCGGCGGGCGCGACATCGCGGGGTTGGCCGAGGTCGACGACGACGCGTTCGACGTCGGCCTCCGTCTCCGCCTCCGCCTCCGCCGTCGGTTCCGAATCCGAGAGATGTCCGGGTTCGATCACCGGTTCGTCGCTTCCCGTCGCCGCGACGACGATGTCGGCTTCGGGTGCGGCCGACGGCACCGATTCGAGGGAAAGTGCGCTGGTTTCGGTGTCCTCGTCCCCGTACCCGTCGTCGTCGGCGTCGCCCGCCAGTTTCTCCGCGAGCGCTTCGGCTCGCGCCAGCGTCCGGTTCGCGACCGACAACTGCGCGACGCCGGCGTCGGCGAGGCTCCGCGCGGCGAGCCGTCCCATCTCGCCCGCGCCGACGACCAGCGCGTCCGCACCCTCAAGGTCGCGTTCCTTGGCGGCGAGTCGCGTCGCCGCCGAACCCAGGGAGACGACGCCTTCGTTGAT
This sequence comes from Halobiforma lacisalsi AJ5, assembly GCF_000226975.2. Lineage (NCBI taxonomy): Archaea > Methanobacteriati > Methanobacteriota > Halobacteria > Halobacteriales > Natrialbaceae > Natronobacterium > Natronobacterium lacisalsi. The sequence goes on along the minus strand of NZ_CP019285.1, from coordinate 1,711,557 downwards.
CTCGGTCTCGGTGCGGGCACGCTCCCCGACGTGGATCGCCTTCGTGACGGCGGGGTCGAGCATCGGGCCGATCCCGCCGGCGTCACGAGCGTCCTCGTAGGCGTCACGGACCTGGCCCATAATCTGGTCTTCCCCGAGCACGACCGACTCGAGGCCGGCCGCGACCCGCAGGAGGTGTCGAAGGCTCTCGTCGTGGCCGGTCCTGACGATCGCGGCGTCGTCGACGGGGGCGAAGAACTCCTCGAGTGCGGCCCGTCCGACCGCTGCGTCGGGACCGACGACGTAGGCCTCGACCCGGTTACACGTCGAGAGGACGTACGCTTCGTCGATCTCCGGCAGCGAGCAGAGGTCGGCAACCGCGTCGCGTTGCGCGTCGGGGCTGGCGTCCGCGAGGTCGTCGACGCTACCGCTGTCGTGGGTGACCCGCGCTGCGCTGACGACGCCGGTACCCGTCACTCCCGGTCACCTCCCGTCCCCGTTCCGGTGTCGTCGAGTTGCTCGCCGAGCACGTCCTCGATCACTTGCTGGCGGTTGGAGTCTCCCCTACGTAAAGTTGTCCAAACTTCCGGCGATCTGGTGACGTCGGTAACCACCTCCCGTCGCCGCTCCGGCCCCACCCCCCGCGATCGCAGTTCCGTCCGCAATTCTCCACAGAGCGTCGCCATCTCACCGGCGCCCGCCAGGGTCTCCTCGCGGCGGGGGCGGTCCCGCCGGTGGCGACCGCGACGACGACGGGATCCTCCCTGACCGTCGCCGGAACGACGACGCGCCCGGGATCGCCGTCGCCCGTTCCGGATCGATCGGCTCTGTTCACGAGCGCGCCACGCTCGCGCGCGGCCTCCCCGATCGCGTCGTTGAGCGGCTCGTCGTCGGTCGCCGCGACGACGAGGGCCGGAGTCGTCCGCTCGAGCCAGTCGCCGACGTCGTCGGGATCGGGTGCGGCCCGGATACGGCGGACGGTACCTGAGCGATCGGTACCGCCGTCCCCCCTCTCCAACACCTCGAACGCGTCCGTAAACGCCGGGCTGACGACGATCACCTCCGCTTCGCGAGCGAACCGGCGGGCCTTCCGCGCGCCGACCTGGCCGCCGCCGAAGACGAGCACCGTCGCGTCAGTGAAGTCGTGGCCGAGGGGGATCATGTCGTGTCGGGTCGCGTGTTCGCTTCGACGCGTTCGGTCAGTCGAATCCCCGTCTTCTTCAAGATTCGCGTTGAAAAGAGCGTCTCCCAGTCGTCCTCGCGTACGTCGTCGTACTCGGCGACGGTCTCGCGGACACGCTCGATCCGCCGTCGACACTCCCCTTCGGAGCGACCGTGGACCATCGCGAAGAGGTTGTACGACCAGACGCCCTCGTGGCGCGGCCGCTCGTAGCAGTGGGTGACGAACGGAAGCGACGCGACGGCCGACCCGACCTCGGAGACGAGGTCGTCGGGGACGTCCCAGACCGTCATCCCGTTTACCGTGTACCCGAGCGCGTAGTGATTCGGCACGACGCCCACCCGGCGGATCTTCCCCTCGCGGTCGAACCGTCGGATCGTCTCGCGAACCCAGTCCGGGTCGCGGTCGACGGCGGCGGCGACGTCCGCGTAGGGTGTTTCCGAGAGCGGCAGTCCGTCCTGTACCTCGAGAACGAGGTCGCGTTCCGCAGGCGAGAGGGGGCTCGAGGCGTCCGCGGGCGACGCGCCCGGACTGGGCTCGTCCGCCCCCGGACCGATCTCGAGCGACTCGTCCGACAGCGGCCCGTCGACCGGAAACCGCGCCTCGAGTTCGAACTCCCGTCGCTTGGGCATCGCGTACGTCTCGCGGCCGGTCTCGGCCTCGATCCCGGCCAGCACCTCCGGAACGCGGTCCGCGTCCGCGACCGAGACGACGAACCAGAGGTTGAGTTCCGGGTGATCGCGTTCGTAGTTGTGGGCCACCTCGCGGCGGGCGTTGATCGTCTCCGCGATCTCGTCGACCCTGTCGTCGGGTGCCGACGTCGCGGCCAGGACTGCGGTCCCGCCGATCGCCTCCGCGTCGATCAGCGGCCCGAACCGGGAGAGGACGTCCCGCTCCTCTAAGTAGCGGATCGTCTCGAGTAACTCCCCCGCGGAGACGTCGACACCCCGGTCCCGGAGGGCGGCTGCAGCGGGTTCGAACGGCCGTGGCGCGACCGGGAACCCGCCCTGGAAGGCGTTGACGACCGCCCGCTCGCGCTCGCCGAGGGCGACGTCCGTGTCCATACGCGCCCCTCGGGAGGCGGTACCTAAAAACGGCCCGGCGACTCCAGCGGCGTGGGAGACGGCTGTCCGTCCTCAGTCGCCCTCGACGCCAGTCACGTCGAAGCCCATCTCGCGAACGTCCTCGAGGATCGCCTCGTGGTCCGCGCTGGCCCGGTAGTAGACGACGATGTCGAAGCTCCCCTCGCGCAGCAGCTGCTGACACTCCCAGACGAACTCCTCGTCGTCGAGGGTGAGCCCCTGGTGCTGGTTGGAGGAGAAATCGGGGTCGTCGTTGCCCGAGTAGACGAAACAGTCGGTCGGATCGTAGCCGGAGTGTTCGGCGATGACGTCCCCGACGTCGATCGTCGCCTGCATCATCTTGACGTCGTCCTGCCCGTCATAGTCGGTGTGGACGATCGCGCCGTTGAGATCGATCTCGCCGGGCTCGAGCAGTGCCTTCGTCCGCTGATAGAGGTCGTCGTCGATCGTGTCTGGCATTGTCGATACGAGAACCGCCGCACGGATAGCCGTCACGATTCGATCCAGGGGGTTGTGGGCCGTATGACGGGTGTATTACCGGCCCCGGGAGGCTGCCAGCGATCGTCGACCACGACACGGACACCGCGTACGTACCGCAATGACCCTGTCGACCCGTCTCATTGGCGGAAAGTAACACGCAAAACACATAGTCGTCGGTCCCTTCCTTTCGGCCGATGAAGCGGTGGCTCCGTCAGCGCGCCGACGCGATTTACGAGCGGGTCCTTTCGAGAGAGATCTCCGGTGCACCGACCCACGTCGCGGTGATCCAGGACGGAAACCGCCGGTACGCCCGTCGGCGGGGCGGCGACGCCCCCGAGGGCCACCGTGCGGGGGCACAGACGACCGAGCGCGTCCTCGAGTGGTGCCAGGACGTCGGCGTCGAAGAACTGACGCTGTATGCCTTCTCCACGGAAAACTTCGAACGGCCCGACGAGGAGAACGAAGAGCTGTTCGACCTCCTCTGTGAGAAACTCCGCGAGTTCGCCGACGCCGACCGGGTCCACGAGAACGAGGTCGGGATCCGCGCGATCGGCGAGATCGAGATGCTCCCCGAGCGCGTCCAGGAGGCCGTCGACTACGCCGAACGGCGCACCAGCGACTACGACCGATTCGTGCTCAACATCGCCCTCGCCTACGGCGGCCGCTCCCGGCTGCTCGAGGCCGCCCGCGACGTCGCGACCGAAGTCGATGCGGGCGAGCTCGAGCCCGAAGAGATCGACGTCGAGACGATCGAACGGCGGCTGTACGACCAGCCGGTCCGAGACGTCGACCTGATCATCCGGACCGGCGGCGACGAGCGAACCTCGAACTTCCTGCCGTGGCACGCGAACGGCAACGAGGCGGCCGTCTTCTTCTGTACCCCCTACTGGCCCGAGTTCTCGAAGGCTGACTTCCTCCGGGGGATCCGCACCTACGAGCACCGGGAAGAGTCCTGGCGGCGCACGCGGGCGCGTCGGGCGCTCGCCCTGCTGGGCGCGCTGAGCGACACGGAACTCCCCGAGGCCCGCTCGGTCGTCGACCGGTTCCGGGACTCGCTGCCGACCGGCGAACGGCCCGCCGAGGACGAGTTCCCGGTCGGCGAGGACGGCGACCTCGAGGGCGAACCGATCGCCGACTGACGGATTGACGGCGCAGTGGCCGGCCGCGCTCGAGAAGCCCGGACTATTATATCAGCAGGGAGGAATTATCGACCATGCGTAACCCCGCCCTCCAGGCCGCGGTCGTCCTCCTGCTCGGTCTCGCCGCCGTCGTAATTCTCGGACCGGTTCCTGCCGTTGCCAGTCCTGCCGGGACTGCAACCGCCGATACGACCGAGGCAAACGCGTCGGCGTCCGTCACGTTCTATCGCGCAGCGGACGTCGACGGCGAGGACCTGCAAAGCGCCGACGACATCGAACGTGAAATAGCGGACGGATCGATCGAAAACGCGACCGTGATGCTCGAGCGCGAGACGCTGGTCGTGGCGATCGACGACGAGCGGTTGGCGTCCCACCACGAACCGGCCAACGACTCCGACGGTTCGGACGCGGGGACGTCGTCTACCGAGCGGTTTTTCGACTCGCTCGAGGAGGAGAGCGAGGGCGGCCTTCGCCTCTTCCAGACGAACTTCACTCCGGAAACGCTCCCGACCGAGAGACGGCTCGGACCCGAAAACACCACAGCGTATCGAAACGCGAGCGTGACCTACCTCGTCGTCGATCCCGCGATCCCGGCTGCCGCCGATGGGTCCGTCTCGTACCGAGACAGGTACGGGATCGCGCTCGGGTCGACGCACAGGCCGTACCCGATGGACGAGGCCGTGGAATTTTACGGGTCGAAAGCCGACGTGCTCCATCTCTCGAGCGGCGACCCGCTCCCGACCGAAGAACTGCGACGGGAGGTCGAAATCAACGTCCCCGGCGACGGGGACGACGAACCCGAGATCCGCCTCGAGCTCGACGGCGAGAACGGAACGGAGACCCGCACCGTTCCCGTGACGTCGGTCCCTTGGTCCGACCACCACGGGTTCTCGGCGGACCTCGACGACGTCGAACCCGGATCCGAGTACGAACTCGAGTTACACTACGATGGTGACGTCGTCGACTCTTATGCCGGGGTCGTACGGGAGCCGTGGGCGTCCGTCGAGGTAGACGAGGTAACCGAAACGACCGTCGACGGCGAACCGGCCCGCGAGTTGACCCTCGAGGTCGGGACCTCCCACGGCGGAGCGATCCTGGTGACCGGTCCGGATCGGGAGCAACTGTACTACAGCGCGGGCCTCGAGCCGAAACCAGACCGTTCGACCGAAACGTTGCGGATTCCCGGTGAAAACGGCCGACCGGCCCTGCCGGTCGACGAGGAGATCCACGTCCACCTCGAGCGCGAACACGCTGCGGTCGAGTCGACCTACCCGATCGGATCGCCGGCCGCCGTAGTTCCCGCAGCCGAGAATAGCGACGGGAAAGCGGACGGGACGAACGACGGTACCGAGAATCGGTCGCCGACGGAACCAGGGGCCGGCGAAACGGCGGAGGAACCGGCCGACGACGTTCCGGGATTCGGCATCGTCGCAGTCGCCGCGGCGACAGCAACCGTCGTGCTGTCGTTGGTCGGTCGTCGGCTCCTGGAGTGAAAAACGGGCTGTCGGCCGCGAGGAGATCGGACGGTTCGCCCGACCGATCATTAGGCCCCGAGCGACTCGAGCGCGGCGAACGGAGGCCGCTCCCCCGTACTGCTCGCGAGCGTATTGGTGGCCGTGGGCTCGCGCGGGCGACGGCGGGAACCGTCACGAGCGCCGGGTGCGGGCGAACGACCCCCGTCGAAGCCGCACGAATCCGGACGAAATCTAGAACGAATGTGGGCCGAGACCGGTGGGAGTTGGACCGGTTCTTGAAAAATCTACTTTCCCGGTGTTCCCGTCCGCTCAGTCGGTATGTTCGAGACCGATACGACGCGGCGACGGCTCCGACAGAGCGTCAGTGGTACGACGGATATCACACTGGCAGGCTGTCTGGGACGCGACGGTAACGGCTCCGACGGCGTTCCGACTTCGCCGATCTACGTCTCGTTCGACGTGAACCCAGACGAGGACGGCGGCGGGCCACAGCCCGGGTTCATGACCGAGGAGATGAGCGAACAGACCCACAACGTCGCCGCCTCGCTCCCGGAGGACGAGGGGTACTCGCCGCTGTGGACGGTCAGCGTCTACGATAACGAGGAGTTCGGGGACGTTTCTGACCTCGAGTCGGCGACCGATGTGACCGTCCTCGAGACCGACACCGCGACCGTCAACTGCCCCGTGGTCTCCGGGGGAATGAGGTGACCCGATGACGACCGCTCCATCCCGCGAGGAGGTCGTCTTCGCGGCCCTCGCCGGCCTGACCGGCGTCGCCGGCTCCTACGCGGTGACGGGCTACTCCCGCGAGTTCCTGGTCGCCCCGATCGACGACGCCGTCGTCAGGGCCACGCCGGGCCCGATCGTCGCCTGGATGATACAGAACGTCGGCGAACGGGCGCATCTCCTCCACATCGCGCTTTCGTTCGCCATCGCGGTCGGGCTGCTGGCCGGCGTCGCAGTCCTGGGACTCCGCGTCGCTCGGCGACTGGACCGACCGGCGGTCGGCGTCGGCCTGGCCGGCGTCGCCGCGTGGGGGCTGACGGCCTCGATCACGGCCGAGCCGCTGCTCGCGCTCGGTGTCGGGGTGCCCGTGCTGGCGTTTACCGCCCTCGGTGCGACGCCCGTCGCCGCTCCCGAACACGACCCGTCGCGGCGGCGCGCACTCGTTTCGGGCGTGAGCGCGCTGGCCTTCCTCGCCACGGCTTTCGGTTTCCGTCGACTGACTGCCGACGACGACACCGCCGGCGGCGAACCCCTCGAGGAGATCGAGGGGGGAAGCGTGAGCGAAACGACGGACGACGGGGACGAGGACACCACGATGATGGAGCAAGCCGAGGCGAACGCCCTCGACATCGAGGGCGACGTCCCGGGGCTCGTGAGTACGTTCGACGAGTTCTACAACGTCGACATCGCGGAGTTCGATCCGGAACTCTCGCCCGACGACTGGTCGATGACCGTCACCGGGGAGGTCGGCGACGACACCACGATCACGTTCGACGAGTTGACGCAGATGCCGACCGAGCGCCGGTTCGTGACCCTCCGGTGCGTCGGCGAGGACCTGAACGGCGAAAAGCTAGACACCGCCGTCTGGACCGGAACGCCGATCGAGCCGCTCCTCGAGGAGGCCGACCCCGAAGGCGAGTGCGGGTGTGCGATGCTCCACGCGGCGGACGATTACTTCGTCCAGTTCCCGATCGAAGCCCTCGAGGACGGCTTCCTCGCGTGGGGAATGAACGGGCGGTCGCTCCCCCAGTCCCACGGCTACCCGGTTCGCGTGCTGATCCCGGGTCACTGGGGAGAGACGAACGTCAAGTGGCTCCAGGAGATCGAACTGCTGAACGAGGAGATGGACGGCTACTGGGAGCAGCGTGGCTGGCACGGCACCGGCCCGGTGAACACGGTCGCCAAACTCTGGAGCGACACCGTGCTGGACGACGGGACGATCGAGGTGGCTGGCCACGCCTACGCGGGGACCCGCGGCATCGAACGCGTCGAGGTGTCGACGGACGGCGGCGACAGCTGGGAGGACGCCGAGCTCTCGGAACCGCTTCCGGGCGACGACGTGTGGCGGCAGTGGCGCTACGTGTTCGACCCGGACGGGAGCCACGAGGTCGTGGTACGGGCGACCGACGGCGAGGGGGAGCTCCAACCCGAGGAGCGATCGGAGGCGTTCCCCAGCGGCGCAACGGGGTGGGTCAGCAGGACGGTAAACGGATGACCGCCGGACTCATAGTGCCTCGTTACGAGGGCACGCACGGATGGAGAAGGCACTCTGGTACCTCCTCGTCGGAACCCGCGGCGGTGAGAACCGTGCACGCATCATCGCCGCCCTCGACGAGCGACCCCGGAACGCCAATCAACTCGCGGAGTGCCTCGACGTCGATTACAACACGATAAGACACCACCTCGATATGCTACAGGAACACGACGTGATCGAGTCCGGCGGCGACGAGTACGGGAAACTGTACTTCCTCACCGACCGGTTCGAGCGACACCGCGAGGAGTTCGAAACCGTCCTGGAGGCGATGTGAATGGAGACCGCGATGGGTCCCTGGTTGATGGTCGCGACCCTCCTCTCGGGAGCGAACGTACTCCTCCTTGCGGTGCTGACGGTCATCTGGATCCGAAACTACCGGACCTTCGGTTCCGAGATGACCGCAGGGCTGGCCGTGTTCGGGGTCGCGATGCTGCTCGAGAACATCGTCGCGATCTATTTCTTCTTCAGCAGCGGGATGCTCTACGCCGACTCGCCGGGCGTCCAGCAGTCGGTCGCAACCCTTCGGGCCTTCCAGACCGTCGCGCTGGCGTTCCTGACGTACGTCACCGCGAAGTGACGTCGGGGCACGACGTCGGGGCACGACGCCGGGTCGAGGATCGACTAGCGCCCGAACCGCCGCGACCGGTTACAGTACTCCCGAACCGCCCGCAGGAAGTCCCGCTTGCGGAAGTCCCGCCAGTTGACGTCGGTGAAGTACAGTTCCGAGTAAACCGACTGCCAGATCATGAAATCGGAGAGTCGCTCCGCGCCGGTCTTGATGACGAGATCGGGCTCGGAGGGGAAGACGAGGTGCTGTTCGACCGCCTCGTCGTCGATCTCCTCGGGCTCGAGGGTGCCCTCGTCGACGCTTTCCGCCAGCGTCCGCACTGCACTGGTAAACTCGTGTTTGCCACCCAGCCCGATCCCGACCCGGATCGGCGCGTCCGCGGGCGCCCGGTCGTCGGGGCCACGAACGGCCACCTCCCGCGGGGCGTCGATCGTCTCGAGTTCGCGCCGCAGGGCGGGGACCGCCTCGGAGTCGAGGACGCTCACGTAGACGGTCACCAGCGAGGCGTACTCGGTCGCCCACTCGAAGAAGTCCGCCAGCGTCCCGTAGGCCCCGTCCTCGAGCAGGTCGCGTTCGGTGATGACCAGAGCGACGTGGTCGGGGGGATCGGCCTCGTGGCGGCGAATCCGGAGGGCGAGGTAGCGTTCGTACAGACCCACACCGCCGGATATCCTGCCCGGTATCATACGCGTTACGTTCTTTGCCACTCGACTCCGGCCTCGACGCTCTCGGCGCACTCGGCGCACTCGAGCGTGTGAATCTGCCCTCGTAGTCAGGACAGAAAGCCCCGACAGGACGGCGCTGTCGCCCGAAAACCCGGTCGATACGAGTTCGGGAACCTTCAAGTAAAGCCGACAGAAAGAGACCGATATCGTGACAGCACCCGTTCGGCGAGCCGGCGTCTTCGCGGCACTCTGTACGCTGTCGCTTGCCGTTCCGCTCTTCGGACCCGAGGTGGCGGGGGCACTCGCCGCTGCGTTGTTGCTCGGCGCGTTCGTCGTCACCGACGGGCCCCTCTTCGATCTCCTCGCCTACCCGGGGGACTACGAGGACGGGCGCCTCTACGGCCTGCTCACGTTCGTCCTCGCGGGCGTCGCCCTGGGGCTGCTCGCAGTCGGGACCGCGATGTCGACGGCCATCTTCGTCGGGACCGTTTTCCTCGTCGGCTACGGAAACCTCGGCGAGCAGGCCGTCCGCCTGCGAACGGACGACGACGTGGCCCACGTGATCGGCTTCTCGGTCGCGGCGACGGCCGCAGGCGTCGTCGGTCAGTCCGGAACCCTCGCGGTCGACGCGTCCGTCGCAGCCGTCGAATCGGCGCTCCCACGGGTCGTCTTCCTCGCGGCCAGCGGCGCGCTCCTCGCCGCCCTGCTGCGCACCGTGTTGTTGCTCTACGACGACCCCGTGGTCATGCTCTCGGTCGGCCTCCTCCTGTGGCTGCTCGCGGAACTCGAGCCGGCACTCGGGGCCGTCGAGATCGTCGCCGCCCTCGCGGTCACCGTCGCGCTCGGGTACGTCTCCTACGCGCTCGAGACCGCCTCCGTGGCGGGGATGCTCACCGGCGTCCTCCTGGGGCTGTTGACGATCGTTCTCGGGGGGTACGGCTGGTTCGTCGTCCTCATCTCGTTCTTCGGGATCGGCGGCCTCGCGACGAAATTCCGCTACGAGCGGAAACGGGACCTCGGCGTCGCCGAGGACAACGACGGCGCACGCGGCAGCGGCAACGTGTTGGGGAACGCTGCCGTCGCGCTCGCCGCCGTGCTCGGATACGCCGCCAGTTCGGCGACGCTGCTGCCCGCGGATCCCGACCCACACCTGTTCCTGTTCGCCTTCACCGGCTCGGTAGCGACCGCGATGAGCGACACGCTCTCGAGCGAAATCGGGAGCGTCTTCGAGACGCCTCGGCTGATCACGACCTTAGAGCCCGTGGAACCGGGGACCGACGGCGGCGTCACCTGGCAGGGGGAACTGGCCGGTCTCGCGGGCGCGACTGTCGTGGCCGGGATCTCCTTCTGGCTGTTCCCCGAGGTCGATACCGTCGGCGCGGCTATCGTGGTCGCGGCCGGCTTCGTCGGAATGACCGTCGACAGCCTCCTCGGGGCGACGCTCGAGGGACGGCTGCTCGGCAACCAGAGCGTGAACTTCCTGGCGACGCTGTCGGGCGCGGTGGTCGCCGCGCTGCTCGTCGTCTCGTTCGCGGCGTTCGGGTGACGAGCAGTCGTGCGCGTTGCTTCCGCTCAGTTGTCAGTCGCCAGTCGCCGATCCCCAGTCGCCGATCCCCAGTCGCCAGTCGCCGATCCCCAGTCGTCAGTCGTCCGCCGGCCTCCCGACACCCTCCCCGGAGCGTCGTTGGCCCGTGCACTCGCTCGAGTTCGAGTTCGAGTTCGAGTTCGGGGACGTCGCCGGGTCTCGGTCCTCGCTGGAGGGCGTCCGAACCGGCCGCTCCTCGAGCGACCGTCGCTGCGTCCCGCCAGCGGCGTTCGTCACCGCGAACGTCATGAGAATCCATGCGCCGAGAAACAGCCATGCCGCCGCCGGTGGTGGTGACATAGTCGGCGGTCGATCCCGACGAGCTATCAACCTCTCGAACCGGAATCGGTAGGCGAACGGTTCTCGAGTCACGAGCGAACAGGTGACACAGCGGTAGCGGTTCGCGTCAGCCGTCGTCGGAGTCGCCGCCCGTGGCCGGCGCCTCCGCAGCGATGTCGTCGACCGCGTGGATCCGCACGCTCGTCGGCCGCTTCGTGAACTGTCCCAGCGAACGGGCGACGATGCGATCGACCCCGCGGTCCGCCGCCAGATCGAGCAGCCGCTGGCTCAGGATACCATCGAGGAGCACCGTCGTCGGAACCGTCTCGAGGTCGTCCAGGGCGTCATACGCGTCGTTCGCGTCCGCCTCCTCGAGGGCGTCACCGTCGGCGTCCAGGAACCGGACCCGATCGGTGCCGTCCCGAACGACCTCGTTCGCGTGTCCGTAGACGGTTTCGGGTGTCGTCTCGACCGTGTCATCCGCCTTTCCTTCGTCCTCGGTACCAGCCGGCGACTCCGTCGTTTCCGTCGTTTCCGTCGTCTCCGTCGTCTCCATCGACGATCGGTCCTCGTGGACGCCGCTCTCGGAGCCGACCGATGCGTCGCCGCCGTGGCGAGCACCGACCGTCGACGGCTGGCGGGAGGTCGGGGTGGCGAACTCCGTGTTGGCCTCCGTCTCGCCGTCGGCGGTCCCCTCCGCCGAACGCGTCGATTCGGCCCTCGACGGCTCCGCATCCGCTTCACCTGTGGTCGGAGCCGGCGTCGTGCTCCCGTCGGTGGCCGCGATGGCTTCCCGGGGCTCGTTCAGTCCCGAAACGGTGTCGTATGGCACCTTGTTCCGGAGCGCGGTGAACAGCTGGTGGTGGTCGAGGTCCTCGACGGATTCGCCCGACGGCGCGAACGCGACGTAGTCGACGTCGCCGACTTGGGCCAGTTCCTCGAGAATGAGGTCTCCGCCGCGGTCGCCGTCGAGGAAGGCGGTCACGGTCCGGTGACGGGTGAGTTCCGCGACGGCGTCCGGGACGTTCGTCCCCTCGACCGCGATGGCGTTTTTGATGCCGTACTTCAACAGCGTGACCACGTCGGAGCGGCCCTCGACGACGATGATCGCGTCGCTGTCGCTCACCCGCGGGCCGGCAGGGAGCCCCTCGTACTCGGTGATGTCCTCGACGCGGACGTGCTGGCGGACCTCCGCAAGGATCTCCTCGGAACTCATCACGCTGTCGTCGAATCCGGTCTCGAGCAGTTCCTTCGCACGCTCGACGACCTCCTTGCGCTTTGCGGCCCGGACATCCTCGATTTCGGTGACCTCGAGGTCGGCCCGACAGGGCCCGACCCGGGTGATCGTCTCGAGGGCAGCAGCCAGCGTCGCGGTCTCGACCTTGTCGAGGCTGGTCGCGATGGTGAGGTGGCCGTGGGACTGGCCCGCGGTACTCGCTATTTCGACGTCGATACGACCGACTTTCTGGGACTGGCGGAGGTCCCGGAGATCGAGTTCGTCGCCGAGCAGGCCTTCCGTCTGGCCGAAGATAGCGCCGACGACGTCGCTCCGCTCGACGACCCCGTCAGCCGTGACGTCCGCGTGAATGAGGTATTTCGAGGTGTCTTCCATTGGAGATCCGTCCCCGAGAGGGGCAGCGACGCGAGAGGCGCGGTCGCGCGCGAGATCGGTTTATGTAAGATAGAATCGTGACGGGCAAATAGCTGTTGACATCCGGGGAAATTCGCGCTCGAGGCGTCGGGTCGTCCGACGGGGTCGATCTGTCAGTGCATCGGCCGGTACCGGTACCAGTACCAGTAGCAGGTCACCGCGAGCAACACGACGAGTCCGCCGAGGAAGAACAGCGCGCCCGGCGGGATCGTGTTGAAGATGGCGTCCGCACCGCCGTCGGCGACGGCGTCGACGTCGTACACGCCGGGATCGTCGACGTTGTAGGCTCCGGGGTCGTCCGCGTAGACGTCCGGATCGCCGCCGGCGTCCGCGTCCGCATCGGGTGCATCCGCCGCATCCATGTCGCCACTGTCCCCGGTGGCTTCGGCGTCCTCGGTTTCGTCCGCGCCGTCCTCCTGGGACGTGATGCCGACGTCGTCGCCGGCGTCGTCAGTTCCGGCCTCACCGTCGGCGTCGGCTTCAGCATCGGCATCCGCTTCGCCGTTCCATCTGTCCGCCGACTCGTCGCCCGATGCCTGGTCGTCGACGGCCGCTGCGTCGCCGCCGGCACCGCCTTCGGGTCGCGCCCGCTGGCCGGGCATCAGCCAGTTCGAGAGCCCGTACTGGACGAGGAGACTACCGCCGGCTAGCGCTCCGATACCGCCGATCAGCCGCGAGATCGCCGATTTCAACTGACTCGCTTTGGACTCGTCGCTGGTGACGATCAGCGGGCCGTCGGTCGTCGCGTAAACGCTCATTTCGTTCCCCCGCGAGGAGTACCAGGTGTCGACGACCTCGACGAGGCCGGCCTCCTCTAAGTTCTCGAGGTGGTACCGAACGTTCTGGATCGAGGAGTCGATCGCGTCGGCGACGTCGCTGGGCGTTCCGGGCTGGTCGTCGAGTTGCGAGTAGATCTCCCGGGCGGTCGTCGAGGAGAGGGCGCTAAAGACCGCGTCGGCGTCCTCCCCCTCGAGGTCGACGACGCGAGGTGCCCCTTCCTGCGGGGACGTCTCCGAGCGGAAGGGAAACAGACGGGCCATATGGGATTCGCTACTCGTTTTCTCTCCAACACTTATACTCCTTTTCCTACCTGAAAGAGCGGTTTTAGCTTGCCGAGAAACGGCCCGAGAAGCCTCGAGGCTGCGTCTCACCGGCACTGTGACGAAAGGGACTGTTTCTCGGCGTCTTCGGCGGGCGTTTCGTGATCGATCTCGAGAGCGACCGATCGATGGGAGATAGTCTTCGATAGTCTGGGTTGAAGGGAAACAGTTACCAACGTCGGCTCGAACCTCCGAACATGCGTCGCCTGGAACTCGTCGGCTGGACCGCCGTCGCGATCGTCCTCTCGGGGCTCGCGATCCCGTGGTTCCTCTGGGGAACCGCGACGACGGTCGTCGGCGTCCCGCTGTGGCTCTGGTGGCACGTCGGATGGATGCTGCTCGCGGCGGTCGTGTTCCACTACTTCGCCAGACGTGCGTGGGGTATCGGCATCGAAACCGACGGTGGAACGGTCGGGGGTGAGTCGCCGTGAGCGCGACGCTCCAGTTGGGGATCATCGTCGGCTACCTCCTGCTCGCGCTCGCGGTCGGCCTGGTAGCCTACCGGCTGACCGACCGGACGGCCGAGGACTTCTATCTGGCGAGTCGGACCCTGGGTACCGTCGTCCTTCTCTTTACGACGTTCGCGACACTGTTGTCAGCGTTTACGTTCTTCGCCGGGCCGAACGTCGCCTACCGCCAGGGTCCCGAGTGGGTGCTCGTCATGGGGCTGATGGACGGGATCATCTTCGCGATCCTCTGGTACGTCGTCGGCTACAAGCAGTGGCTCCTCGGACGGGAGCACGGCTACGTCACCCTCGGGGAGATGCTCGGCGACCGGTTCGCCTCGACGCGGCTGCGCGGCCTGGTCGCCGGCATCAGCCTGCTGTGGCTGTTCCCCTACGTCATGCTCCAGCAGGCCGGCGCGGGCACCGCGCTCGAGGCGCTGACGGACGGAACGGTCCCGTACGCCGCCGGCGCGGGACTGATCACGGCGTTCATGATCCTCTACGTCGTCGTCGCCGGGATGCGGGGGATCGCCTGGACCGACACGCTGCAGGGGCTGTTCATGCTCGTCACCACCTGGATCGCGATGGTCTGGGTGCTCGCCGCGGTCGGCGGGCCGCGGGCGGCGCCCGCCGCGCTGGAGGCCGAGGCGGCCCAGTACCTCGCGCTCGGCAGCGACCACTACACGCCACAGTGGATGCTCTCGACGGCGATCGTGATCGCCTTCGGGGTGGCGATGTTTCCGCAGGTCAACCAGCGGTTCTTCGCGGCCGGTTCGCGGACGGTGCTCAAGCGGTCGTTCGCGCTGTGGCCGATCCTCTGCGTGGCGCTGTTCGTGCCCGCGTTCATGCTCGGCGCGTGGGCCCGGGGGCTCGACGTGACGGTTCCCGAAGGCGGGAACGTCCTCCCGGCGGTACTCGCCGAGTACACGCCGATCTGGTTCGCCGCGCTGGTCATCGCGGGCGCGATGGCCGCGATGATGTCCTCCTCGGACTCGATGCTGCTCTCGGGGTCGTCGTACTTCACCCGTGACATCTACCGCCCGTACCTCGAGCGCGACGCCTCGGCCCGGCGCGAGGACCTGATCGCCCGCGCCGGCGTCGTCGTCTTCGCGACGGCGGCGTTCCTCGGCAGTCTGCTCGAGCCCGCGACGCTGTTCGAACTCGGCGACGCGGCCTTTAGCGGCTTCGCGCAGCTCGCCCTGCCGGTGCTCGTCGCGCTCTACTGGCGGAGGACGACCCGGGCGGGGATCACCGCCGGGATCGCCGCCAGCCAGGGGTTCTACCTCGCGAACCTCTTCGTCGGAACGATCGTCGGCGGCCTCGAGGTCGTCGGGCTCGTCCCGGTCGTCGGCGAGGTCGCGCCGGCCCTGATCGCGGTCGTCACGGCTGTCTTCCAGGGGTCCTACCTCGGGTGGTCCGCCGGCATCGTCGGGATGGGCGTCGGCCTCGTCGTCACCGTCGGTGTCTCGCTGGTGACCACGCCCGCAGCCGACGAGCGGCGGGCGATCTACTTCGAGGGGCTCGGCGCGGACTGAGACGGGCCGCTGTACCGATTTCCCGGCTCCCGCGAGGAGATCGTGTCCGCTCGAGCCCGGTGACCGGGATCGGCGGGGAGCAACACACCGAAAAGCACGCCTCGCGTAGGGGGAGCCGAGAACCGATGGCCCTCGATCTTCCGGAGTCGCTTTCCGACGCGTGGCAGCGGGTCGGCACTCGAACCGCCGAGACGACCGTGATGATGGCCACGATCACCGCGGAGACGACGCTGTACGAACCCACCGACGGGGCAGGCCCCACGAGGATCGATGCGGGCCCGAGCGACGTTCCGCTTCGCTCGCTGTTTACGGTGGAGATGACCTTCTCGCCGCCGCTGCCGTCGGTCGGCGTCTCGCCCGCGTCGGTGTTCTCGATGGCCGCGCCCACCGCGAAATCGCAGTTCGTCGATACCATCGAGAACGAAGGCCTGGTCGTCGAGCGGACGCGGGACACCCTCGAGTTCGAGGCGCCCAACGGGGCTGCCGGGAAGTGGTACGTGCTCGACGCCTCGTACCCGCTCGAGTCCGGGGACGACGGGGAAGCCGCGACCGCACTCCCCGCGGAGGCCCACGTCGCGGTCTGGCCCACCGAGCGCAGTTACGGAATGGCCGGCGGGACGGTCCCGCTCTCTCCCGACGGCGATGGGAGCGACCTCGAGTCCGGGCCGCCCGAGTCGCTCGCGGACGGGGACGGAAGCGAGAACCCGGAGGACGAGTCCAGTTCCGACCGCCGGGGTCCGGACCGCGACCTCGAGTTCGATCTCGACCCCGACCGCGACCGCGAAACGGTCGCCGCGCTGATCCGGAACCTCGAGGCGTAACGACCCTCCGTCACCGACTCGAGCGAAACAGTCACCTCGATCAATACTGTTAGGAGTCGGACGCTCCAATCCGGGCGTATGCAAACGCACATCGTTCCGGTCGGGTTCGACTACGACCGGCTGATCGCTCCCCTCGTGCGCGATCAGATCGACGTCGACCGGGTCATCCTGCTCGAGGGAGCCATCGGGAGCGAGGCCAACGTCGAGTACTCCCAGCACCTCTCGGAGAAACTCGAGACCGACTTCCGGAACCTCCTGGGCGCGAGCACCGAGCGGTTCGTCCTCGAGGACGTCTACGACTACGACGAGGCGTTCGAACAGGCCTACGACCTCATCACCGCCGAACTCGATCGCGGCAACGACGTCTGGGTCAACGTCGCCGCGATGCCCCGGACCGTGAGCTTCGCGTTCGCGACCGCGGCCAACTCCCTGATGGTCGAACGCGAAGACGACCGCGAGGCGATCCACACCTACTACACCGCCCCCGAGAAGTACCTCGAGACGGAACTGGCCGAGGAACTGCGCGAGCAGATCGGTCTGCTCGAGGACCTCGCAGCGCTCGAAGGCGACACCCTCGAGGACGACCGCGTCGAGACCCGTCTCGAGAGCGCGCGGGACCTGCTGGCCGAGTTCGACGAGCGGGGGACCACGATCGGCGCGAAGGAGATCGACGGCAGCCACATCGTCGAACTGCCGGTCGCCTCCTTCTCGAACGTCAAACCCTTCGAGGAACTCATCCTCTACAAACTGGGCGAGGACGGCGAGTTCGCTTCCGTCTCCGAGCTGGCGGAGTCGCTCGCCCGCGAACTCAACGAGGAGTACACCGACAGCTTCCGCTCGAAGGTGATCTACAACGTCGACCGCCTGGGCCCAGGCGGGAAGGGCTACATCGAGCGCGAGGAACGCGGGAAGTCCTACCGGACCAGGCTCTCCCGGATCGGCGAACTGTGGGTGCGGGCCCACTCGGACTCGGAGGAGTCGCTCGACCTCGAGAGCGGCGACGAGACGGGATCGTAGCCGGGGCCGCTACAGCGACCGGCGGACCACGGCGAACGGATCGTATCCGTCCTCGAGCATCACGCGGGCGAACCAGCCGGAGACGCGGGCAAACGCGTTCAGGACGTGCAGCGTCACGAGCAGGAGCAACAGGCCGACCCCCGCGGCGGCGACCGCCCGGGGCAGCGTCGTGATTTTCCAGTGCCCGAACGTAAACACTGCATCGAAGCCGACGAGCAGGTAGTTCCACCCGAGATACAGCGTCTGGCTGATTTCGGGCGCCCGATCGGGAACGAGCCCGACGTACAGCCCCGGCCGGTCGTAGTACAGCGGGAGCACGAGCATGCTCAGACCCGTCGACAGGCCCGTCGTCGCGACGACGAACCCCGCCAGCCCGACGACGAACTTCGCGGGGAGGTACAGCAGCGAGGACCAGGTCTTGCGGTCCGTTACCAGGGAGACGAACTGGTCCCGTCGTCGCTCGCCGGAGAGGTCCGTCCGGGGTTCGATTTCCACGTCGAGCATGGCTGCGGTCAGCCAGCGCTCGAACCCCGCGAGCGCGAGTCCAACTGCGAGCGTGAACGCGAGGATCGGGATCCCGACCAGGACGATCGTGAGTCCGAGCCCGAGGGAGACGCCGATCGTCACGAACACGAAGTACGCAAGCCCTAGCGGGAACGCGAGCAGCAGGTACGCCAGGTTAAGGTACGTTCGCCGCTCGAACGGGACCGAGACGAACCACCCGAGACGCCCCCCGAACCGTTCGACTCGGTCGTCGGACGCGGTAGCTGCCGACCGTGCCATCTCGAGCGTGACTGCCTGCCGTGGAACCATAAAATTCCCGGGAACCACGACGCCCGCCGAACCAAGGGGACGCCTCGGATAATCGACCTATTTAATCATTTCGGACAGTTGTCGGACTGGAAGACTACTCTTCCCCTATATTCACCTCTGCTTCGTTGCCGTCAGTACCGACAGATGAGCGTACGACTGAATCTGGAAGACGTCGGCAAGCGATATACCGACGAGATCTGGGGGGTGCGGGGAATTGATCTCGAACTCGAGGAAGGGATCCACGGCCTGCTCGGTCCGAACGGGGCCGGGAAGTCGACGTTGATGCGGATCATCACCACCGTCTCGAAGCCGACGACTGGCACCGCCTACTGGAACGGCACCGACATCGTCGAGCTGCCGTCGGCGGTCCGCGACCATCTGGGCTATCTGCCCCAGAGTTTCGGCGTCTATCCCGACCTCACCGCCGAGGAGTTCCTCGAGTACATCGCCGCCCTACGGGGGCTCGACCGGGAAACCTCCGACGCCCGGATCGACGAGTTACTCTCGCTGACGAACCTCGAGCACGTCCGGAACGACAGGCTCCGGACGTTCTCCGGCGGAATGCGTCAGCGGGTCGGCATCGCACAGGCGCTCGTGAACGATCCGGAGTTGCTGGTGGTCGACGAACCGACGGTCGGCCTCGATCCGGAAGAGCGAGTCCGGTTCCGGAACGTCATCTCGGCGACCGCGAGCGATCGCGTCGTAGTACTCTCGACGCATATCGTGCCGGACATCGAAGCGACGGCGAACACGGTGGCGGTCCTCGACGACGGCGAACTGGTGACACACACGGACCCGGAGACGCTCGTCGAAGCCACCGACGGCAAGGTCTACGAGTACCTCGTCCCCCGCGACGATCTCGAGGGCGTTCGGGAGCAGTACCAGGTGTCGAGTACGGTCCAGCGATCCGACGGCGTTAGGGTCAGGGTGATCGCCGACAAACGGCCAACCGCCGACGCGACGTCAGTCACCCCGACGCTCGAGGACGCCTATCTCAATCGGATCGGGAGAGGGGTGTAGGATGGACGCCCGAAAACAGCCCTGGCGCCGGATCAGTCACGTCGGACGGGCGGATTTCCGGCAACGAATTCGGTCCCGAAAGGTACTCGCCGTCCTCGCCGTAATCGCGTACCTCGGGTATCTGGTCAACGTCGGCAGCGTCGAGATTTTCTACCAAGACTCGAGCGGCGACCAGTTGGTCCAGTACACCGGCGAACCGACGTCGGCGTACGTCGGCCTCACCGCCGGCGTGACCGGCGCAACGGTCCTCTTTCTGACCGGTTACTACCTCCTCGGCGGGTCGCTCGAGCGCGATCAACGGACCGACGTCGATCGACTCGTCGCGAGTACGGGGATCTCCACGCGGGAGTTACTCCTCGGGAAGTGGCTCAGCCACGTCGGATACGTCGGCGTCGTACTCGGAACGCTCGGGACCGCAGCAGTCATCAACCACCTCATCCACGGAACGGGAACGACGGATCCGATCTGGATCCTCGGCCCGATATTCCTGCTCGGCGTGCCGGTCGGCTGTTTGGTCGCCGGGGTCACGCTGCTGTTCCAGTCGACCGATCGGTTCAGTGGAACGGTCGGAAACGTGACGTACTTCCTCGCAGCGACGATCACAACGGTGGCCGTCTTGGCTACGACCGATGGGTACGCCCGAACCGAAATACCGCTCTGGCTCAGACTCAGCGACACGATCGGAATGCTCGTCACCGCCGACCTGACCTACGATGCGTTGCGCTCGGTGTGGCCGGGCTACGACGGTACGGGGATAGCGAGTTTCGGCGCCGGGGCGTCCAGCGCGGAGATCGTTCGGTTCCACTGGGACGGCAGCGCGTGGCCACTCTGGTTCTACGCGAACCGTACCGGGTTGGCCGTGCTGGGACTCGTCCTGACGGCCGTTGCAGCCGTGCCGTACGATCGGTTCGACTCCGAGAGCTCGTCTGACGGCAAGGGACTCGTCGCCCGAGTCCGCCACAGCGTTCCCTCGATCCGGTCCGACTCGAGCGGGGAAGCCGCCGTCGCGAACGTCGGTGATACGACTCTGACGCCTGTCACGGACCGAACCGCTGGGGGGCTCGGGCGGCTCGTCCTGCAGGAACTACGGCTGCTGGTCCGCGGTCAGCCGTGGTGGTGGTACGCCGGCGCAGCCGTGATCGGTATCGTCGGGATCACCGGCTCGGCCGCCACGGAAGCGACCGTCACGGTCGCGGCAATGTGGCCGATCTTCCTGTGGTCATCGATGGGGAGTCGACCGAGTCGCCATCGGATGATGCCGTTTATCGTCTCGTCGAAGCAACCCTACGGCCAGCTCGTCGCGGAGTGGATCGCCGGTGTGATCGTAGCCGTGGCGTTTTTCGGCGTTTCCCTCTGGCCAGCGGTGGCCGACACGGGAGCCGGCGGCGCCGTCGTTCTTATCGGTGCCGTCCTCTTTGCTCCGTCTCTCGCACAGGCCCTGGGGTACTGGTCCGGAACGCGACGGCTGTTCGAACTCGCGTACTTGCTGCTCTGGTATATCGGTCCACTCAACCAGGTACCCAGACTGGACTTCGCCGGTGCCACGTCGAAGACGATCGGGACGACGACGCCGTTGGTGTTCGGCGGAATCGGTCTGGCGGCGCTCGTAGCCGCGTTCACGCATCGATATCGAAAAACCTAGCCTGGACTTGATCGATGACGTGCTCCTGGACGCGTACCGACGATGAGCGCGAACGTGAGACGGGCACTGAACCGCTCGAGTCAACCAGTGGAACTTTTGGGTTGTCAGCGAAATCGGACGACGATGAGCGACGACGGTGAGGCCGACGTCGTCGACGTGCTCAGCGACGACTACGCACGGACGATCCTCGAGCAGACCCGCGAGGAGCCCAAGTCCGTCGACGCGCTGAGCGACGCCTGCGGGGCCGATCCGTCCACCATCTACCGCCGCGTCGAGCAACTACAGGAGCGTGACCTCCTCGAGGACCAGCAGAAGCTCGACCCCGGCGGCCACCACTACAAGGTCTACAGCGCCCGCCTCCGCGAGGTGCGGATCCAGCTCGGGGAGGATGGGTTCCGGGTCGACGTCGATCGAGGGCCGGAAGAGTCGGCGGCCGACCGCTTCACCAGACTCTACGAGGGATTCAAATGACTCGCCAGCCACGGGAGACGACTGTCGAGAGTGCCGGGGCGTGGCCAGGGCCCAGCCCCGATTCGATCGGCGTGATCGACGTCCCGGCCGTCCTCGAGGGCGGGCCGCCGCTGGCACCGGAGCCGGTCGCGGTCCCCCTGCAGGGGACGACCGGCGGAGCGCCGGAACTGGTCGCGCTGGTGTTTCTCTCCCTGCTCGTCGCCACGCTGCTGTCGATCTATCTGGCAATCCGGCTCTACCGGGGCTACCGCCGCGGCGGCGGCGTCGGCATGCTGGTCCTCGGTACCGGGCTGGTGTTGCTCACCACCGTTCCCATGTTGCTCAGACTCGCCCTTTCGAACGCGCCGAGCGTCTCGCCGGTCTGGCGGGAAACCGTCGCGACGGCGGTACAGCTACTCGGATTGCTCCTGATCCTGGGGGTGGTCTATGGTCGTCGCTGACCTCGAGCCCGCGGCCGTCCTCTTCGCGACGGCGCTCGCGACAGCCCTCGTGGGGACCGTCGTCGCCGGCCTCGCCTATCGGGGGTACCAGCGCAACGACAGCGAGCCGATGCGGTTCCTGGCCGTCGGGGTGGTCTGCATCACCGTCGGCCCGTTCCTCGTCAGCTACGGGCTCGCGCCCGCGCTGGCGCTGTCACAGGCCGTGACGCTGCTCGGCGTCTTGCTTTCGAACATCGCCGGCCTGCTCGCGATCCTCTACTCGCTCGAGGGTGTCCAATAAACGTTTCGTCGAGTGGGCGACTCGCCAGGTCGTGATCCCGGTTTAGGGGAATCACGCCCGTCGATCGGGACGAGAACGCATGGCTACGACATCCTCCGATACGACACGATCGCAGTCGACCGATGCCGCATCCGGCGGTCGCGGGATCGCCGCCGCGCCGGTCGACCCCTGGACGTACCGTTCGCTCGCGTACTTGCTGCTCGCGTTCCCGCTTGCGGTCCTCTACTTCACCGTCGTCGTCGCGGGTGCGTCGATAACCCTCGGACTGAGCGTCACGCTGCTTGGCCCGCTCGCGTTCGTCGCGACGCTGCTTTTGATCGTCGGGCTCACGTGGCTCGACGGCGCGGTGACCGAAGGGCTGCTCGAGGCGGACGTTTCGCCCGGCTTTCCGGAGACGGAGGCTGGCATCATCGAGTTCCTGCGAGAACTCGTGCTCGGTCGGGCGACCTGGCTCGGCGCGGTCTACCTGCTGTGGAAGACGCTGCTCGGGTTCGTCGCGTTCGTCGGAATCGTCGTCGGCCTCTCGCTGGCCGCGAGCCTCCTGGTCACGCCGCTGTACTACGGCGACCACGTCGTCGTCGCCGGCTGGTACGAGATCGACACGTTCCCGCGTGCGCTGGCTGCGGCCGCGGGCGGCGTCGTCGTCGGCTACGCCACGCTCCTGGGCGTAAACCTCGCCGGCCGGCTCGCGGCGGTCGTCGCCGAGCGGCTGTTGACCATCGACCACGACGAAGAGTGACGGGACGGGAGAGCCCTCCCGCCTCCGCACCTCGATCGCCTCCCGCCGCAGTCAGTCGAAGTGGATAAGCGGCTTGATGATCCCGTCCGCCTTCTCGTCCATCATCTCGAACGCCTCCTCGATCTCGTCGAACGCGAACTCGTGGGTCGTCATCGGCGTCGGATCGACCCGGTCGTTCTCGAGGAGTCGAAGGAGGCGCTCCATCCGGAGTCGGCCGCCGGGACAGAGGTCGGTGACGATGTCGATCTCGGCCATGCCGACGCCCCACTCCTCGCGGGGGACGTGCCGGAACTCGCCCTCACCGTGGTAGCCGACGTTCGAGACGGTCCCACCGGGTTTCGTGACTCGGATACAGTCCTGAAAGGTCGCATCCGCGCCGAGCGCCTCGATTGCGGCGTCGACCCCCTCGCCGTCTGTGAGGTCCATAATCTGCTCGGCCGGATCCCCCTCCTCGAAGTCGACGATCCGGTCCGCCCCGTACTCCCTGGCGAGTTCCTGGCGCTTCTCGACGGTTTCGACCGCGATGATCTCGCCGGCCCCCTGGAGCGCCGCGCCCCTGGTCGCCATCAGTCCGACCGGGCCCTGGGCGAAGACGGCGACGGTACCGCCGACGGGTACGTCGGCGTTCTCCGCGGCGGCGAACCCCGTCGACATCATGTCCGTCGTGTACGCGGCCTCGTGATCGCTCACCCCGTCGGGGATGTGCGCGAGGTTTCCGTCGGCGTCGTTAACGTGGACGTACTCCGCGAACGTGCCGTCCTTGACGTTCGCGAACTTCCAGCCCCCGAGCGCACCGTTCGACTGTGAGGGGTGGCCGTCCTGTGCCGCCCTCGAGTTCCAGTCGGGCGTGATCGCGCCGACGACGACCCGGTCGCCGGGTTCGAAGTCCTCGACGGCGTCGCCGACCGCGTCGACGGTGCCGACGATTTCGTGGCCAAGCGTGAGGTCCGCCCGCTCGCCGATGGCGCCGTGGACCGTGTGACAGTCGGACGTACAGATCAACCCCTTCGTGGGTTCCAGTATCGCGTCGGCCGGTCCCGGCTCGGGACGGTCCTTCTCGGTCATCCCCGTTTCGCCGATCTCCTCCATGACGAACGCCTTCATGGCGCTCTCTCGCCACCCCGTCCGTCGGCAAAAAGGTTTCACGTGTCCTGCGGGACCGTCAGGGATGCGAACGCGTCGGCGATCGACGCCGACGGGCTACTCGAGCGCCCGGAGCGTGATCTCTCCGGTCGACGTCTCGAACCGGAGCGTCGGTCCGCCGTCGCCCAGGGTGCCCGTGACCACGTCGTCCCCCCGGGTCTCGTCCTGTAACTCGAGGCCCTCGATCTCGATGCGGCCGGTGCTCGTCTCCGCGCGGAGTTCGGCGTCGAGATCCGGATCGATCGCCGCGTCGATGCGGCCGGTACTGGCCGTGACCGACGTGTCGCCGTCGATCGCCGGGACGTCGATATCGATCTCGCCCGTGCTCGTGGAAACGTCGTCGAGGCGTTCGACGTCGCGGATCTCGACGCGACCCGTGCTCGCGCTCGCGCCGACACCGCCGTCGACGTTCGCGACGTCGATCCGTCCGGTACTGGTGTCGACCCGGAGGTCGCCGGCGACGTCCCTGACCGTCACGCGGCCGACGCTCGTCGAGACCTCTTCGAGTGCCATCTCCCGGGGGACGTCGATCTCGAGGTTCATCGAGGGCCGACTCCGGAACCAGCCCTCGGTGCCGTCCCACTCCGAGCGGAGTTCGAGGGTGCCGTCAGCCCGTTCCCGTCGAAGTTCGAGGTTCTCGAGGTCGGTCCGGACCGAACTGGATTGCTTCTCGATGTCGACCGCGACGTCGTCGCGGTCACCGCCGGTCACCGTGATTTCGCCGGTCTTCCCGTAGACGCGCAGCACGTCGACGTCCGTTGCGGGGACGGTATCCGAGGTCGCGAGTTGCTGCCCGACGAACGGCGTCGTGCCGGTACAGCCGGCGAGCGCGGCGCTTGCGGTTGCGGCGATCCCGCCGAGCAGACGTCGTCTGCTCACGGTAGGGTTCGTATTCGTACTCACATTCGCATTCGCGTTCTCGTTCGAATCCGTCGTCATGGATACGCGTACGAACACCACCTACGTCAATCCGGAGTCGCGACTGGCGACCGGCCAAGCGACCCCCGACAGTTATATAGGAGTTTCACTCCCGGCCCAGCACCCGCTCGCGGAGCACGAGCAGGCTCGGCAACACCGTCAGACAGGCGACGAAGGCGAAGACGATGCTCAGTCCGGTGACGAGGCCGAACCGGCGGAGCGGCGGCGCGAGCGCCAGGGCGAGCACGCCGAACCCGGCGGCCGTCGTCAGTGCGCTGCCGAGCAATGCGCCGCCGGTGCCGGTGACCGTCGCCTCGAGGGCTGCCTCGATCGAGTCCGCCCGTTCCCGTTCGGCGACGAACCGCTCGCCGAGGTGGATGCTGTAGTCGACGCCCAGTCCGATCGCGAGGCTCGTGATGACGGCCGTCTCGCTGTTGAACGGGACGCCGAGGACCGCCATCGTCCCGAGCAGCCACGCCAGCGCGGCCACGACGGGTGCAAGCGTCACGACCCCGAGCGAGAGCGTCCGGTGGCGCACCCAGTACAGCGCCGTCAGGAAGACGAGGATGACGGCCAGCGTCACCACGAACGCCTGGATCAGCGTCTCGAGCAGGGCGTCCTGGATGACGGCGGTCGCGACCGGCGGTCCGGTGACGACCGCCGTCACCGGCGCGCCGCCTTCGATCTCGCTCGCGAAGGCGCGGGTGTCGTCGGCGACGCTCTGGGCCGCCGCGTCGCCGCGCACGCTGACGACGAGGCGGGCCGACTCGTAGGTTCCGTCGTCGGTTCGCTCGAGGACCGTCGCCGCCCGGTCGGCGTCGGTCCCGTAGAGCAGGTCGTACAGGCCCTCGAGGTCCTCGTCCGGAATGCCGTCGTCGTTCGTATCCCGCTCGTCGATCCCCGCCGCCACGGTCTCGTTGTCCGCGGCGACGTCCTCGAGGACGGACAGCGGCCCGTCCACGGCGGCACTGCCGTCGGGACGGACGTCGACCGTCCCGCCACCGGCGACCCCTGACCGCGCGTCCTCGATCGCCGCCAGCGTCGCGGGATCGGTCACGTCCCCGCGTATCAGCACTTCGGCCTGCGAGCCGCGGTCCTGGAAGTTCTCGCCCAGGTACTCGGCGTCCTCGCTGATCGTGTAGGTGTCGGGCGCGAACGGCTCCGGGAAGGATTTCGCCCACTCGGGAGCGTCCTCCGGCAGGAAGTCGGCCTCGTTGAACTCCGTGTCGATACCGGTCGCGCCGTAGGCCCCGCCGGCGGCCAGCAGGAGCGCGACGAGGACGACGACGACCGGCGCGCGCCGCGCGGGGACGACGCTGCCCGAGAGCGCGCGGTTGATCCGGCCGGGCGTGACGCCGAAGGCGGGTTTGGCCCGGTCGCGACCGAACCGGTTCTCGAGCAGGCCGTCGACTTCGACCTTCAGAGCGGGAACGAAGATCCCGAACGCGACGAACGTCGCAAAGATCCCCCCGGCGCTGAGGATCGCGAAGTCCTGGATGGCGGGCAGCGGGCTGACGACGTTCGAGAGGAAGCCGACCCCGGTCGAGAACGTCGCGGCGGCGAGCGCGAGCACGACGCCGCCGACCCCGACGGCCATCCCGGTGCGGACGCCGCGGGCCGCGGGAGCGGTCGCACTCGAGACGGCCTCCGCTTCGTATTCGCCGTCCGGACGTCCTCCGTCCTCCGCTACGTCCACCTCGAGCGTGCCGGCCCGGGCCTCCCGGTACCGCATCACGACGTGCAACGCGTAGTCGATCGAGAGCCCGATCAGGAGGAAGGGGACGGCGATCAGCAACTGGCTCGAGGGGATCCCCAGCCAGCCCATCAGCCCCGCGAGCCAGGCCATTACGACGGCGATGCCCGCCAGGCCGAGCAGGACGTCGACGACGTCCCGGTACGTGATCGCGAGGATGCCGAGGACGAGTATCAGGGCGACGGGCGTGATGACGACGAAACTGTCGCCGACCGCGCTCGCGGAGGCCGCGTCGGTGATCCCCTGGCCGAAGACGAACCCGTCGTCGAACCGCTGTTCGAACAGCGACTCGACCTCGAGTTGGGCCGCGTAGGCGGCCTCGGGCTCCTCGTTCTCGCCGGCGTCCTCCTGGAAGAGGAACGTGATCCGTGCGTCGGCCTCCGTCTCGCCGGGTTCGTAGTCGCTCGGGAGGAACTCGGTCGGGTCCTCGCCGGCCTGGGAGTCGACTTCGGAGTCGGGATCGAGCACCGCCGCGAGCAACGCCTCGACCTCCTCGTCGGAGCGGGACTCGAGCGCCTCGATCCCCTCCTCGAGGGTCGGCTCGCTCGTGTCCGGCGGCCCGTTGGCCGCGGCGGCGCGGTCCTCGTAGACGGCCGCGGCGGCGACGACGTTCTCGAGGCCGACGAAGCCCTCGTCGGTCAGCGTCTCGTTCACCGACTCGTTCGCGCGGGCGTCACGCTGGAGGGACAGCCCCTCGAGCAACGATTCCCTGGTGAGGACGTCGCCGCCCTCGCCCTCGTCGCGGACCACGATCTGCGTGACGACCGCGTCGTCGGTCCTGTAGTTCTCCCCGACGTACTCGAGGGCAGCCTCCTCCTCGGAGCCGGTCTCGAACTCGCCGATGCCAGCGTCCTCGGTTTCGTTGACGACGGCCCCGGCCGCGACGACCGCGGTCAGCAGCAGGAGGACGACGACGACGAGTTTGCTCCGGGCGACCAGCGCCGCTGCGTACCGCTCGGCGAGGTCACGCGCCATCGCACCACCCGTTCTCCCCGCGTCCGGACTCCGGTGGGTTCATCGAACGGGAGTTGCAACCCGACCGCTGATAACCCTTCGCCCTCAAAGGACTACGCATAATCCGAATCCGATTATGAACACCGACCCGGACCGCGACCGTGGCGTCCTCTCGTCGGCCGACCGGTCGTACCTGCTCGGCGAAACGACGATGAGCCACGAACAGAGCCGCCGGAACGCCGAAGCGCGCATCCGGCGCCGCGTCGAGAACGCAATCCTCGACTTCGATCTCCTCTTGCATACCCTTGCGGAGAAGGATCGACGACAGGTCTTCGACGACGTCCACACCGACCAGGCAATGCTGGACGGGCTCCGCGCGATGGTCGCGTTCGCCTACGTCGGCACGAAGGAGCAGGGCCTCGAGTTCGACGAGGTGCTCGTTCCGGCCGTCAGGGCCTCCGAGGAGGCCGCCGCGGCCAGACGGGCGGACGCGAACGTCTCCGTCGACGTCACGTTCGACGTCGAGATGACGAGCGAGACGCCCTTGGAGGGCGTCGTCGAGCGCCTCGAAGCGGGCGACCCCGTGACACCCCGCGAACTGTTCTCGCTGATCATGCGCGGCGATGACGATCCTGCACGCCACGAATCGATCTCGCTGGTCGGGACGGACGCCGAGGGCGTCGACGACCAGTTCCTCGAGCGACTGGCGACGTACCTCGAGGGGGAGGTCAGACGGGAGACCGACTCGCGGGCGGTCATCGAGTTGGAAGTGGAGGTGGAGGGCGAGGAGAACAGTGACGGGGGCGACGACGGCGGGGACTAACCGGCGACGTACCCCGGGAGGTCGATCAGCGCCCGTCGAGGTCGCGAACGAACCGCCGCACGACGTCGGTGAACGCCTCCGGGCGATGGAGGTTGCAGATGTGGCCGGCGTCCCGGAGGACGACCACGTCCCCGCCCGAGGCCGCCGCGTGCTCCCGTTCGCCGCGGCGCATGAGCGCGTCGCGCTCCCCGTTGACCACGAGCACCGGCCCCGGATACGACTCCAGTTTCGCCCGGGCGTTCCGCCCGGCGATGTCCGGGCCTGGCGTGCCGAACTCCCGCGGGAAGATGCCCGACTCGAGGATTTCCCGTTCGTGCTCCGGCGAGAGGTCCCGGTTTCGAACCCACCGCTTGCCGAGTCGCTGGGCCGCCCGCTCGACGAGGTCGCTGCGCGTCGCCAGCCGCACGACGGCGCCGGTGAGCCGCGTCGCGAGGTTCAGCCCCCGGACCGGGTTGGCGCTGCTCCCGACGACGACGAGGCCGTCGACCTTCGCGGGGTAGCGGCTCGCGTACTCGGTCACCAGGTAGCCGCCGAGCGACAGCCCCACGAGGACGGCGCTCCCGCCGGCGTACGACTCGATCGCGTCGTCGAGCACCGCGATCCCGCGCTCGAGGTCGAACGACTCGCCGGACCGGTCCCCGTGCCCGGGGAGGTCGGGCGCGACGACGCGGAACTCCTCGGCCAGCGCGTCCCGCTGTGGCCCCCACATCTTCCGCGTGAACATCGCCCCGTGGGCGAGCACGATCGACTGCGCTTCGGGCGGGCCGGCGACGTCGACGCCCCGGCCGGATTCGGTCGCCATCGAAGTCCATCGGTTCATACCGACGTCAGTACGGGAACGCCCTCCTTAGTGGTGCTGCCGGCAGGACGAACTCGAGAGACGGGGCCAGCGAACGCGAAACACCTAACACGGAGCCCGCCGTCATTTCCCGGTATGATCCGCTCCGTCGCGGTCCGGACGGGCCGCTTCGACGGTCCGCGTGGCGTGTTCGTAGGGGCCCCGTAGCCCCGCATTCCCTACCCCGTTTCGACGGATGTATTGTCCCCGACCGAATTTCACCGAGCAACGGCCAGTACCAGCTATGGATCATCGACACGGACGACCGACGCTCCCGCGACCGACGCACCGACGACGCCCGCTACGGGCGGTGAGAGCATGAGCACGGACGCACCCGACGGAGAAGGGGAACGGCAGCCGGCCTCCGAGGACGAGCCGACCCTCGAGGGCGGGTACGACCCCGAAGCCGTCGAGGAGCGCTGGCAGCGGCGCTGGGTCGACGAGGAGGTCTACGCCTACGAGAGTGACCCCGAGAAGGACCCAAACACCGTCTACGCCATCGATACGCCGCCGCCGACGGTGTCGGGCAGCCTCCACATGGGCCACCTCTACGGCCACACGCTACAGGACTTCGCCGCGCGCTTCCAGCGGATGCACGACGGCGACGTCCTCTTTCCGTTCGGCTACGACGACAACGGGATCGCCTCCGAGCGACTGACCGAGAAGGAACTCGACATCCGCCACCAAGACTACGAACGCCGCGAGTTCCAGCAACTCTGTCGCGAGGTCTGCCAGGAGTACGAGGCCGAGTTCACGGAGAAGATGCAGGGACTCGGCTGTTCGATCGACTGGGGGAACACCTACAAGACGATCGAACCCCGCGTCCAGCGGGTCTCCCAGCTCTCGTTCATCGACCTCTACGAGCAGGGCCGGGAGTACCGCCAGAAGGCGCCCGCGATCTGGTGTCCCGAGTGCGAGACGGCGATCTCGCAGGTCGAGATGGAGGACATGGAGAAGGGCGCCCACTTCAACGACATCGCGTTCGAACTCACCGGGGACGCCCCCCGCGACGAGTTCGTCATCTCGACGACCCGCCCGGAACTGATCCCGGCCTGTGTCTCCGTCTTCGTCCATCCCGACGACGACGAGAACCAGGACCTGGTCGGCGAGACCGCACGCATCCCGATCTTCGGCCACGAGGTGCCGATCATCGCCGACGACCGCGTCGACATGGAGAAAGGCAGCGGCGTCGTGATGTGCTGTACCTTCGGCGACCAGAAGGACATCGAGTGGTACCAGGCCCACGACCTCCCGCTCCGCGTGGCGATCGACGAGTCGGGGACGATGACCGACCTCGCCGGCGACTACGAGGGCATGTCCACCGACGAGGCCCGCGAGGCCATCGTCGAGGATCTGGACGACGCGGGCTACCTGCGGGACCGCGAATCGATCACCCACACCGTGCAGGTCCACGAACGGTGTGACACGCCCGTCGAGTTCCGCGTCTCCAAGCAGTGGTACGTCGAGATCCTCGATCACAAGGAGGAGTACCTCGAGGCCGGCCGGGAGATGGACTGGTACCCGGAGAAGATGTTCACCCGGTACAAACACTGGATCGAGGGGCTGGAGTGGGACTGGCTGATCTCGCGCCAGCGCGACTCGGGGATCCCGTTCCCGGTCTGGTACTGCGAGGACTGCGATCACGAGATCATCGCAGAGAAGGAGGACCTGCCCGTCGATCCCCTCTCGGACGAGCCGCCGGTCGAGACCTGTCCCGAGTGTGGCGGCGACGAGTTCGTCGCCGAGGAGGACGTCTTCGACACGTGGGCCACGTCGTCGCTGACCCCGCTGATCAACGCCGGCTGGGACTGGGACGAAGACGCCGAGGAGTTCACCATGTCGAAGCCGGAACTCTACCCGTTCGATCTGCGCCCGCAGGGCCACGACATCATCTCGTTCTGGCTGTTCCACACCGTCGTCAAGTGCTACGAGCACACCGGCGAGGTGCCGTTCGACGCGACGATGATCAACGGCCACGTGTTGGACGAGAACCGCGAGAAGATGTCCAAATCCCGGGGCAACATCGTCGCGCCCGACGAGGTGCTCGCGGAGTACCCCGTCGACGCCGTCCGCTTCTGGGCGGCAAGCGCCGCGGTCGGCGACGACTTCCCGTACCAGGAGAAGGACCTCACCGCGGGCGAGAAGCTCCTGCGGAAGCTCTGGAACGCCTCCAAGCTCGTCAACACCCTCGCGCCGCGCGAGCCCGACGAACCCGAGGAACTCGAGCCGATCGACCGCTGGCTGCTCGCGGAACTCGACGACGCCACCGAGGAGCTGACGGCCCAACTCGAGGCCTACGAGTTCGCGAAGGCCCGCGACCGGCTGCGGACGTTCTTCTGGAACACCTTCTGTGACGACTACCTCGAGATCGCCAAGGAACGCGAGGACAACCCGTCGACCCAGTACGCGCTGCGGACGGCCCACCGAACCTTCCTCGAACTGTGGGCACCGTTCCTCCCCCACGTCACGGAGGAAATCTGGCAGGCCGTTTATACCGGAGACGGCAGCCTCGAGGAGACCAGCATCCACCTCCGCGACTGGCCCGAACCGCAGGGGTACGACGCCGACCTCGAGGCCGGCGAGACGGCGATGGAGGTCATCTCGGCACTGCGTCGCTACAAGAGCGAGAACCAGTTGCCGCTGAACGCCGACCTCGAGGCCGTCGCCGTCTACGGCGAGGTCGACGGCTTCGCGGACGCGATCGCGAACGTGATGCACGTCGCGGACCTCGAGGTGCTCTCGGATCAGCCGGAGATCACCACCCAGGTCGCCTCGATCGACCTCGACTACTCGCAGGTCGGCCCGCAGTACGGCGAGAAGGTCGGCGAGATCGACGCCGGCATCGAGAGCGGCGACTACGAACTCGACCGTGAGGACGGCGTCCTCCGCGTCGCCGGCGAAGAACTCGCCGAGGACCTGTTCGAGGTCGAACGTGAGCGGACCTACTCCGGCGAGGGCGAGATGCTCGAGACGGAGTCGGCGGTCGTCATCGTCGAGTAACGTCCCCTGGCCCCTCAGTTCGTTCCGATTCCCTTCCCGACGGAAACGAGTACGGAAGCCGATCAGTTGATCACCAGTTCCTCCCGCCAGGTCGCCGTCGCGGTCACGCGGTCGCCGTCGACCTCGAGCGATCGGTCCTCCCCCGAAGCGCCGAGTATCGCCTCGAGCGCGGCCTCGTCAGGATCGTCGAGCACGGCCGCGAAATCGCCGGTAGCCGTCCCCTCGTCTTCCACTTCGAACGAGGAGACGATCCCCGCCGCGCCCTCGAGTTCGTCGTACTCGAACTCGACGTCGGCGAGTCCGTCGCCCGAATCGTCGAGCGGATCGCCGTACCGCCCGACGGCTACGTCGCCGTCCCCCGCGGCCTCGAGCAGCCACGCGACCGTCTCGGAGTCGTCCGTCGCCCGATCGATCTCGCCGGCGGCAGCCCCGATTGCGGTCTCGAGCGCGCCCGAGGGATCGTCGACGGCCGGGCGCGCCTCACTGGCGAGGATCGCGTCCGCTCCGACGGCGATCGCCGCGTCGTTCCCCGGATCGACCGGCGTGTAAACGCCGTACTCGCCGATCTCGTCCGTGCGCTCGAGTTGCCGGAGGAAGTCGGCCTCCGCCTCGGCGGTGACGCGCGCGTCGACCTCGTCGGGGTCGATGTCACCGGTCGCGACGAACGCCCGATCGGTCAACAGTAGCTCCTCGACGGTCGAGTCGAACGCCTCCTCCTCGAGGATCCGGCCGATCCTGTACCGGGCGAGATCCAGCCCGACGTAGAAGTACGCCGAGAGCAGGGCCTCCGAGACGGGTGCGACCATCGGATCCGCCTCGAACTCCGGCGGCACTTCCTCGTCCGGTTGGCCCGCCTGGAGTTCCGCCCGGAGGTCGTCGCCGACGCTCGTCCAGTCGACGGAGACGAACTCGAGAGCGTCGTCCTCGAGGGTGAGCCACCGGCTGTACTCGGGGACGTCGTCGGTGTCGTCGGTACTGTCTTCCTGAGCCGTCACGCCGGAGGCCAGTACCCCGGCGGTTCCGACGGCGGAGACCGTCGCGACTCCCATCGCTCCGGCGAACTCGAGGAGATCCCGTCGGCTCGGTGTCATAGCCGTGTGCCACACCGCCGACCCCGATATAGGCGGGGCCTTCCTTCGGTTTCGACTGACGGTCAGCACCGCGTCGAAGTGGGGGTGACCGTCAAATGTCCCGGCGGGTAAAGATCACGACCGAGACCGCGACCAGCACGAGAAACGCGGCGAGGAGGATTCCGGCGTCGCCGACGGCGTACTCCTCGTGGACGAGGATCGCCGTCTCGTCGTAGTACCGGCTCGGCGTGAGGTCGCCGATCCACTCGTAGTCGGGATCCAGCCTCGAGACGCCGTCGACGAGCCACAGCAGGAAGACGAGCACCAGGGCCGTCCCCCTGGCGATCCGGACGTGATCGACGAACACCGAGAGCACGAGCCCGATCCCGGCACAGACCAACAGGTAGGGTATCGACAGCAGGTGGACCATCGCGAGGGCGACCGGATCGAACGACTCGCCGATGGCGAGTGCGGCAACGTAGACGACGATCGGCACGCCGACGTTCAGCGCGACCACCGGGACCCACAGCGCGGCGACCTTCTGGAGGACGACCGACTCCCGCGAGACCGGATTCGAGAGCGTGAGGTCCATCCGCCGGTCCTGCACGTCGCCCGCGATCAGGCCGGCCCCGACGTACGCGAAGTAGATCGCGAGCAGCAGCGACCAGAAGAAGGCGTAGAGTTCGGCGGCGACGAACCCTTCGATCGTGTGGAGCGCTTCGATCCCGAAGAGGTCGAACATGTACTCGGGGAACGCCTCCTCGAACGCATCCATCTCCTCCTGAATGCCGGGGAACATCGAGAAGTACAGCGCCGACAGCAGAACGAAGACGACGAGCAGGATCGCCGAGCCACGGACGCGCTTTCTGGACTCGAGTCGGAGCACGGCCGTCATCTCAGATATCCCTCCGCGTGAAGATCAGGACGGCGACGGCCAGCAGGACGAGGAAGGCCGCGAGGAGGATGCCCGCGTCTCCGAATGCGTACTCCTCGTGGACGAGGATCGCCGACGGATCGTAGTACCGGCTCGGCGTGAGGTCCCCGACCCACTCGAAATCGGGGCTCATGTGCGAGAGATCGTCGACCAGCCAGAGGGAAAACACGAGTACCAGTGCCGCGGCCTGTGCGGTTTCGACGCGGTCGAGGGTGACCGACAGGACGGTCCCGATAGCGGCACAGACCAGGAGGTAGGGCACGCCGAGCAGGTGGACCATCGCGAGCGGGACGGGATCGAACGGCTCCCCCAGAAGCGTCGCGCCGGCGAACAACACGACCGCCAATCCGATCGTCAGTCCTGCCAGGGGGACCCACAGCGCGGCGACCTTCTGGAGGACGACCGACTCACGGGAGACCGGGTTCGAGAGCGTGAGATCCATCCGCCGCGTCCGGACGTCCCGGGAGATCGTGCCTGCACTGACGTACGCGAAGTAGATCCCGCCGAGGAGCACCCAGGCGAACGGGAAGATGTAGCCGCCGGCGAACCCCTCGATCGTGTGGAGTTCCTCGATGCCGAGTAACTCGAGCATGTACGCCGGGTACACCTGCTCGACGAGTTCCGCCTCCTCCTGGATGCTCGGGAAGACGAGGAGGAAAAACGCCGAGAGCAGGGCGAGCAGCCCGGTCAGTACAAGCGTGCTGCGAAACAGTTTTCGAGATTCGACGCGCAGGACGGCGGTCATCCGTCCCCCGGGAGCGGGTCCCGTTCGTCCCCGTAGTAGTGTTTGAAGATGTCGTCGAGTTGTGGGTCCCCGATCTCGACGTCGACGACGTCGAACCGGACGAGGTGCTCCAGGAGCGCGCCGGCCTCGCCGGTGTAGGTGAAACGGACCGTTCCCTCGACGGACTCGACGTCGATCATCTCCGACGTGACGAACGCGTCCTCGTCGACTGACTCCGCCAGTTCCACTCGAACGTCCTTCCCGCCGCGTTCGAGCAAGTCGTCGATGTCCTCGAGGGCGACCAGTTCCCCGTCCCGGATGATCCCGACGCGATCACAGACGCGCTGGACCTCGCTCAGGACGTGCGACGAGAAGAAGATCGTCTTCCCCGCGTCGCGTTCCGCCTCGAGAAATGCGTGCATTCGGTCCTGTTTGAGCGGGTCCAGCCCGGACGTGGGTTCGTCCAGGATCGCGAGTTGCGGATCGTGCATGAACGCCTGAACGATCCCGAGCATCCGCCGGTTCCCCGAGGAGTAGGTTTCGATCCGCTTGTCGAGTGGCGGACGAAACAGTTCCAGCAACTCCTCGCGTCGCTCGTCGCCCCGCATCCGCGCGAAGTAATCGAGCGCCTGGCGCCCGGTCAGTCGGTCCTCGAACCCGAGCGTGTCCGGGAGGTAGCCGACGTCGGATTTCACCTCGGTGAGCGCCCGTCGATCCCGGACGTCCGCGCCGAGAACGGTCGCCGTTCCGGCGGTCGGTTTGATGAGTCCGAGGAGTAACCGAATCGTCGTCGTCTTTCCCGCCCCGTTCGGGCCGAGGTAGCCGAATATCTCGCCCGCTCCGACGTCGAAGGTGACGCCGTCGTTGGCGGTGACGTCGCCGTACCGCTTCGTGAGATCGTCGATGCTGATGACGGGGGCCTCTCGAGCGCTCTCCGGGTCGGATTCGGTCGCGGAGCCGGTCTCGGCCGCAGGATCGTCGGCGTCGGTCTGGGGACGCATGGATCGGGTGCCTCCGGGTTTCCGGTCGGACTGTGAACTCGAGTCGGATCGATGGCCGGGAACGGTGACTCACACTCACAGCCGCCCGCAGCGATCAGTGACTCTACGGACGCCGCGACGGATCATAAAATGATGGCTGGATTAGCAGACTGTCCCGGGTCGACCGCAAAATCACCCGCAACGGGGTAGCCGGAGTAGCGGGCGGACACGAACTCGATCCACCGGGCTCGAGCCACCGACCGTCGTTCTCGGAGAGAGGCACGGTGAACGAGAACGTCGACCCCGGCGGGAGCCACACCTGGACCGTCACCGCCGACAACGCCGGAATCGACGACGGCGACCGCGTCGACGGCTCCTCGAGGAATGTGACGCGACGCACCAAATTCTCGGCCACGAAAGCGATTGGGTCTACGCCTACGAAGGACCACTACAGGGTCCGGACGTCCGAACTCGAGGACCGAACGGTCCGATTCGGTCCGCTATTCATCGGACTCGACGTAGCGACCGGCGGTCGACGGCCGCCGCATCGAAACCGACGGGCAGCACGGACTCGAGTCGTCCCGAGCGCGGCCGCCGGCGCTGGCTTGTGATCCCGCTCTGTCGGCCGGTTCGCGTCGAGGGGAAGACTGCTCGTTCCGCGGGCGG
Organism: Halobiforma lacisalsi AJ5; assembly: GCF_000226975.2. NCBI lineage: Archaea > Methanobacteriati > Methanobacteriota > Halobacteria > Halobacteriales > Natrialbaceae > Natronobacterium > Natronobacterium lacisalsi. Next base: position 1,675,087 of record NZ_CP019285.1, on the reverse strand, counting down.
GGCGTAAGTGACGGTCGGACCCACAGCCCGACGCCTGAACCAGTTCGGTGGCCGATGCCGATGCGGCGGTCCCGCGCCCGACTCCGATCCCCAGGTCCGTCGCCCACCGGGGCTGACCGCCCGTCCCGCCGCCTCTCACCCTCGACACCCGGCGTCCGATCGGCGAACACCTCCTGGCGCTCCGCCTCGAGGCGCTGGCAGCCGATCACCAGCGAGTCGGGGACGGACGTCGCCGAGGCCTGTAGCGACTCGATGACGGCGGCGACCTGGTCGAAGTTCGGGCCGCGGGCGGCGACCAGCGGGTCCGCGTCCCACTCGACGAACCCGCCGTCGGCGAGCATCGGGAGGTGCTGGTGGTGCAACTCCCGCCGAAGGACCTCGGGGTCGGTGGGTACGTTCGGATTGACCGCGCTTTCCGGCAGCGGAACCGTCGCGTCCGGCGACGCGTCGAGCAGCGAAACGACGAGTTGGCGCCGCGGTTCGGCGGCGAGCGCCTCGAAGACGCGGTTCCAGCCCTCGATCACCCGTTGTCCGTTTTCGCGCCGTGCATCGAGTCGCATCTTGCGTGCTCGTGAGCGGCGAGTCATATAAACCATATCCCAACCCGCAAGATCGGTAACTACCACTGCGAGTGAGATGTCCACTCGAGGGAGGTCACTGCGTGGCCGTGCCGTCCGACCGAACCCGTCCGAGTTCGCACTTCTTGATCCGGGTCGCGAGCGCGAGAAAGAGCGCGAGCATCGCGAACGTCACCTCGCCGGCGGCGACGACCCCGAGCGCGTCGGCACCGAGGAACATCGGCGCGTCGCGGGGAACGGGGATGAACGTGTGGTGTGGCTCGCCGACGACCGGGACGAAGTAGTCGACGATCAGGTTGCTGCCGTACCAGACGAGTGCGACCGCGATCCCCCAGACGGGGAAGTCGGAGATCCGATGGAGGACGTAGGCCTGGACGACCATCGCGAGGTGGCTCCAGAAGAGAAACTGGAACATCAGCGGATGGAGGTAGCCGTAAGCGTCGGAGAAGGCGAGCAACGTGTACGGCGTCCACAGCCCCAGGATGACGTTCCCGAAGAAGGCAAGCGACGTGAGCCAGGGCTGTTCGTGGCCGAGTTTCCAGGCGGCGATCGCAAGGGCGATAAACAGCGTCGCCAGCGGGCTATCGGGCACCCACGGCCACATGACGAGGGCGGTGTCGGCCAGCTGCCCGGAGTAGTACCAGAAGCCGAAGGCCGTCCCCCCGAGGTTGATCGCGACGACGAGCCAGGCAAAGCGGAGTCCGAGATCCTCGAGGACCTTCGGTACCGGTGCCAGATACGTCGGCAGGGGGTCACGATCGGGAAGCGACGTGGTCAACACCATCTACCCGTCGGAACGGACGACAGTCGCAAAACAGTAGCGGTTGGCGGCTCCTGTTCCCGTTCCAGATGTCGCTTGCGCACGCACTTTCGTTCCCGTTGTCGTTCTCGTTCTCGTTCGCTGTCACCGTTCCCGCCGTCCGCGACCCACTCAAGCGACGGCCGTCGACGAGACAGTGAGACGACCCGCCGGGATCGATAGACCAGTAGACACAGCGGTTCTCGAGGTCGGAGTGTGGTCCAACTGGATCACTCGCTTTCGAGGCTGTAGGCACTGATTCCGTCACACGTTGCGACGTAGACTGTGCCGTCTTCGATGACGTGTGAGAACTCCGTCGACGAACCGTCAGCAATCGCCTGAACAGTCCCGTCGGTCGAGACGGTGACCACCGCGTAGCCGGTCGAACCAGCAACGAGCAGATCGTCGACCAGTGTGAGGTTCGTGTAACTCCGCCCGCCGAGTCCAGGATCGGTATACCGCCACTGCTCGTCACCGCTGTCGGCGTCGAGCGCGACGAGATCGAACCGGGCCGGTGTGTAGACCACGCCGTCGTCGACGACGGGCGTCGTCCAACACTCGAACGTCTCAGTCGTCCATTCGATGGTACCGGTGTCGGCGTCCATTGCGACGACCCCGTCCCCTATCGTCGGAGCGTAGACCTTCCCGTCAGCAACGGCTGGCGTCGTCGCGACCGGGTCCGTTCGCTCGTGCCAGATCTCGTCGCCGGTCGCTCGCTCGAGACACTGCAGTCCGTCTTTGCGGGGAACATAGACGTGATCCTCGGTTACGGCAGGTGACAGATCGGCCCAGCGACCACCGCTAGTGGCTGGATACCGCGGTGTGTCGACCGACCATTCGACGGTTTGCTGCTGATACGATAGTGCTGTTACTGCCGATCTCGATTTGATGAATAGGTCGTCATCGGAGAGTACCGGAGCGAACGGTCGACCACCCGGGAGATCGCATTGCCAATCGATGTCTCCATCCGAACCAACCGCGTACAGCATCCCATTGCCTTCGAACGTGGGAAGGACGATCGTGTCGCCAGCTATTGCCGGAGTTGCCGTTATCCCCGTCTCGAACACCGTTTCCGGGTAGCTGTCCGATCCTATCGGTATGGATTTCAGACGCCCTCTGGTAGAAACGTAAATACGGTCATTCGATACGCACGGCGAAGTCGTGATGCCGAGCTCTTGGTCGGCCGACCATTTTTCGGCTAGTTCTGTGTACGACGACCCTGAATCGGTCCGATAGTCTAATACGCTACACCCACTGAACAAAATAGCGCCACTGGACGAAAGAAACGCACGTCGCGTATCGTTTCCCGCAGACATATTATTTCATCAACTTATTATTCAACCGCAAATTTAAATTATGGTCTTCTGCTATTACCTTCTGCAATTAGTTTCCGTCCCTAACTATCGTTAGATTCCCCCACTGTATTATAGACAAGATCGAAGAGAATACTAACAGCCGACCATATGGCCTATTATCCGTAAAGGACACGCGTAAGTGCGATGGCTCCTAACCGCGCAGTATGGCAGATACCACCGATCTCGAGGAGCTACGACGCGGGACCGACCTCGTCAAGCGGGGGTTCGCCCGGATGCAGAAAGGCGGCGTCATCATGGACGTCGTCAACCCCGAACAGGCTCGCATCGCCGAGGAGGCCGGCGCGGTCGCAGTGATGGCCCTCGAGGCAGTCCCGGCGGACATCCGCAAGCGTGGCGGCGTCGCACGGATGGCCGACCCCGCGGACGTCGCGGAGATCGTCAACTCCGTCTCGATCCCGGTAATGGGGAAGGCCCGTATCGGCCACACGAAGGAGGCCCAGATCCTCGAGGCGGTCGGCGTCGATATGATCGACGAGTCCGAGGTGCTCACCCCGGCGGACGACGCCTACCACATCGACAAGCGCGACTTTACCGCGCCGTTCGTCTGTGGCGCTCGCAACCTCGGCGAAGCGCTGCGCCGGATCGACGAGGGCGCGGCGATGATCCGCACCAAGGGCGAGGCCGGCACCGGTGACGTCAACCAGGCCGTCCACCACCAGCGTTCGATCAAGAGCGCGATCCGCAAGATCGAGGGGATGACCCACGAGGAGCGCGAGGCCTACGCCCGCGAGATCGAGGCCCCCGCGGAACTGGTCCACGAAACCGCCGAGATGGGACGACTCCCCGTTGTGAACTTCGCCGCCGGCGGCATCGCGACGCCCGCCGACGCCGCGCTCATGATGCACCACGAGTGCGACGGCATCTTCGTCGGCAGCGGCATCTTCGGCGCGGAGAACCCGCCCGCGATGGGCGAAGCGATCGTCGAGGCCGTCAACAACTGGGACGACCCCGAGGCGCTCGCCGAAATCTCGAAGAACCTCGGCAAGGGGATGAAAGGCGACGCGAACGTCGACCTGCCCGAAGAAGAGCAGATGCAGGATCGCGGCGTCTGAACGAGATCTCTCCCGTTCCAACCGAAATCGATAGCCGAGCCGAAAGCGGACATCGACCGGTCCGCCGCTCGCTCCTAAAAGCGGCTGAATAATACACCGTCCCCGTTTCCCTGCCGTGCTGACAACCGGTCGGTATGACTGATCACGCCACTAGCGGTCACGCCACCAGCGGTCCCGGACGGCAGTACGATCGGACCCCGCTCGTGGTCACCTGGGAACTCACACAGGCCTGCGAACTCGCCTGCGACCACTGCCGGGCCGACGCGACGCCGGATCGCGATCCGAACGAACTCGACACCGAGGAAGGGATCGCACTGTTCGAAGGGATCGCCGACTTCGGCGAGCGAACCCCGATAGTGGTCCTCTCGGGGGGCGACCCGCTCGAGCGACCCGACCTGTACGACCTCATCGAGGGTGCGCGAGAGGCAGGCATCACGCCGGCCGTAACGCCCGCGACCACGCCGAATCTCGAGGACGGGACGCTCGAGCGACTCGCAGATGCGGGTGTGAGCCGGATCGCGGTGAGCCTCGACGGCGCTTCGGCCGAGAGCCACGACGCCTTCCGCGGCGAGTCGGGAACCTTCGAGACGGCGATCCGGGCGGCAAAGCGGGCTCGAGAACTGGGACTCTCGATTCAGGTCAACACGACCGTCACGGCCGATACGGTGGCCGAACTACCCGAGATCGCCGACCTCGTGGCGGACCTGGGTGCGGTGATGTGGGAGGTGTTCTTCCTCGTGCCGGTCGGCCGCGGCATCGAACTGGCCCAACTCGAGCCCGAGCGGGCCGGGGCGGTCGCGGGCTGGTTGTACCGACAGAACGAGATGCGTCCCTATCGGATCATCACCGTCGAAGCACCGTTCTACAGACGCGTCGCGAACGAATTACGCGGTGAAGACGCCGCCGTCGGCACGACGGGTGCGGGCAACGGATTCGTCTTCGTCAGCGCGACGGGGGAGGTCTACCCGTCGGGGTTCATGCCGCTATCCGCGGGCAACGTCCGCGAGGAGCCCCTGGTGTCGATCTACCGCGAGTCAGACCTCATGCAACGGTTACGGGACCGATCGTCGTTCACCGGGCCCTGCGGCGAGTGCCCGGCGGTCGAAACCTGTGGCGGCTCCCGCTCCCGTGCCTACGCGGCGACCGGCGACCCGACCGAAAGCGACCCGCTCTGTCCGTGGGCGGCGACGGAACACGAGTACGAGTACGAGTACGAGTTCGAGTTCGAGGTCGCGGGGGAATCCAAACCCGGAGCACTCGAGTCGCTGTAGCCGTCCGAACCGGCCCGAAGCGGGGAGGGTAGGGTAGCGTCAGAACCACTCGGCGACCGGCTGAACGACGCCAGCCGCGATCAGTCCGAGCAGAAGGAGATACGCGGCCGTCGCGCCGATCCCGGCCGAAAGGAACGGGGTCGGCGAGACGAGCGCCCCGCCGATCACGAGCACTATCGCGACGGCGAGCGAGACGAGCCTGACTGCGGGCCGAGCCCACCACCGGCGAACCGTATCCGCGTGCGGAGCCATCGCGGCCTCGAGCACGAGCACGACGAGACAACCGGCGACGAACGCCGGGATCGAGACCTGCGCGTCGCTGGCGACGAACGCACTCGAAAGCACGAGGAGTACGACCGCAGCGAGGAGTCCGTCGGTACGCCGTCCCATCGCAGTAATACGACCAGGAACAGTAACAGTAACGGGTTACTCCGTGTAGAGCCGCGCGCCGTCCCCGACGACGGTCTGGTATGCCCGGCTGTCGACGCCGACCGCGTCGAAGGCCTCGACCATCGCCGCGGCGACCGCCCGTCGATCCGACCGGTAACAGGTCGCGAGCACGCCCGGCCCCGCGCCGCTTACCGTGACGCCGGTCGCGCCGGCCTCGAAGGCGGCCTCGCGGACGCGGTCGTAGCCGTCGATGAGTGCGCTGCGTTCGGGCGTAACGATCTCGTCTTCCATCCCGCGCCCGACGAGTTCGGGATCGTTCCGGGCCATCCCGATCGTCAGGGTCGCCGCGCTGCCGACGGTGTCGACGACGTCGCTCATATGGGCGCGTTCGGGGACGACTTCGCGGGCGTCACGCGTAGAGACGGCCATGTCGGGGAGACAGGCGACGACCGGGATCGAGGCGTCGATCTGGGTAACGCCATCGTCGGTGACGACCGTGAAGCCGCCCAGCAGCGACGGCGCCACGTTGTCCGCGTGGGCCTCGCCGGAGACCAGCGCCTCGCCCTCGGCGGCGATCGGAACCAGTTCCCTCCGGGAGAGGCCGCGATCGTAGAGTTCGTTGAGGGCCACGGCCGCGGCGGCGGCGCTCGAGGCGGAGGAGCCGAGCCCCGACGAGGGTCTGACCCCCTTGTCGATCCGAATGCGCGCCGGAGCGTCGAGCGCGTCGGCGACCGCACCGACGGTGTTCTTCGCCGGGTCTTCCGGGATGTACTGACTGCCGGCTCCGGTAACGGTGATCGCCGTCTCCGGGGCGCGTTCGACCCGAACCACGTCGGCGGGCCTCCCGAGCGCGACGCCGAAGACGTCGAAACCGCTCCCGAGGTTCGCGCTCGTCGCCGGGGCCCGCACGGTGAGCATGCGGATTCCTTTCCAGACGGCAGGGAAAAAGGTAGCGAACGAGTGGCACTCGAGTCGACCGCGTCGACACGATGTCGACTGTGACGCCGGTAGCACGGCTCATCGGGAAAACCGCAGAGGGGAACGAGAAATCGGCTGGCGTTACTCGGAGTCGTCGGTTGGGTCCTCGTCCTTACTTTCGCCCTCGCTTTCGTCCTCGCCTTCACCGAACGTGAATACGTCGTCGTGTTCGGTTTCGCTCTCGTCGTCGGCCTCGCCGTCGGAACCGGTCGGCGCGAGTGGGTCCGCGCCGCCGGCGTCCGTCACGGCCGCGGAGTCGCTCGCCTCCTCGTCGACCGGGGAGAGCGGATCTGCGGCGTCGGACGGCGCCTCGTCGTCGAACGCGATCGGCTCCGTCCCGTCGTCGGTTTCGACGTCTGCTTCCGCGTCACCCTCCGTCTCGAGGCCGAGGATCTCGTCGGCGCTGATCTCGGCCGGCGTGTCGTCGACCTCGGTCTCTGCCGCGTCCTCACCTTCGGCCTCGACGACCACGTTCGTCGCGAACTCGCCGACGTCGACGGCGACGTCCGAGGCGAGGTCCTCCGGTTCGGCCTCGGTGTCGAACCGGTCGAGCGCCTCGGAAAGCTGGACCGCCTGCTCCGAGAGGCTCGAGGCCGACTGGGTAACCTCGGTCAGCGCGGAGGTCTGTTCCTCGGCCGCCGCCGCGACGTTCTCCGCTTCGGCAGTCGTCTCCTCGGAGATCGTCGCCGCGTCGTCGACCATCGCGACGACCTCCTGAGTCGACGCGGCCTGCTGCTGGGTCGCCGCCGAGATTTCCTGGACGCCGACGTTCGTGTCGCCGGCCAGATCCGTGATTTCCTCGAGCGCGTCGACCGCTTCCTGGACCTTCCGACCGGCGTCTTCGATTTCGGCCGTGGTCTCTTCGACCTCCGCCGCGGAGCGTTCGGTCCGGTCGCGGATCGCCTCGAGGCGTTCCTCGGCCTCGTCGGCCGCCTCGGCGACGTCCTCGGAGAGGGTCTTGACCTCCTGGGCGACCGCCGTGAACCCTTCGTCGTCCTCGCCGGATGCCGACCGCGAAGCCTCGATGTTCGCGTTCAGCGCCAGCATGTTCGTCTGGCGAGCGATCTCGGAGATCGTCGCGATCAGTTCGTCGATCTGTTGGACCTCCTCCTCGAGGCGGCGCATCTCCGCGACCGCGTCGCCCGCCTCGACCTCGATCTCGTCCATCGCCGCGATCGCTTCGCGGGCCGGTTCTTGTCCGTCCTCGCCGGTGTTGGCCGTACGCTCCGCGAGATCGGCGACCTCGTTCGAGGAGGCGGCGATCTCCTCGGTCGTCGTCGAGAGGGCGCTCATCTCTTGGTTGGCCGACTGCAAGGACTCGTTCTGGCGCTCGGCGCCGTCGGAAATCTCCTGGATCGACTCGGAGACCTGCCGGGAGGCCGAGCGGACCTCCTCGCTGGAACTGGTCACCTGCTCGGATGCGGTCGCGACCTCCGTCGCGAACCGGTTCAGCCCCGCGACCGTGGCTTCGATCTCGGCGAGCATCTCGTTGAACTCGGCCGCGATCTCGGCCATCGCCTCGTTGGTGCTGTCGGTATCCATCCGTGCAGTCAGGTCACCGGCGGCGGCCGCTCCCATCACGTCGCTGTACTCGTCGGCTTTTTCCTCGAGATGAACGTTGATCTGCTCGACGCGTTCACGCTCGCGTTCGGCCTCCTCGCGGGCGGCCTCGGCCTCCTCGATCTGGTCGCGCAGAGCGACCCGCATCGAGTCGAAGCCCTCGTAGAGCCGGCCGATGTTGTCGATCCGTTTCGTCTCGAGATCGACGTCGAGGTCGCCTTCCTCCATCCGTTCTGCTTTCCGGGTCAGTTTGTCGATCGAGCGGGAGGTGTTCCGTCCCAGCACGGCCCCGATCAGGCCGATCGTGAGGACGCTGACCGCGGTCGCGATCATCCCCCATTCGTTGACGTCGTTGACGAACCCATAGGCGTGCTCGGTCGGTTCGTGGTAGACGATAGTCCAGTCGGTGCCCTCGACCGACGCGGCGCTGACGACGTACTCGTCGGCGTCGAACCCGTACGTGCCGTCCGCGAGCGCACCCGAGGCGGTTCCCTCGACGACGTCCGCGCCGCCGCCCTCGCCGTCGGCTAGCGAGAGCACCGACCGGTCGCCGTACTCGAGGCCGAACGTGGCGTAGTTCTCGCCGAGGTTCTCGCTGTCGGCCATCACCGCGCCGTCGCCGGAGAGCGCCATCATGGTGACGTGGTCGTCGACGTGGACGCTGTGCATGTACGACACCAGGTCCGCGGAATAGACGATCGCACGGTCGTCGTCCGAGGCCACGACGTAGGAGACGACCGGCGTCACCTCGTCGTTGTGGTCGGTGACGAGCGCCGGCTCGGAGACCCACGTACCGTCCTCACCGACCGAGTCGTAGGCCCCGTCGTCGACGCTCTCGATGGCGTCGGTCGACTCGCCGCGGAACCGATCCGCCGTACTCGCGAGGACCTCGCGCTCCTCGGTGTCGACGTACGAGATTTCGAATACCTCGCTCCGGTGTTCCAGCCGCCAGTCGCCGAGGCTGCTCTCGATCGCCGCGGCGTCGTCGGACGCGACCACGTCGGAGGTCGCGATCAGCGACGCCGTTCGCTCGTTCTGTTCGTGCCACATCTGTAGACTCTGTGCTTCCTGCTGGACGGCCGTTCGATGGTCGTCCTGGACGCTCTCTTCGACTTCGTCGGTGATCGTCGCCGTGGCGACGAACCCGATCATCCCGACAGTGACGCCGAGAACGAGCAACGCGATCGCGAACTTGACCGCGTACCGTCGGCGGATAACTGCGGGTACTAGCCGTCGGACGAGACTCATAATAGCCACGGACAGTCTCGTCACTACATAACTTATGGTACGCAGTTATCGAAGCTGATAGCTACCCGGTGGCGGAAACCGGACCGTCGCCGACGATCCGAGGGTCCGACGCCGTGTTACTCCTCGGGGTCGCCCTCGAACGTGAACACGTCCCCGTCAGTTTCTCCGTCGGCGTCAGCGTCCTCGAGTCCGTTTCCGGCCCGGCCTTCGCTTCGGGATCCGGTTTCGGCCTCGTCGTCACCGTCGGTGCGTCGATCTGCGGACTCGCCGACGGGATCGAGCGGATCGGCGTCGCCGTCGTCCGCCGGACTCGACTCCCGGTCCGACTCCGGCTCCGACTCCTCGATAGCTCCGAGGACTGCCGCGCCATCGTCCCCGGACCCTGCCGTCGCGGACGACGTCTCGTCGTCCCCGGAAGCGGTGTCGGCGCTCGCCTCGACTCCGGCCGCCGTCTCGAGGTCGGCGGGTTCGGCCTCGGTGTCGAACCGGTCGAGCGCCTCGGAAAGCTGGACCGCCTGCTCCGAGAGGCTCGAGGCCGATTCGGTAACCTCGGTCAGCGCGGAGGTCTGCTCCTCGGCCGCCGCCGCGACGTTCTCCGCTTCGGCAGTCGTCTCCTCGGAGATCGTCGCCGCGTCGTCGACCATCGCGACGACTTCCTCGGTCGACGCGGCCTGTTCTTCCGTGGCCGCCGAAATCTCTTGCACGCCGACGTTCGTCTCACCGGCCAGGTCCGCGATCTCCTCGAGCGCGTCGACCGCTTCCTGAACCTTCCGACCGGCGTCTTCGATTTCGGCCGTGGTCTCTTCGACCTCCGCCGCGGAGCGTTCGGTCCGGTCGCGGATCGCCTCGAGGCGTTCCTCGGCCTCGTCGGCCGCCTCGGCGACGTCCTCGGAGAGGGTCTTGACCTCCTGGGCGACCGCCGTGAACCCTTCGTCGTCCTCGCCGGATGCCGACCGCGAAGCCTCGATGTTCGCGTTCAGCGCCAGCATGTTCGTCTGGCGAGCGATCTCGGAGATCGTCGCGATCAGTTCGTCGATCTGTTGGACCTCCTCCTCGAGGCGGCGCATCTCCGCGACCGCGTCGCCCGCCTCGACCTCGATCTCGTCCATCGCCGCGATCGCTTCGCGGGCCGGTTCTTGTCCGTCCTCGCCGGTGTTGGCCGTACGCTCCGCGAGATCGGCGACCTCGTTCGAGGAGGCGGCGATCTCCTCGGTCGTCGTCGAGAGGGCGCTCATCTCTTGGTTGGCCGACTGCAAGGACTCGTTCTGGCGCTCGGCGCCGTCGGAAATCTCCTGGATCGACTCGGAGACCTGCCGGGAGGCCGAGCGGACCTCCTCGCTGGAACTGGTCACCTGCTCGGATGCGGTCGCGACCTCCGTCGCGAACCGGTTCAGCCCCGCGACCGTGGCTTCGATCTCGGCGAGCATCTCGTTGAACTCGGCCGCGATCTCGGCCATCGCCTCGTTGGTGCTGTCGGTATCCATCCGTGCAGTCAGGTCACCGGCGGCGGCCGCTCCCATCACGTCGCTGTACTCGTCGGCTTTTTCCTCGAGATGAACGTTGATCTGCTCGACGCGTTCACGCTCGCGTTCGGCCTCCTCGCGGGCGGCCTCGGCCTCCTCGATCTGGTCGCGCAGGGCGACCCGCATCGAATCGAAGCCGTCGAACAACTGGCCGATCTCGTCGATCCGAGTCGTCTCGAGGTCGACCTCGAGATCACCGGATTCCATCTTCGCAGCCCGGTCCTGCAGCGTCCGTAGCGGTCCGACCGTCTGTCGACCGAGGACGACCCCGACCAGGCTCAGTCCGCCCAGGCTCACCAGCAGCATCGTCAACACGTTGTTCCGGACGCTTGCGGCCACGCCGTAGGCCTCGTCGGTCGGGACGCTCGAGACCGCCACCCACCGCGTGTCGCTGACCGGGACGTACGCCTGGACCGTCTCCTCGTCGGTTACCAGGCCCACTCGGCCTCCAAGCGCCGCCTCGAGGGCGTCGTCGTCGACGTCGGACGATGCCTCGTCGGCCCGGAAGACGTCGTTGCCGTCCGCATCGAGGATGGACGTCGATTCGGACGTGTTCTCCAGATGGAGCTGTTCGATCTGGTACTCGAGGGTACCGATGACGACGACGACCCGGTCGTCGCGGTCCGGCACCGGGCTGGCGAACGCCATCACCTGGTCGTTCAACGTCGGCGACTCGTAGGCCGACTCCGTGTACCAGACCTCCTCGTCTAACTCGAACTCGGCGTCGAAGTCGTGGTCACGCCACGGCTCCTCGAGGTCCGCGAGCGATCGGTCGCGGTAGGAGGCGGTCGTGCTGGTGACGATTTCGTCTGCGTCGGTGTCGACGTAGTGGATCGCACGAACGTTGACGCCCATGCGGGCCTGTTCTTCGACGAGGTGGCCCTGAACCTCCTGGGGATTACCCTCCTGAAGAACGGGTGAGGCCGAAGCGGTGCGTGTCTGGACGGACATCGATTCCATCCAGGTGCTGATTTCGTCTGCTTGCATCTCCGCCGTCGTCTCGAGTTGGGCGTTGGCGTCGGCCCGGACGGTATCGTCGATGGCGACGTAGCTGCCAGCGCCGACGACGCCGATGACGAGGACGATAGTCAGGATGGCGAGCACGAACTTGGCGAGGTAACTGCGCCGGATGAACGACGGGACGAGTGTTGTTGCGAGTGACATTGTCTGTTAATAGGGGTCGATGCGGTCGAGTTCGGCGATGCCGCCGTCGGCGCTGTCGTCGAACTCCCAGTACTCGAAGGTGGTCTCGGTCGGGTCGCCGTTGTCGTCGAAGCCGGTATCGTTGGCCACGCCGCGGTATTCGACGGCCGACCCCTGTGCGGCGAGGGTGATGCCGTCGGCGATCGTCTCCGGCGTGATCGTTTCGCCGCCGGGGCTGGTCACCGAGTGGATCGCGCTCTGGATCGCCTGGCCGTCGTTCTGGCCGGCGTACGCGTTGGCCAGCAGCAACACCGCGGTGGCATCGTAGGCGTAGTACGCGAACAGCCCGGGCTTGGTGTCGTACTCGGCAATGTAGCGGTCGACGAACGTCTCGGTTCCGGGCCCGTCGATCAACGGTGCGGTGCCTTTGATGCCGTTCAGCGAGTGGTCGACCTGATCGGAGAGGTCGGGCTCCCGCAGGGCGTCGGTACAGAGAACGTCGAGGTCGGGAGAGGGCCCGAGGTCGGTAAACAGCGTCTGGGCCATCTCGGGGTAGATCGCCGGAATCGCCAGGTCGGCTTCGCCTGCGCGTTCGAGCGCGTCGGCGTAGGAGTCGGCGGTGACGTCGACGGGAATCTGGTCGGTGACGGTGCCTCCACGGTCGCGGAAGGCACGGCTAAACGCCTGGCTGAGTTGCCACCCGTAGTCGTTGTTGACATAGAGGGTGGCAGCGGTGTCGTGGCCGAGTTCGGCGGTAGCGATCTCGGCCATGACAGTCCCCTGGACGTTGTCCGAGAGAGCGGTACGGAAGACGAACCCGCCGTCGTTGAGCGTAGTGAGCGTGGGAGTAGTCGCTCCGGGCGAACAACAGACCGTCTGGTAGGGGATCAACACCTGCTGGGTGGCCTGCAGGACGATGTCGGAGTCCAGCGGACCGGTCACCATCGGATACCCGTCGTCCACGAGCGAGGCGGCCGCCTGAGCCGCGGCCGCCGGGTCGCTTTCCGTGTCGGCAGCCGTGTGCTCGATCTCGAGGGGAATCTCGAGGCCGTCGCGAGCCTGTTCGATCGGCAAAACGGCGGCGTCACGGATTCCCTCCCCGACGGCGCTTCGTGGGCCGCTCAGGGGGAGCATGGTGCCGAGTTTGATCGTTCGATCGGTACTGGATCGATCGGTGCCGGAGGAAGCGAGGCCATCGGAGCCATCGGAGACGACATCGTTACAACCTGCGAGGCCGGCGACGGCGGGGCCGGCAAGCCCCGCGAGCAGTCGCCGCCGGGTTGAATCCCTGTTCATGTTTGCAGATCCCACCAACAATATATTATATTAATGGAATCTCATATGACTACTCTGGAGTTGTTAAAATAGCCCTCCATGATTCGGTTGATATATTGTACCAATATACACAGCAGGTAACGTTCGACGGGAGAAGGGAAACCGATCCAAAACGACTTGCGGACGATATACGAGGCCAGCCGTTTCGAGAAACGTGTTCGACGGCAGTCCGAGCGTCGTTTTCGCCGTCGGAAGCGAAACGCTACCGACGAAGGTCGTTCGCGGATGACAGCGACGTCACGCCCCGCGAACGCATCCCCACGAACTGCGGCCGGCGACGAAAGTCAACGGGCGGCCCCGCTCGCCCAGTTCCGGTTCCGGTTCCGGTTCCGACCGGCTCGCAGGTATCATCCGTCCGATCCGTCGCCGAACGTGAACACGTCCTCGCCGTCGGTTGAATCGTCGTCCGATTGCTCGGTCGTGTCGGCGTCTCGGTCGACGGTGTCAGCGTCGGCATCACCGCCGTCGGTCGACTCCTGGGTCGCGTCTACACCCGCGCCGTCGCCTGCCGGATCGTCCTCGATGCGGCCGTCGGCCCCATCGACGACCTCGAGGGGATCGGAACCGACGCCGTCCTCCGCGTCGTTCACCTGTACCCGTTCGTCCTCACGTTCCCGCACCGACTCCGGATCTTCGATGCCCTCGAGACCGACCGATCCGTCGCCGTTGTCAGCTCCCGCTGTGGAACCGGCGACCGAACCGTCGGGTTCGGCGTCGGTCTCGAACCGGTCGAGCGCCTCCGAGAGCCGCCCCGCTTGCTCCGAGAGACTCGAGGCCGATTCGGTAACCTCGGTCAGCGCGGAGGTCTGTTCCTCGGCCGCCGCCGCGACGGTTTCGGCCTCGGCAGTCGTCTCCTCGGAGATCGTCGCCGCGTCGTCGACCATCGCGACGACCTCCTGAGTCGACGCGGCCTGCTGCTGGGTCGCCGCCGAGATCTCCTGGACGCCGACGTTCGTCTCGTCGGCCAACTTCGCGATCGCCTCGAGTGCTTCGACGGCCTCGGAGACTCGTCGGCTAGCGTCTTCGATCTCCGCGCTCGTCCCCTCGATCTCCGCGGCCGAGCGTTCGGTCCGGTCACGAATCGCCTCGAGGCGTTTCTCGGCCTCGTCGGCCGCCTCGGCGACGTTTTCGGACAGCGCTTTGACCTCCTGGGCGACCGCCGCGAACCCTTCGTCGTCCTCGCCGGACGCCGACCTGGAGGCTTCGATGTTCGCGTTCAGCGCCAGCATGTTCGTCTGCCGGGCGATCTCGGAGATGGTTGCGATCAGTTCGTCGATCTGCTGGACCTCCTCCTCGAGGCGACGGATCTCCGTCACGGCTCCCTTGGCGTCGTCCTCGATCTCGTCCATCGCCGTGACCGCGTCTCGGGCCGCCTCGCGTCCGCTTTCCCCCGTTTCGGCGGTCCGTTCGGCGAGATCCGCGACCTCGTTCGAGGAGGCGGCGATCTCCTCGGTCGTCGTCGAGAGGGCGCTCATTTCCTGGTTGACCGACTGGAGCGCCTCGTTCTGGCGTTCCGCACCGTCGGAGATCTCCTGGATCGACTCGGTCACCTGCCGGGAGGCCGAGCGGACCTCCTCGCTCGAGGCCGTGACCTGCTCGGAGGCGGTCGCGACGGCGGTGGCGAACCGCTCGGCCTCGGCCACCGTGGTCTCGATCTCGGCGAGCATCTCGTTGAACTCGGCCGCGATCTCGGCCATGGCCTCGTCGTCCGCGTTGCCGTCGTCGACGTCCATCCGCGCGGTCAGGTCACCGGCGGCGGCGGCCTCCATCACGTCGCTGTACTCGTCGGCCTTCTCCTCGAGCCGTGCGTTGATCTGCTCGACGCGTTCGCGTTCGCGTTCTGCCTCCTCGCGGGCAGCCTCGGCCTCCTCGATCTGGTCGCGCAGAGCGACCCGCATCGAATCGAACCCGTCGTAGAGCCGACCGATGTTGTCGATCCGTTTCGTCTCGAGATCGACGTCGAGGTCGCCTTCCTCCATCCGTTCTGCTTTCCGGGTCAGTTTGTCGATCGACGAGGCCGTGTTCCGTCCGACGACGGCCCCGACCGCGCCGATCAGGAGGACCCCGACGGCGGTCGCGATCAGTCCCCACTCGTTGACTGCTGCGACGAAGCCGTAGGTCTCCTCGATCGGCTCGTGGGTGACGACGACCCAGTCCGTGCCCGAGACGCGGGCCGCGCTGGCGACGTACTCGTCGGCCTCGAATCCGTAGCTCTCGAGGACGCTCGGAGCGGTTTCGAGCTCCTGCGTGCTCGCCCCCTCCGTCCGTGCAGCCTCGAGGAGGCCGGCGTCGCCGTCGTAGGCGCTGTTGAGGGTCTCGTACTCGTCGCCATAGCCGGCGTCGTCGAGGATGATCCGATCCGCGCCGTCGACGACGACCGTCGTCGTCCGTTCGTCGTCCTGGAACTGGCTCCCGTAGGCCTCGAGGTCGGCGGTGTAGACGATCGCCCTGTCGTCCTGTCCCGGTACCGAGAGGACGTACGTGATGACCGCAGTCTCTTCGCCGAGTTCGCCCTCGAGCACGTACGGACTCGAGACCCAGGGCACCTGTTCGGTGGCGCTCTCGTAGGCCACCTCCGGTACGTTCTCGATCTCGTCGGCGGACGCCTCGCGGAGGTCGTCGTCGGTGCTCGCGAGAACGGTTCCCTCGTCGGTGTCGACGTAACTGATCGCGAAGGTATCGGCGTCCAGGTGTTCCTCCCAGTCGAGGAACCGTTCCTGGATCGCCGCCGGATCGTCGGCGGCGACGACGCCGGACCAGGCGATCACCCCGATCGTGTGCTCGTTCTGCTCGTTCCACATCTGCAGCCCCTGTGCCTCCTGGCCGGCGAACTCAGCGTGGTCGTCCTGCACCCGCTCTTCGACCTCGTGCGTGATTCCGGCCGTCGCCACGAACCCGATCAATCCCACCGACAGCCCGAGTACGAGTAACGCGATCCCGAACTTGACCGCGTACCTGCGTCGGATGGCTGCCGGTACCAATCCTCGAGGGAAGTCCATGCCACCGGACACATGAGTACAACGACATATAAATTATGATGTATTATTATCAGATCCGATAACCGGTGGCATCGCGATCGGCCTTCGATCGGAAACTGGACGCAGTCAATGGACAAATATCGTTGTTTGAATCGGCGATATATCGTTACTATCTTTCACAATTTCCTGGCCGACTCCACGAAAGTGAATCCACATCATCACGTCACTCCCGCAACTATTAAGAATTATAAACAGAAATACTGGTCGAGATGACCGGATCGGAGCACGGGTTCGAAGAGGGGGCAACCGGAAAGCACGGGGAGCGAAACGACACGGCGACCGGCCGGCGTCGGCGTCGGTTCCTCGAGGGCGCAGCGGGAGCGCTCGCGGTCGCGTCCGCAGGGTGTCTGGACGACGCGGGTACGGAAGCGTACAGCGCCGTGGTCGGCAGCGAGACGGCAGACGACGGGGTGACGATCGGACTGCTCGCGCCGGACCCGGACGGCGACTTCGTCGGCCGGTCGATGGCCCGCTCGGCGCGGATCGCGGTCGACGAACTCAACGACGCCGGCGGGATCGCCGGCCACAAGGTCGAACTCGCCGTTCGCGACACGAACGCGAGTCCGCTCGAGGCCCGCCGCCAGTACCAGCGACTCGTCCTCGAGGACGACGCGGACGTGACGGTCGGAATCTTCGACAGCCCCGCGCTGTTGAACGTCCTCGACGACGTCGCCGAACAGGAAACGCTTCACCTCACGACCGGTGCGGCGACCTCCGCCGCGAGCAGGCTGGTCAGTCGGCAGTACGAGGACTACAGGTACCACTTCCGCGTCGGACCAACCAACGACCGCGACCTCGGGCGCGGCGTCGTCGACTTCCTGGCGGACATGGCCCCGGAGATCGGCTGGGAGTCGGTCGCCGTCCTCGCCGAGGACTACGACTGGACCGAAGGGCCGTGGGACGTCTACAAGGAGCGCCTCGAGGACACCGGGGTCGAGGTTCCGCTAGAGCGGCGATACCCGCCCGCGACCGACGACTTCTCGGGACTGTACGACGAGGTCCAGGAGTCGGGTGCGGACGTCGCATTGATCACGACCGCCCACACGGGAACCGACGCGCTGCTCGACTGGACGGTGCCCGAACCGCGACCGTTCGACTTCGGCGGCATCCACGTCCCGATGCAGTTGCCCAGTTACTACCGACAGACCAACGGCGCCTGTCGGTACGGGATCGGCCACACCAGCGCGACGGCCCGCAGCCGGAACACCGAGAAGACCCAGCCGTTCGTCGATAGCTATCAGGAGGAGTACGAGTCGAACCCGGTCTACACCGGCTATCACACCTACGACGCGGTGATGCTATACGCCGAGGCCGTCGAAAACGCCGGGACCTTCGACGACGGGGAACTGGTCGACGAACTCGAGTCCATCTCGTTTACCGGCACCGTCGGGACCCTCGAGTTCTACGGCCCCGACGACGAGTTCACCCACGACCTCGAGTACGGCTCCGAACAGTTCCCGTTCTTCCAGTGGCAGGAGAACGCCGCCGGGGTTGGCGTCCAGGAGGTCATCTGGCCGGAGGAGTTGGCGACGGCGGAGTACGAGGCGCCGCCGTGGTTGCGGGAGGCGCGGTCCTAGTTTTCGGCAGCGTTCTCCGACGAGTCCTCGACGCCGACCGCTTTCGAGACGTCCACCTCGTCGGGTTCGTCGCGGCCGCCGACCACGAGCTCGCCGTCCTCGGTCTCGACGTAGGCGTCGTCCGCGAACCCGCCCTCCGCGTGGGGGTGTTCGGGATCCTCGAGTTTCTCCGGCGTCGACGGGGCCGGCGGCAGCCCGTCCCGCGGCGCGAACTGGCCAAGCGGGTCGTCGATCGTGACGTCCCACGTCTCGAAGAAGTCCCGGTACCGGTCGTAGTGGGCCTCGAGTTCGTCGACCGGGAACTCCATCATCTCGGTCCAGCCGTGGTTGTAGAAGTCGAAATTGGCCTGAATGTGGGTAATCTCGCGGGCCTCGGCCTCGGAGTAGCCGTCCTGGAGCGCCCGGAGGTAGGTGTCGACCGTCGCGTCGAACAGGCCGTCGAGGTGGTCCTTCCGCTCGTCGGCACGCTCCGGATCGGCCTTCCCCAGGAAGACTCGCGTGTGGAGTCGAACGAGCCCTGACTTGGCTGCCGAGCGAACGACCGGCGTCTCGAGGGCCTTGCGGGACGCGAAGTGACGGACGTTCTGCTGGAGTTTCATACACCGTCCTATGGATGGGGCGCTAAAGAGCGGTTCGGACCCGGACCCCGTAAACGGGGGATGATGGTGGGAATATATTCGGGTATTACGCGACAAACGTCCGGACGGTTCAGCTGAACGAGCAAAATGAACGAGATAGCAACCCACTTTAACCCGCATTACGAACGGTCCGGATATGACAGAGTACGTCATCATCGGTGACGGGATCTCGGGCAGTTCGGCTGCCGAGACCCTCCGGGAGGAAGACCCGGATTCGGAGATTACCGTCATCACCGATGAGGGGGAGGCACTGTACAATCGGATTCTGATCAAAGAACACGCGAAAGGGAAACTCCCCGAAGCCCCCATCTCGATTCACGAGGAAGACTGGTACGCAGAGCGGGACATCGACCTCTCGCTGAACACCTACGTCACTTCGGTCGACACCGACGAGAAGGTCGTCCACACCCACGAGGGCGAGGAGTTCGACTACGACAAGCTGCTGGTCGCGACCGGCGGCACCCCGACCCAGCTCCCCGTCGACAACAGCGACGCCGAGGGCATCCACCACTTCTGGACCTTCCAGGACGCTCGAGCGATCAAGGAAAGCGCCGAGAAAGCCGACAAGGGCGTCGTCGTCGGTGCCGGCCTGCTGGGCATCGACTTCGCGGCGGTCTGTGGCGCACAGGGCGTCGAGGGCAAGTACCTGATGCGTGGCGACCGCTGGTGGCGCTACGCGCTCACGAGCGACGGCGCGGACATCATCCACGACGGGCTGCGCGAGAAGGGGGTCGAGCCGGTGTTCGACAGCGGCGTCGACCACTTCGAAACGGACGACGATGGCCACGTAACTGCGGCCGTCGACCCGAACGGCGACCGCTACGAGTGTGACTTCGCCGGCGTCGCGATCGGTCTGACCTTCAACACCGAGTTCCTCCGCGGGACCGGCATCGAGCGCGACGGCGGGATCATCGTCGACGAGTACATGCAGACCAACCTCGAGGACGTCTACGCGGCCGGCGACATCACCCGGTTCCACGACGTGCTGCTCGGCGAGCGCGCCCAGAACGGCTCCTGGGGCTCGGCCAAGGAGCAGGGTCGCGTCGCCGCAGTCAACATGGCCGCAGACGACGAGGAAGAGGTCTTCGAGTGGGTCTCCTCGTACTCGATCACCCACTTCGACTTCCCGTTCCTCTCGTTCGGCCACCCGACGCTGGGCGAGGAACACGCCGAGCGCAAGTACAGCGACACCGAGTGGCGTCGCATCGCGTTCAAGGACGGCAAGATCGTCGGCGGCGTCCTCATCGGCGACCTCTCGCCCCAGAGCAAGTTCAAACAGCTGATGCGCGAACAGCGCGAGGTCGCCGACCAGGCCGAAGTGCTGCTCGAGCAGTCCGTCGATCTGGACGAACTGGCACCCGCCCAGCAGTAAGCCGTCCTGGCCCGGGATCGTCCGTCACCGTCCGTTTCCCGTCGATTCTCCTGTTTCGATCCGAGGCATTGGCCTTCTTCTCGGCACTCGTTACCGTCGGCCGTCTCCCTCGAGCGCATCGTTTTTCGGATCCTCGGACGGAGGAAACGGAGGACTATCGGCGATCTCGATTACCCGGAGGGCGACTCGCTAGAACCAACCGATTCTCGGATCCAGCGGAGATACTCGTCATCCGCGTCGATTTCGGTGCGGGTGATCCCGGGCAGGTCGTCGTCGTGGCGATTTTCGACGAACTCGTACAGCGCGGAGAGTTGTGCCGAGTGGGTGAACGCGGTCACCGTCCAGTACGTTCGTTCGGTGACTTCTCCGTCCCACCGGTAGTGACTCGTGCCCGACGTGATCCGGGTTCCCGCGGCGAGCCGGTTTTCGACGAGTAACCGCGACAGTTCGTTAGCGTCCGACTCGTCCGGAACGCCGATACTGACTGCGAGGTGTGACATAGCCCCACCGAGGCGTGTCGTTCCGAAAAAACCCCATCCGACCGGCTTCCGTCAGCTCCCTGCCTCTCACGAGTCTTCCTGGCCTCCGATACCGCTCTCAACGGACGATCGTCACCGGCACCGGCGCACGCCGCGCGATCCGCTCGGCCACGCTCCCGAGCAGGATCCGGGAGACGCCCGTCCGACCGTGGCTCCCCACGAAGACGCGGTCGACCCCGCGCTCCGCGGCCACCTCGATGATCTCCGTCGCCGGCGGCCCCTCGAGCAGTTCCGTTTCGATCTCGGCCGGTGGCTCCCGCTCGGTCGCCCGCTCTCGGGCCTCCTCGAACAGCTCTTCGGCCCGCTCGCGACGTCTCTCCGCCATGGCGTCCGACCCGAGGTGTGCGAACTCGCCGTAGCCGCTCTCCGAGAGGTCGACGACGTGGGTTACCGTGATGTCGGCCTCCGGGTGTTCCTCGAGCGCGTACTCGAGTGCGGCCCAGCCGGGTTCGGAGTCGTCGAGCGCGACGAGCAGGTCCATACGCGACTGTACGGCGAGCCAACACTTGAGTGTGAGCACGATCGCAGCCGACGGTTTCCGGACGAAACGGGGACCCGATCGGGCCGGACGGACGCCGAAGGGAATACGCCTTGCAAAGCCAACCTCCGGAACGATGGGGGTCGGATACGTATGTTTGCGAACGCGTCTCATGAGCACCAAAGAGCCGCGAGAAGCGGACATCCTACGGCCGATCCAGACCACGTCGACGAAATACTACGCGGCGGTCGCGATCGCCGGACTCGCCTTGCTCGTCTTCCTCGTCGGATGGGCCTATCAGCTCTGGGAGGGGCTGGTCGTGACCGGACTGGCCGACTGGGGGACCGGCGGCGGCGTCACCTGGGGGATCTACATCGGCGCGTTCATCTGGTGGGTCGGCATCGCCCACGGGGGGATCATCCTTTCAGCGGCGGTGCGCCTGCTCGGAATGGAGCGGTACATGCCCGTCGCTCGGCTGGCCGAGATGCTGACGCTCGCCGGCCTGTCCGCGGCTGGCTTCTACATTATCGTCCACATGGGCCGGCCCGACCGGATGGTCACCAGCGTCCTCGGACACTACCACATCACGGTCCACAACTCGCCGCTGGTGTGGGACGTGACGGTCATCACCGCCTACTTCGTGCTTACCGCGACGTACCTCGGGTTGACGCTGCGGTACGACGTCACACGGTTGCGCGACGAGTTGCCGGATCACTTCGGCCCGATCTACAGCATCATGACGATCGGCTACACCGAGAAGGAAGACGAGATCGTTCAGCGGATGGTCTGGTGGCTCGCACTCGCGATCATCATCATGGCTCCCCTGTTGCTCCACGGCGGCGTCATTCCGTGGCTGTTCGCCGTGCTGCCGACCTATCCGCGCTGGTTCGGCGGCGTCCAGGGGCCGCAGTTCCTCACTATCGCGCTCACCTCCGCGATCAGCGGCGTGATCATCCTCTCGTACGGCTTCCGGCGTGCGTACGACTGGGAGCACATCATCACCGACGACATCTTCCGTGGGCTGACGCTGTGGCTCGGCTTCTTCTCCCTGCTGTTCCTCTGGCTGCAACTCCAGCAGGTCACCACGGGCACGTTCTTCCCGCCCGTCGAACTCGAGGCCGCCTGGCACGCGACCCTCGAGGAAATCGGCTATCTCATTTCGATGAGTCTGGTACTGGTCGTCCTGGGGTACATCTTCGCGCAAACGATCCGTCCGACGCTATTCACCAAGGGTCGCGCCCTCCTCTGTGCAGTCGCGATCCTGTCCGCGACGCTCACCGAGAAGGTACTGTTCGTCGTCGAGGGCTTCCTCCACCCGGCCTTCGAGATCTACGGCGCGACCCCGGGGACGTACGTGCCGAGCCTGATCGAACTCTCGTCGATCACGGGAACGATCGGGATGGTCGCGCTGTTTTTCCTCTCGATCGCGAAGGTCGTGCCGGTGGTCGAACTCCACGCGATCGAGCACCTGCGGGCCGAACGGAGCGAGGAAGGAAGCCACGACTGAGGTCTTTCCACCGCTTTTTGCGCGCTCACTCGAGCCGAGCAGGGACGGCCTCCGCGATCGACCGCAGCCACGGCCCCAGGTCGCCGGACTCGAGCGCCTCGACTGCGGCCGAAGCCGCACCGGTTGC
This sequence comes from Halobiforma lacisalsi AJ5, assembly GCF_000226975.2. Classification (NCBI taxonomy): domain Archaea; kingdom Methanobacteriati; phylum Methanobacteriota; class Halobacteria; order Halobacteriales; family Natrialbaceae; genus Natronobacterium; species Natronobacterium lacisalsi. The sequence continues at coordinate 1,652,558 of NZ_CP019285.1, read as the reverse complement.
GTCGACGCCACAGTCGAACGCCCGAGCCACGTCGTCGGCCGTCCTGACCCCGCCGCCGACGAACACTGCCGTCTCCGGGGCGATCCCGTCGACCGCTTCGACGAACGCCGCGATTCGCTCGGGACGGCTCCGGACCGTTCCCTCCTCGGCGGCGATGTCGTCGGGCTGCTCGAAGAGCAGACAGTCGGGCCCCGGCTCGAGCGCGAGCGCAGCGCGGGCCGCCTCGAGACTCTCGACCCAGACGATCGACTCGAGGTTCAGTTCCGCACAGCGCTCGAGGGTCGGACCCACGGCGGAGAAGGGAAGCCGGTTGCCGGGGTGGGTGACGAAGACGCCGTCGGCCCCCGCTGCGGCGACGGCCTCACAGGTGACCTCGCCGATCCCCGCTTCCTCCCGCCGGACGGCGCGCTGGGCGACGACCGGCAGGTCGGTCCGCTCGGCGACCCGCGCGAGGTCGGGGAGCTGGGGTGCGAGGGCGAACCGGCGACCGGTCTCGGACGCGACCCGGTCTATGGTTTCGGCGACCGCGAGGCCGTCGTCGCCGGCGGTCCCCTCGGCGGTCTTGAGGTTGACGAGAAAGAGCGGATACGACAGCCCCATGCGGCGCTACTCGGAGTAGCCCTCCTGGAGGAAGGTTCCTTCCGTCTCGTACATCGCGACCAGTTCGGCGACGAACTCCTCGGGGGACTGGCCCTCGTCGCGGTGGCTTTCGATACGGTCCATGAGGTCGTCGTCGATCTCGAGCGTGTTTATCATGGGCGTTCTCCTCGGGCGTACCGTCGCTCCGGGAGGGCATATAGCTCGGGGGCGCAATTGCGTCGACTCCGCGACCCAAACGAACACTACGGTCTCGAGCGTACCCCGTGGTATGGATCCGATCGAGATCCGTGAGACGATTCCCGCGCTCGAGTTCCACCTGGACGACCGCAACGACCGGATTCGGGCCGTCATCGAGGATGTCTCCGGCGTCGGGCCGGCGACCTCGAAGGCGATCGCCCGCGAGTACGACTCGCTCGCCGACTTGCGCGGGACCGGTTGGGACCGCCTCGAGTCCGTCCCCCTACCCGTGCTAAAGGTTACATTCCTAATCCACAGCATCTATAACACATAACCAATAATAATAGTCATTAGAAACTACTAGAAATTATAAGAAAAATATATTTTTATCGGTGTGACATTCGGACTATGGGAACTAACCTTTCCCGACGGAGGACGATGAAGCTGCTTGCAGCTGCAGGATTACTCACTCCATTTGCGAGTACTCCAGTTACTGCTAGTGATGAGCGAAACGAAATGGACTACAGTGTCGATCACCACAGTGATGAATTCGATGAGAAAACAATAACAAATAGTGGTGCCATTGACTATGTAGAGCAGAGAGACTTAGAGAATCCTGCTACGTCACCCTCAACCTGGCAAGCTGGGTCATGGGTTAATGCATCTGATGATAGTAGTGATAGCAATACGTGGACGGGTGATGTCTGGTTTTCAGGGTGTGACAATAGTCGAGTAACCATTGAGCAAACGGGTAGTGCGCCGTCAGAGCTCGTTCTTGAAACAGTGCATCTGTACAAAGGTGATGAAGATGACGACGACTTCCCCTCCGAATATGCAGAATGGGCATTTGATGCAGTCTGGGCTATTGCTACCGATAGTGCTCCATTCCCAATTCCATCCCCAACAGGTCTTATGGGGGTTGAGGATGAGGACGACAAAAAGACTAAGATTGACCGAACAACAGTCGATATCTCATTTGACGATCCGACACCAGCAATTGATGACGAATCTAGTACGACGCGATCTGTTGACTGGAAATGGGATGTAATGGGTACTCCAGAGTCAGGATGGCACCATGTGGGTGCTAATCATCTGTTCTAGTTTAGCGACGGGGTGAAGCAGGATCTCAGCAGAGACTATACCAAATTGGAGTGGACTGGCTCAGGAGAGTGGGTCGCTGGAACAGGCAGTCACGGATTCGTCGTGTGATACCTTTGAGGCGGCGCACTCACGGCTGTGAGTGCGTCGCCGTTCCAGAGCTGCCGCTATTGAGACAGGGGGTTCCCCGGTCGTCAGGCGAGTTCGTTACCAGAACTCGCCTGACTTAACCTGATCACGTAATCTCGGACGATGCGGATTTGGATCACGTGACGCCCATAACAACAACTCATCTAAATCCGGGAGTTCGTACCCTAAATCGAGCATCACATACAACTGGATCAGGTGTGCGTGGCGTTCGACAGCGTGAGAACATCGCCGACGAGGGAGTTGCGGCGACGACGCTGCGGCGTCGTCGGCGCTTTCCTGTTGTTTCTGTCTAGTTTCTGGAGTTCATCGACGATAACACGGCTCATCAGCAGTGAGATCGCGGCCATGATGACCAGCGCCTCGATGATGTACGGATCGGTCGTGTTGATCTCGTCAAGTCCGAAGCGCGATTTCAGTTCCTTGAATAGCAATTCGATCTCCCAGCGCGCCCGATAGAGCTGTGCGATATCGGGCGCGCTATAGTCGTCTTTCGAGAGATTCGTCAGATAGAGGTGGTACTCCTCAGTGTCCTCGTTCCAAACACCAACCAACCGGAACGTTCGGGGCGGGCTGGTGGACGACCCTCGCTTTCGCTCGAACGAGAGGGTAATGCGAACATCGATTTCCTGTCGCTGCAGGTCGTCAAGGACGTCCTGCAGCGACTCTCCTTCGAGCGGGATACTGTTGCCCCGCCACGTCCGGAGCTCTTCGACGATCTCGAAGTTTGCGTCGTCCTTCACACGGGAGACGAACCAGCCGTTATTCTGGTCAATGCGGTCGAACAACCAGAAGTCGTAGAAGCCGAGATCAAGCAGGATAAGTGCGCCAGCTACCCACTCGCCGGTGGGTAGCTGGCTCCGTTCTTGGGTTTTAGCGTCAGTTGTCTGGTACCGTGCCGGAAGGCCAGTTGAGAGTGATTCTGTTAGGTGAAGTTTCAGACCAGCCTGATCGTCACCGGTTGCAGCGTACACATCTGCAGCATCTTGATAGAGAGACACAATGCTCCCATCGACGATGAGGACGTCTCGAAACCGTTCGAGACGTCCGCTAAGGTCGGCACTTCTGGTATCGAGATTCTCGATGGCGTCATCGAGAATCTCTCGAAGGAGTGCAACGAACGGTGGAGAGAACCACCCGTGGAAGGTTGCATAGGAGAGTTCGTCACAGTCAGCCATCTCGACGAATCGTTCGAGAAAGGCCTGAATAGATCGGTCTGATCCAGCAGCGAAGCCGAGTGAAAGCGTGTAGAACAGCGCAACAGCGTCGAATTTCCGTTCACGCTCTACGAGATTCGTTGCGCGAGCGCGCTCGCGCAACTCATCGGAGGGAAACGCTCTTTGAATCCGATCAACAATCACTGAATCCGGTGGGGAGTAGGTCACACTATCCACCGGATTTCTCTGACTGGTAGTCACAACGATATCTAGTCAGACGGCGCTACACTCTGCTAAACTAGAACGAATGGCTAAACTAGAACGAATGGGGTGCTAATAGAGAAGTCGAACGCGGGTACTACTACTTATCAAGCGGTCAAACGACGTTCGAAAATGAGTCAGAACACCAACTCCGAATGATATCTGCTTTTTGTTACTACCGCTCAGATTCCAGCGATTGTGAGTTTGATGAACCACCGGGAGGAATTACACCTGAAGAGAGCCAATGCTGTGAAGTTGATGCACTAGATCTTGCAATCGATATTACAGATTCTCACATCGAACATGCCCAATCTCAAGCAGCAGAAATATCTACAGTTGAATCGAGTGAGTTTGGTGAGCAAGCCAAAGCAAATGTTGATATTGCTGAAAAGTTAGATGATCCATTTAGGCGCCTAGTTGCATATCGTTCGGCTGCAGCGCTTGCTGCAGGAAGTATCGCACAGCAGAGAGCTCGCGCCGATGAACTAGACAGAGAACGACTCCCCCAACATACAGAATCACTAAAAGATAAGATTGATTCACATCAATCCCGACTCGCTTATACTGGAGAATCGCTTCCTGAAGCGCTTGCAAAAGCTTCAGAGATTGAGCGGAGTTTAATTTCTTCCCAGACGTGGTCCAACCAAGTCCCAAAAATATTAGAAAATAATAATTTGGATAACGAAACACGAGCGATGTATGCTGAATCGGGACTTGAATTCGCCCGTGGCAACCTGCATGACGCGAAAATCTTCCAGGAAGCGGTTGACTCTGCTGACCACAATGGATCTGACTATGAGTCCAACATTCGAGATCAGTATGAACGCTTCTCTAAGGCCATCTCGACGAGGCTGAGTGGTGTCTCTCATGACGGTGATCACGCCAGCTATGTGCTTGAAAACGCTGAAGTATATTTCGAGCGAGCAAGGGAGAGATACGAGCAGGAATACATCGGTTTAGCATTGCTGGACTTGCTTTATGCACGGACCTATATTGACGCCTCGGCGCTAGTGGCTTCAGACGATCTGAACGCAAAAGATCGAGATACACTAACTGTAGAGCAGGAACTCACTACGGATGAATTCAATCAAATGGCAAGTAGTGCAGAGTCACTGATTGCTCTACCAATTCTGAATGTTGCGAAGATGGAATTGGGCGAAGGGAACCAATGCCTTCGTGATTTTGATATTTACGGGACAGATCACTATCGTAAGAGGTCATACGTGCACTACCGAACTGCCCAAGCCCTTATGGAACTTGCCCAGGATGCTCATGAACTGTTGTCTGGTAACTAATTGAGTATCCAAGGGTATTTCACTCCAGGAATTTAATAAATTGATGTGGAGTAACACATAGATTTAGATGAGTAATCCATATATGCCCTTCAGGCGTCAGGTGATATCCGTTGCAGTAGTTTTGATAGGAGGACTTGCTGGTTGTACTGAATTTTCAAACCAAGACACCCTTGGTATAGTGGATCAGGTCGATATTGATAATAATACTAACGAGGAGTACACTGCAACTGTACGGATCCACAACGATGAAACAGTATATAATGAAGAGACACACATTCCTCCAAATATTAGAGAAGGCGTAGAGATTCCGCCTCACGAACCAGGAACGTACACTGTGGAGGTTACTATTGAAGAGTTAACCACTACACGGGAAATGAATATTTCCGAGCATATTTCAGAAGAAGAACCCTGTATCAGTCCGATATTTCGGATTGAACCAGAGAGTACAATGTTTTCTGATTCACATACCTATTCTGAGTGTTAAATTCGATCAGTCCATGCGAACACCTCTACAAGCCGTTTCCGCATGAACTCGCGTCGATACTCTCGGCGTTCGTACTCCGAGAGGTAGTTTTTCAGGACCACAGACGGATCGCTACTCCCCCGTTCAGCAGCGATCACGTCGAGATTCTTGAGCAGGTCGTTCATCGCCTGGTTGTACATCGTGTACCAGAACCGCCGGCCCATCTTCGAGGTCGGTTCCTCCCCGTATACCCGGACGTTTACCTGTTCGGCCAGTCGTTTGAACCGCGCCTGGACGGTGCCACCCGTGATATGGCCGGTTGTGGACTGCCGCGAGGGGAACAGATAGCCCGACCACTCCTCGCGACGCTCGAGTTGATCGATCCGCTCCGACAACGCCTCTCCCCTATAAATCAGCGCGACCGTGCCCGGCCCGTTCTTGCGCTCGTCGAACGTGATATGTGGATCGTCGCCGTCGCGTTCGAACGGTGAGTCGTGCAACGACGCGACCTCGTTGCGCCGCAGGTCCCATGCACACACCGCGAGGACGAGTACGCGTTCGGCTGGCGTCTCGGCGGGCGCGTACAGCTCGCTGACTTGCTCGCTGGTGAGTATCGGGTTGTCCGGTTCGTCGGGTCCCAGATTTCCGCATGGTCGACGTTCTCGGCCGGGTTGAACGCCGCGCCGTGGCGGGTGACGAGATGGTCGTAGAACTGGCGGACGTCGCTGAGGTACCGCAGCATCGACTGGTAGCTCTCGAGGTCGTGCTCGAGTTCGTCACAGACGGCTTCGACCCGCCGGAGTACGTCGTACTGGTTGGCCTCGGCCATCACGCGGTCGACGATCGTGCCGGTCGCGTGGACGTCGTCGTACAGCCGGACGTAGGTGCCGAGCCGATAGCGTTTCGAGTCGACAACCTACTGCAACTGGGGTGCGGGCGGACCGAGTCCCCGTCCTGTCGTCAACGCCGCACGGGAGGCGCTCGAGGACCACGAGTTCCGAGCGCCGGCCGAGAACCTGGCGAGTCCGCGGGAGTTCGAGTCGGGACTGGTCACCGTCGCGGTCGACGAACCCGAGCGGACCGTCGATCGGGTCGCCGAGTCGGACGTGGTCGTCCGGTCGCTCCCGACCCCCGAGGCGATCCGGGTCTCGCTGCACGCGTTCAACACCCGCGAGGAGGTCGACCGGGTCCTCGAGGCGCTGTCGCCGGCGTGGTAGCGGCGGTTACTCGGTTCCGTCGTCGGTCGAGGCGTCGCCGTCCGTATCGTCCGCCTCGGCCGCCATCTCGAGCAGCGTCGTCCGGTCCTGCTCCTCGAAGTACGCGGGCGCGTCGTTGTCGGCCTCGAACTCGACGACGCGCCGGATCGCATCCCGGCCCGACTCGACGTCTGTCGCCAGATCGGCCGCGAGTTCGGTGTAGTCGGCCGCCAGTTCCTGGAACGCCTGCATCCGCGTGTGCTTGGCCTCGGCGAGCAGCTGTTTTTCCTCGAGTTCGTCCTGGAGTGCCTCGATGGCCTCGAGGTCGACGTCGCTCTCGCCGCTGGCTGGCGCGGTCGTCGACGGCGGGCGCTCGGTCGCCTCGACGTCGTCCGGCAGGTCCTCGAGGCGGGATCGGATCTCCGCGGTCCGTTCGTCGATCTCGTCGAGCAGGGCGTCGGCTTCGGTGGCCATCGTATCGACCCGTCCGGAGAGGAGGCCGGCCTGGGTGTGACAGTAGTCGACGAGTTCGTCGACCGAGAGCGAGGGGTTCGAGTCGGTCTCGTCGCTCGTAGCGTCGGAGGCATCGGCGTCGACGTCGGCGTCCGAATCGGGATCGTGATCGGGAGCTGCGTCCCCGTCGTCGTCCATACGTCCCGTTGGTGCTTCCGTCCGAAGACACTTTGGTCCGGTCGATCCCTCGAGCGGTTAGCTATCCGCCATTAAATTGCTAGCACACAGCATGGTGTTGGGCTTTCAGACCCGTTAAGTCCCTCCGACCACTGACTGCAGACGATGAATCGAGCACCGCGTCGGACGATCGAGCCATCCCCACTCGTCGCCGAAACATGAGCAAGGAGTACATCGAAGTACGAGGTGCGGAGGAGCACAACCTCAAGGACCTCGACGTCGAGATCCCCCGGGAGGAACTGACCGTCGTCACCGGTCTCTCGGGATCGGGCAAGTCCTCGCTGGCGTTCGAGACCGTCTACGCCGAGGGCCAGCGAAGGTACATCGAGAGCCTCTCGGCGTACGCCCGGAACTTCCTGGGCCAGATGGACAAGCCCCAGGTCGAGACCGTCGAGGGTCTCTCTCCGGCGATCTCGATCGACCAGAAGAACGCCGCGAACAACCCCCGCTCGACCGTCGGGACGGTGACGGAACTGCACGACTATCTCCGTCTCCTCTACGCCCGCGTCGGTACCCCTCACTGTCCCGAGTGCGGTCGCGAAGTTGGCGAGCAGTCGGCCCAGAACATGGTCGAGCGCATCCTCGAGTTGCCCGAGGGGACGAAGGCGAAACTCGCCGCGCCCGTCGTTCGCGACCAGAAGGGGGCGTTCGAGGACCTGTTCGAGGAACTGGTGTCGGAGGGGTACTCCCGCGTCGAGATCGACGGCGAGGAGTACGATCTGACTCTCGACGACCCCGACCTGGACGAGAACTTCGACCACACCGTCGACGTCATCGTCGACCGCGTCAAGGTCTCGACCGAGGCGCGGCCCCGAATCGTCGACAGCGTCGAGACGGCGCTTGACGAGGCCGAGGGCGTCCTGAAGCTCATCCTCCCGGACCCGCCGGAAGACGCCGCCGAGGACCTCGGCGAGGAGGCCCGACGGACGGGCGCGCTGGGCGACGAGAGCGAGGAGGACGACCGCTTCGTCGTCGAGTTCTCGAAGGACCTCGCCTGCACGCACTGTGGCATCGACGTCCCCGAGATCGAGACCCGCTCGTTCTCCTTCAACTCGCCCCACGGTGCCTGTCCGGAGTGTGAGGGGCTGGGCGAGACCAAGGAGATCGACGAGGACCTCGTCATCCAGGACGAGTCCAAGCCGCTGAAGGAGGTCTTCGAGCCCTGGAGTTACAACCGCTCGTACTACCAGACGCGGCTCGACGCCGTCGCCGAGCACTTCGACGTCCCGCTGTCGACGCCGTTCGAGGAACTCGAGGAGGAGGTTCAGGACGCGTTCCTCTACGGCACCAGCGACCAGGTGCTGTTCATGCGAAACACCAAGAACGGGACCCGTCGCAAGAAGAAGCGCTTCGAGGGCGTCATCCCGAACCTCGAGCGCCGGTACGTCGAGACCGACTCGGACTCGACCCGCGAGCACATCGAGGATTACATGTCCGTGACGGAGTGTCCGGCCTGTGACGGCACCCGTCTCAAGCCCGCCTCCCGCGCCGTGCTGGTCGATGACACCGCCATCACGGAGATCAACTCGATGAGCATCGGCGACGCCCTGGACCACTTCGAGTCGATGGAGGCAGACCTCACCGAACGCGAGAAGGTCATCGCCGAGGAGATCCTCAAAGAGATCCGGGCGCGACTCGGCTTCATGGTCGAGGTCGGCCTCGAGTACCTCACCCTCGATCGGGAGGCCTCGACGCTGTCGGGCGGGGAGAGCCAGCGCATCCGTCTGGCGACCCAGATCGGCTCCGGACTCGTGGGGGTGCTGTACGTGCTCGACGAGCCCTCCATCGGGCTCCACCAGCGGGACAACGACCGTCTGCTTGACACGCTCGAGGAGCTTCGTGACCTGGGCAACACCCTGCTCGTCGTCGAGCACGACGAGGAGACGATGCGCCGGGCGGACAACGTCATCGACATGGGTCCCGGCCCCGGGAAACGCGGCGGCGAAGTCGTCGTCAACGGCCCGGTCGAAGAAGTCAAGCAGTGCGAGGAGTCGATCACCGGTGACTACCTCTCCGGGCGCAAGCAGATCCCGGTTCCCGAGGAGCGTCGCGACCCGGAGGGTGCGCTGACGATCCTCGGCGCCCGCCAGCACAACCTCGACGACCTGGACGTGGACATCCCCCTGGGCTGTTTCACGGCGATCACCGGCGTCTCCGGCTCCGGGAAGTCCACCCTGATGCACGAGGTGCTGTACAAGGGTCTCGCCCGGGAGATGAACGACAACACGTCGGTCATCCCGGGCGACCACGACGCCCTCGAGGGACTCGACGAGGTCGAGACGGTCCGCCTGATCGACCAGTCGCCGATCGGCCGCACGCCCCGCTCGAACCCGGCGACGTACACCGGCGTCTTCGACTACATCCGCGAACTGTTCGCCGAGACCAAACTCGCCAAACAGCGCGGCTACGAGAAGGGCCGGTTCTCGTTCAACGTCAAGGGCGGCCGCTGCGAGGAGTGTGGCGGGCAGGGCACGGTGAAAATCGAGATGAACTTCCTGAGCGACGTGTACGTCCCCTGTGAGGAGTGTGACGGGGCCCGCTACAACGACGCCACGCTCGACGTCACCTACAAGGGCAAGACCATCGCGGACGTCCTCGAGATGTCCGTCGAGGAGGCCTACGAGTTCTTCGAGTCCTCGAGCCAGATCCGCCGCCGCCTCAAACTGCTGAAAGACGTCGGCCTCGATTACATGAAGCTCGGCCAGCCCTCCACCACCCTCTCGGGCGGGGAGGCCCAGCGGATCAAACTCGCCGAGGAACTCGGCAAGCGGGACACCGGCGACACGCTGTACCTGCTCGACGAGCCGACTACCGGGCTGCACAGCGAGGACGAGCGCAAGTTGATCGACGTGCTCCACCGGCTGACCGACAACGGGAACACCGTCGTCGTCATCGAGCACGAACTCGACCTCGTAAAAAACGCCGACCACATCATCGACCTCGGCCCCGAAGGCGGCGAGAACGGCGGCCAGGTCGTCGCGACCGGCACGCCCGAGGAAGTGGCCCGCCTCGAGGACTCCTACACGGGCCAGTACCTCCGGGACCTGTTGCCCGACGTCGACCTCGAGGGGCCACGCGGCGAGCGCGTCGAGCCGGTGACGGCGTCGCCCCCGACCGACGACGACTGAGACGGACGGCAGTCCGTCTGATACTCCGGCGAGCCGATCGTCTATTTTCGCGCGGAAACCCGAACCGTTACCCACCGGGCCGCGAAACGGAGCCACCGTGACTCGCAAGGAGAGCGTCCGTCGCCGACTCGCCGGCGGCGGTGCGGTGTCGATAGCGATAGCGGGCCTGCTGGTCCTCGCGGTCGGCACGCCGACGGCCCCGACGGAGGTGATCCCGTTCGCGTGGCTCGTCGTCAGCGGGGCGGCGCTGCTCGCGGCCGGTCGTCTCGAGCAGCTTCCGCTGGGCGTCGTGACGGTCGGCTGGCCGCGCGTCGCGGCGGTCGGGCTAGCGATGCTCTCGATCGGCTCGAGCACGCTCGGGTTCGGGCGACTGTTCACCGCCTCCAGCATCTTCGGGCTGGCTCAGGCGGCGCTCGCGTTGTTCGCCGCGCTGTTGCTCGCGCTGGCCGCGCTCGAGTGTCTACTGGGTGGCGTCGGGTTGGACGAAGAAGCGTTCGTCGTGGAGTGAGCGGACGGGACCCTCGCAGTCGGCGGGCCGCAACGGGCTTACTTCGCCGGTTCGGCCATCAGCGGCCGCGCCTCGCGCCTGGCGGCCCCGTAGACAGACTCAGCCCACTCGCGGGCCGCCGGATCGTCGGTATCGAGCAACACTCGAACCGTGCCGCTGGTCCGCTCGTAGCAGCCGACGGCGATCCGATCGTCGAAGATCCCGATGCCATAGGGCGGCAACTCGTCGTGGACCAGCAGCGTGAGGTTGCCGCTCTCGAACAGCGCCGAACAGTAGTCGGGGTAGGTCTCGAGGATGTACCTGGCCACGTCCGGCGGATCGACGACCTCCGTCTCCATCCCGCCGACGATCCGGCGGCGAAAGACGTCCTTGCACGGCTCGAACAGGGCGAGGTCGGAGCCGACGAACCGGAACGCCGACGTCTCCTGGAGCAGCGACTCGAACCGGTTCACCGGTGCGTAGGGATCGGTCGGCTCGGCGACGGTTACCGTCGCGTCGGCACACATCTCGATCGTGAACCCCCGTTCCTCGTCCGGGAGCAGATGCCAGACGTCGCGGAGCGCCCGTTCCGTCTCGAGGCGGTCGATCAGTTCCTCCATCGCAGTCGCGACGAGCGTCCCCAGTTGCGTCGCCTCGTAGCGGTTCCCGGTTCTCCGAATCCAGGTACGATCCTCGAACGCGCGGAGCGTGCGCCGGACCGTCGACGACGAGGCGCCGGTCAGTTCGCGCAGGTCCGCCCGACTCCGCGGCCGGGCCGCGAGTGCGACGAGAATCGGGACCCGATGCTCCGAACGGACGAGGTACGCGACGTCGTCGATAGCCGACCCTGTAGAGACACGGCTCTTGATAGCAGGGCACATAGGGGGACTACTCCCAGCGCGGATATAACTATTCAGTCGCTCGAGCCGGACGGTCCCGTCGCGAAGAACGAATTGGGGTCGGTTCCCGCCGATCAGACGGTCTCCATGTGCTCGTGTCGGAGGTCGTCGTCGGTGAGCTCCTGGCCGTGCACCTCCTTCATGTGGTTTCTCGCCAGTTCGATGGCCTCGGATTCGTCCTCCGATTGGACGATGAATCGACAGTCGGCGGCTTCCGTCTCGCAGTCGAGTCGGTGTGCTTGTGGCATGGCTGGTCCCCCAGAGGGGAGCAGGCGCTCGGAGATAAGAGAGCTCCCTCCTGCCGGAACGGCAGAGGGTGACAGGGCTAGCACGCACTGCACGCCGGCTGTCGAGTCGGCGGGTTGCCGAGAGCCACGGGGGGTCGCCGCCAGCACACCTCGTTTGTACGAGGGCCACGTACGTCGACCATGGCGACAGCGTACGCAGCACTTCGGGACCGCCTGCTCGTCTGTCGTGCCGTCGGGGATCACGACCCCGTTCCGAGCGACTGGACGACCGTGACGCGCCTCGAGGGCCACACGCTCGAGTGTGTCGCCGCGTCGGCGGACGCACCGGAGCGGGTCTTCGTCGGTACCTTCAGCGACGGCCTCCACCGGAGCACGGACGGCGGCGACACCTTCGAACGCCTCGAGACTGGGGCCGATTTCGTCAGCGACGCCGTGATGTCGCTGGCCGTGAGCCCGCACGACCCCGACGTCGTCTACGCCGGGACCGAACCCAGCCGCGTCTACCGCAGCGCGGACGGCGGCGACTCCTGGACCCACCTCGAGGGGATCGTCGACCTTCCCTCCGCCGAGGAGTGGTACTTCCCGCCGCGGCCCCACACCCACCACGTCCGCTGGCTCGAGGTGGACCCGTTCGATCCCGACCGGCTCTACGCGGGGATTGAGGCCGGCGCGTTCGTCTACACCGAGGACGGCGGAGAGACGTGGCACGAACGGCCCGAGGGATCGCGCCGGGACAATCACTCGCTCGCGACCCACCCCGACCGCGAGGGACGGATCTACGCGGCCGCCGGTGATGGTTACGCCGAGAGCGACGACGGCGGCGAACGCTGGAGACAGCCCGAGCGAGGACTCGAGCACACCTATTGCTGGAGCGTCGTCCCCGACCCCGGCGACCCGGATCGCGTCCTCGTCTCGAGCGCGAGCGGCGCTTCACGCGCGCACACTGCCGAGTCGGCGGAGTCGTACGTCTACCGCAAAGCAGACGGCGGGCCGTGGGAGCGACTCGAGGATCGGGGCCTGCCGACCGGCGAGGGCGTCGTCCGGGCGGTGTTCGATACCCTCGGTCGGCCCGGCGTCGTCTACGCCGTGACCAACCGAGGCCTGTTCGTCACCGACGACTTCGGCGACGGATGGGATCGCGTGGGGATCGAGTGGAACGAGGAATTCGCGGCACAGACGCCGCGCGGGATCGTGACTCTCCGGTCGTAACGTGATCGAACGGAGACGGGTCACTCGAGCAATGCGATCGCGTCAGTCGACGACGGTCGAGTGCTCGAGCAGGACGACGACCGCGACGGCGTGGACGGGCGCCAGGACGGCCGTCGTCGCGAACGTCCCACCGGGAAGACTCCCGAGCGCCCATCCGGTGAGGCCGACGACGAGGATCACGCCGAAGACCGTCCAGCCGTGGCCACGCGTTCGGCGGACACTCTCTAGCAACGCTCGCTTCGGACCGCGGCCCGCAACGAGCAGGCCCGGAACGACGAAGAGCCGGACGGCGACGGCGAGATACAACACCAGTAGCGGCAGTCCCCACAGGCCCATTCCCTGGAGCGCGTCGATCGATCCGAGCCCCCGCTGGAGGAAGTCGACGGCGAGGACGTACCCGAAGACGGAACCCACAGTCGCGAGTCCTACGTCGCGATCCATCGCACGGGCCATCGTGACGACGCCCGCGAGGACGACCACCAGCAGGGAAAGCAGATACAGCGCGAGCCCCCAGGTGAGATACTCCGGGTGGAGGCCAACCAGCGACTCGAGCGGCGTCTTCGTCCCTGCTACGCCGGTCGGATAGCCAGCGTACGCGAGGTCGATCGAGAGGCCGTTCTCCCGGGCAACGTCCCGCTCGAGAGTAGGGACGGGATCGTATCGTCGGAGCGCGTCGACGACGGTGAGAACGATTCCCGCGACGACGAACGGAACGAACACTTCGGGAATCGTCCGGAGCCGACCGACGGCCATCGAGAGGACGACGTCGACGGACAACTCTCGCCGGTCGCCTCCGTCGATTCGGTCGTGTGAGTGTGACACGGTCAGGTCGCCTCCTCGAGCGCCAACAGTCCGTCGTCGGTGAGAACGTACAGCGTGCCGTCGCCGACGATCGGCTGCGTGAAGTACGTGGCTCCCTTGTAGGTCCACCGTCGGTCGCCCGTCTCGGCGTCGATCGCGACCAGTTCGGAGACCTGGTAGCCGAGGTAGACGACGCCGTCGGCCACGACCGGGTCCGTGTCGGGACCGTAGTCGGCGGTCCACTCCCGTTCGCCGCTCTCGAGGTCGATCGCGTGCAGCGACCCCGCGCCGTCGGTGACGAACACCGTTCCGTCGGCGACGGCGGCGCTGCCGTCGGTGGCGTTCCCTCCGTGGACGTACTCCCAGCGGAGACGGCCGTCGCTCGGATCGAGCAGGACGACGCCCTTCTGTTCGGGAACGACGATCCCTACGTCTGTCACCGTCGGTGGGCGGAAGTTGCGGTATTGCAACGCGCTGTCCGCGTGGGGTTCGGGCCTGACGCTCCAGCGCGTTTCGCCCGTCTCGGCGTCGACGGCGACCACGTCACCGGGGCGACTCGAGACGTAGACTGTGCCGTCGCGGACCGCCGGTCGGTTCGTGCCGATCGACCGCGGGTCGCCGATCGTTCGCTCCCACCGGACGCGGCCGCTGCTCGCGTCCACGGCGACGACGCGATCAGTGTCCGGGACGACCGCATACGCCGTCTCATCGACAGTGACGGGCGACGGTTCACGGGGCGTCGAACTGGACCAGCGCTGGGTCTCTCGGCCGTGACTGTGCCAGCGCTCGGTGCCGATCGACCGATCCCCGACCTCGTAGCCGCCGCCCGCGCTCAATCCGAGCAGTCCGGCCCGGCCGCTGACGACGAGCGTGTCGCTTCGGTAGGCCCTCGCGGCGGCTCGAGCCGGCGTCGACCAGTACTGGCCGTCCCGCGTGAACCGGATCTCGCCGGTGTCGCGATCGAAGGCAACGAGGGACTGGCGGTCGATCACGTACAGCGTCCCTCCGACGAGAATCGGCGGCGTCTGTCCGTACATGGGCGTCTCCGTATCTTGCTGCCATACGATCTCGACGTCGTCTCTCGGACCCGAAGCGGCTGGATTGTAGCCGGTCCCCGCGGGATCGTATCGGGCCATCGGCCAGTCGAAGGCGGAGTTGGCTCCGGAGTCGAGCGGTACTGGCCGCTCGAGGAATCGAACGCCGCCGACGACCCCCGCGAGTCCGAGGGTACCGCCGGCGAGCACGCGGCGTCTGGAGGGCATCGGTTCGATCCTCTCGGAACGGTCGTGTAAATGCTTTCATCATTTGCCGGCCTGCCGACCGAATGCGACTCGAGACGGGGACGCCTCGAGCGCTCGTCGTACTGGGGTCGACCGCGACCGGGAGGCGACGAAATCAGAACAGCGCCCAGACCGCGCCCTGGGCCAGGGAGACGGCGAGCCAGAGCACGATCGCGACGATCGCCAGCACGAACAGGACCCCGGTCTGTTTCACGCTCGAGAGGTCCGCCCACCCTCGTGCGCCGAGCGCGTTCGTGAGCGGGGGTTCGAACGCCGCACCCAGGAAGCCGATCCCAAAGAGGGTGGCAAACGCGCTGATCCGAGTCTCGAGCCCCAGGTTCGGCTGGCCGAGCACCGAACCGACGACGACGAGAGCGATTCCGATACCGAGTCGTTGTGCAGGTGAAACGTCTTCGACGTTGACGTCCATACGATTCCGTCCCACACGTGGTTGATAAATATTGCGCCAGGTTCGAAACGTACTCGAGTGACCGTGCCGAGGCGAAACCGGGTTGCGAGACGGCGATAGTTCGTCCGGAGAACGGTTCGTCCGGCCGAAGATTCGATTGAAAGGGGAACGCGAGCGCCCTCTGTGGATTCCGGGGAACGGTGGCGGGTTCGAAATCCTTTTAGGCGCTACACGGGGATAGTAGGGTAACTGAGTGATATCATGGACGTCGACATCATCTCCGAAGAGGAGAACCCCATGTTGCATCGCACGGACGTCACCTTCGAACTGACCCACGAGGACGCCACGCCCGAACGGCTGCAGGTGCGTGACAGCCTCGCCGCGAAGCTCAACAAGGACGCCGACGAGGTCGTCGTCCGCGAGCTCAACACCAAGTTCGGCATGCGAAAGACCGTCGGCGAAGCCAAGGTCTACGAGAGCGCCGACGCCGCCCGCGACGTCGAACAGGACCATATGCTCGAGCGGAACAAGATCGGCGTCGACACCGACGACGAAGCGGAAGCCGAAGCGGAGGAAGCATAAATGGCACGCTACGACCACTACGGCGACGACGGGAGCACCGAGGGCGAACAGTGTCCCCGCTGTGGCGACGTCTTCCTCGCCGACCACGGCGACCGCAAGCACTGCGGGAAGTGCAGCTACACCGAGTGGGAGTAGCTGACGCCGAGACGCGAGCGTGAGCGTGAGCACCGCTACTCGAGTACTCGGGATCGAAGGCACCGCGTGGGCGGCCAGCGCGGCCGTGTTCGATTCCGGAACGGACGACGTTTTTATCGAAACCGACGCCTATCAGCCAGAAAGCGGCGGCATTCACCCCCGCGAGGCCGCCGAGCACATGCACGACGCGATCCCGAAGGTCGTCGAGCGGGCACTCGAGCACGCCCGCGAGACCCAGGGCGACGAGAGGCCGGCTGGCGAACCGCCCGTCGACGCCGTCGCGTTCTCCCGCGGCCCCGGGCTGGGGCCCTGCCTGCGGACCGTCGGGACCGCGGCCCGCGCGCTGAGCCAGTCGCTCGGCGTGCCGCTGGTCGGCGTCAACCACATGGTCGCCCACCTCGAGATCGGTCGGCACACCTCGGGGTTCGACTCGCCGGTCTGTCTCAACGCAAGCGGCGCGAACGCCCACCTGCTGGCCTACCGGAACGGCCGCTACCGCGTGCTCGGCGAGACGATGGACACGGGCGTCGGCAACGCGATCGACAAGTTCACCCGCCACGTCGGCTGGTCCCACCCCGGCGGCCCGAAGGTCGAGGAGGCGGCGAAGGAGGGCGAGTACGTCGACCTCCCCTACGTCGTCAAGGGGATGGACTTCTCCTTCTCGGGGATCATGTCGGCGGCGAAGGCGGCATACGACGACGGCGTCTCCGCGAACGACGCGAGTGGAGGCTCGTCGGACGGGTCCGACGGCGTC
Organism: Halobiforma lacisalsi AJ5; assembly: GCF_000226975.2. Lineage (NCBI taxonomy): Archaea > Methanobacteriati > Methanobacteriota > Halobacteria > Halobacteriales > Natrialbaceae > Natronobacterium > Natronobacterium lacisalsi. The sequence continues at coordinate 1,635,542 of NZ_CP019285.1, read as the reverse complement.
CCCGTCGAGGACGTCTGTTACTCGCTGCAGGAGAATATCTTCGGTATGCTGACCGAGGTCACGGAGCGTGCGCTGTCGCTGACCGGCAGCGACGAACTCGTACTCGGCGGCGGCGTCGGACAGAACGCCCGTCTACGGGAGATGCTCGCGGAGATGTGCGACCAACGCGGGGCCGACTTTCACGCGCCCGAGCCGCGATTCCTGCGGGACAACGCGGGGATGATCGCCGTCCTGGGTGCAAAAATGTACGACGCCGGCGACACGCTGCCCCTCGAGGAGTCACGGGTGGATCCGGACTTTCGGCCGGACCAGGTTCCCGTAACGTGGCGCACCGACGAGCCCGACCTCGAACTCGGCCGCGACCGCGGCACCGTCCAGGGCGCCGAAGCGACCGTCGACCTCGAGCCCGACGCGGGACGTGCGACGAAACGCCGCGAGAAAAAGAGCTACCGCCATCCCGAACTCGACGAGCGGCTCCGGACCGAGCGCACGCGGCTCGAGGCCCGTCTGACCAGCCTCGCCCGGCGGAAGGGCGTTCCGACGCCGGTGCTGTCGGACGTCGATCCGCACGAGGCGCGACTCGAACTCGAGTACGTCGGCGAAGACGACCTCCGCGAGGCGCTGACCCCCGAACGGGTGCGGGACGTCGGGCGACACCTCGCGCGGCTCCACGAGGCCGGGTTCGTCCACGGCGATCCGACGACGCGAAACGTGCGCGTGAACGCGGATCGGACCTATCTCATCGACTTCGGCCTCGGCTATCACACCGACCACGTCGAGGACTACGCGATGGACCTGCACGTCTTCGACCAGAGCCTCGTCGGCACCGCCGACGACCCCGACCCGCTGCGGGCGGCCGTTCGCGAAGGCTACCGCGAGGTCGGCGACGAGCGCGTCCTCGAGCGCCTGCGGGACGTCGAAGGGCGCGGACGGTACGTCGGCGAGTAGCCCGCTTTTGACCCCAACCCCGAACCCGCACCCGAACCCGCACCCGAACCTGACCTCGACCCCGACCCTGACACCGAGGCCTGCCGAATCGCGAACGTTCTTCCGGCCCCGGTTCGATCAGCCGTCATGACCGAGACGACCGTTCTCGTCACCGGCTACGAACCGTTCGGGGAGTTCGAGACCAATCCCGCCCGCCGGATCGCGTGGGAACTCGACGGGGAGACCGTCGGCGACGCGGCCACCGTCGTCGGCCGGGAACTCCCCGTCGTCTTCGACCGTATGGAGTCCGAACTCGAGGGATACCTCGAGGAACACGATCCCGATATCGTCTGCGGGCTCGGCCTCGCCGCCGGTCGCGTGACCCTCTCGCTCGAGCGCGTGGGGATCAACCTCCGGGACACGGCGGGCGTGCCCGACAACGACGACCGCGAGGTGACGGACGATCCCGTGGACGGAGAGGGGCCGAACGCCTACTTCGCGACCCTGCCCCTGCGGGAGATGAAATCCGCGATGCGGGCCGCCGACGTGCCGACGACGCTGTCGACCGACGCCGGCACGCATCTCTGTAACGACTTCCTCTATGCGGCCCGCCACCGTGCGGCGACGGGTGACCGCGAGTTCCGTGCCGGGTTCGTCCACGTCCCCTTCGCCCACGCCGACGCGGCCGAGCGCGACGAGGGCGAGCCGAGTATGGCGCTCGAGGCGATGATCCGCGGCGCCCGCGAGGGGCTGGCAGTCGCGGTAGCGGGTCTCGAGTGATCGAACGAGTCGAGAACGCCCGCTCTCGGCCGCTCTCGGCCGACGAAACCAGCACACAATACTCTTGTTAGGGGAGGACGTATCGCCTCGCATGGCAGAGAAACCGACCTCCGGTGAGATCCTCGGAGTACCGTACAACTTCGAGCGGCCGAGTATCAGCCGCATGCTCTCCTCGTACTGGCAACCCGGCGAGGGGATGCTGGTCGAGAAGCCGTTCGGGATCGGCTACACGCTGAACCTCGCGAACTGGCGCTCGTGGATCGTCGTCGCCGTCGCCGGCGTCCTGCTCTGGCAGCAGGAACAGAGCGGCTCGAGCGGCGACGGGACCACCGAGGACGAACCCGTCGAGGTCATCGTCGACGAAGAATCGGACGACTGATCGGCCAGTCGCTGTTTTGCGACCGTCGCGGGGTCCGTTACTCGAGCGGGACCGAAACTGACCGGCCCTGCTCGGCGGACCGGTAGACCGCGTCGATCACCCGCTGGACCGTCAGCGCCCGCTGGACGGTGTTCCCGTCGGGCGGGCGGCCCTCGCCCGCGGCGACCGCCTCGAGGAAGCGCTCGTCGCTCCCTTCCCAGCCGGTGCGGTCGATCGACCCCTCCGTGAGCGTTGCGTCGAGGTTGTGATCCGTCCCCTGCCTGCCGCTCCGGTGTAGCGTCAGTTTCTCGCCGCCGAGCTCGAGGGTCGCGCCGGCCTCCGTGCCGCGAACGACGAACTCCTGGGATTCGGACTGGTTCGCCGCCCAGGCCACCTCGAGCGAGATCGTTCGATCGTCCGCACAGCGGATCATCGCCGTCGCCGAGTCCTCGACGTCGAAGACGGCCGCTTCGGTCTCGTCGTACCAGTCGCCGGGATCGACGTAGTCGTCGCGGTCGCCGAACTCCGTCCGGGTGACGGCGAAGACCTCCTCCACGTCGGGGAAGTCCATCAGGTAGAGCGCGAAGTCGATCGCGTGGACGCCGATGTCGACGACCGCGCCGCCGCCGGAGAGATCGGCCTCGGTGAACCAGGAGCCGACGCCCGGGATGCCCCGACGGCGGACGTAGTTGGCCTCGACGTGCGTGATCTCGCCGAAGTACCCCTCGCGCCGGTAGTCCGTGAACACCTCGGCCGCGGTCGAGATCCGGTTGTGGAAGTTGACTGCACAGAAGGCGTCGGCCTCCGCGGCGGCCGCGGCGATCCGCTCCGCGCCCTCGAGGTCGTCCGCCAGCGGTTTCTCACAGAGCACGTCGTAGCCGCGCTCGAGGGCGGCTACGACCGCGGGTTCGTGGACGGCGTTGGGCGTGGCGACGGCGACCGCGTCGAGGGCCGCGGCGTCGTACATCGCCTCGAACCCCTCGTAGGTCTCCGCGTCGAAGGTTTCGGCGAACGCCGCTCGCGCCTCCTCGGAAAGGTCGGCGCCGGCGACGACCTCGTGGCCGAGTTCCGCCGCGTTCGTCGCGTGGGTCCGTCCCATGAATCCGAGCCCGACCACCCCGAGCCGGACGGGCGTCTCGAAATCACTCATAATCGAGTAAATTACCTGGAGACGGAAATGGCTGCCCGTCGCGGCAGCGACTGCTTATCGATCGACCTCGCCCATGATGCAGTCGAGGCTGCCGATCGACGCGATCAGGTCGGGGACGTACTCGCCGCGAGCGATCTCCGGCAGCACGGAGAGGTTCGAGAACGAGGGACTCCGGATCTTGAACCGGGCGGGCGTCTCGGACCCGTCCGAGCGGATGTAGATGCCGAGTTCACCCTTCGCCCCCTCGACCGCACGGTAGATCTCGGCTCCGGCGTCGGGTTTCAGGGTCCGGGGGACGTTGGCCTGTACCTCGCGGTCGTCTTCGGGCCACTCCTCGAGCAGGTCGAGACACTGATCGACGATCTTCGCGGACTCCTCGATCTCGCCCATCCGGACGAGCGCCCGCGAGTAGTTGTCCCCGTCGGGTTGGGTGACGACGTCCCACTCGAGGTGCGGGTAGTAGCCGTAAGGGTCGTCCCGCCGGAGGTCGTAGTCGATCCCCGACCCGCGGGCGACCGGGCCTGTGCAACCGTACTCTTTGGCGACCTCCGGTTCGAGGACGCCGGTGTCGACACAGCGGGCCCGGAACAGTTCGTTCGTGACCAGCAGGTCGTGGTACTCGTCGATCTTGGCGGGCAGGGAGTCGAGGACGTCGCGGGTCTCCTCGATGAACTCCTGGCGGGGTTCGGGCAGGTCCCAGGCGACGCCGCCGAGTCGGAGGTAGTTGAACATCATCCGCTGGCCCGTCAGGTCCTCGAGGACGTCGAGGACGAGTTCCCGGTCCCGCATCGCGTACTGGAAGGTCGCGGTGAACTCGCCGTAGACGTCAAGCGCGTAGGTGCCGAGCGCGATCAGGTGGGCGGCCATCCGCGAGAGTTCGGCACCCATCGTCCGGATCACCTGTGCGTACTCGGGGACCTCGAGGTCGGCCAGTTCCTCGGCGGTGCGAGCGTAGGCCCACTCGTTGAGCAGCCCGGAGGAGACCCAGTCCCACCTGTCGGGGTAGGGCATGATCTGGTGGCGGTAGGTTCCCTGCTGGCACATTTGCTCCTCGCAGCGGTGCATGTAGCCGATGTCGGGGTCGGCTTCGACGACCGTCTCCCCGTCGAGCACGGCCTCGACGTGCATGACGCCGTGGGTGGCCGGGTGGTGCGGGCCGAGGTTCAGGAAGAGCGTGTCCGACTCGGCGTCGCGTTCGTCGCCGGCGACCGGGTTCGCGTGTTCGGAGAGCGTGACGATCTGGGGTTGCTCCTGATCGTACTCGAGGCCGAGCGGGTGCCCCTGCCACGTCTCGGGCAGGAGAATGCGCCGGAGATCGGGATGCTCCTCGTACTCGATTCCGACGAGGTCGTAGGCCTCGCGTTCGTGCCAGTTCGCCGTTTCGTAGACCGGCGTCGCGGACTGGCTCGTCGGCCGATCCGTCGCAGTCGGGACGACGACGCTGGCCTCGTTCGTGGGGTCGTCGTAGGACCGTAGATGATAGATCGTCTCGAACCGGTCCTCGTACTGCTGGGCGGTGACGCAGGCGCAGTGGTCGAGTCCCGCGTCTTCGCGGGCGGCGGCGAGTGCGTCCTGTACGTCGTCGGGGCGGATCACGAACGCCGGCGCGTTCAGGTGATCGTCCCGGTCGATGGCGTACGGCTCGAACGCGCGCTCGAGGGCGGTCTCGAACTCGACCGCATCGGGGGCGGACTCCTCCGTTTCCAGTGCCGACTGTGCGGGCATCGGTGTCGGATCTTCGGGGCGCAGACGAGGAGTCGATTCTGCACCACTCGCTAGGGTCTTTATATCGGGCGTCCGAACGGCGACCGATGAAGTCCGTCCGGTTGACGCTCCAGCACGGACCCGACACCGTCCACCCGATGCACCGATTCGTCGCCGACCACGACGCGTTCCACCGGTATCGGCTGGTCAACTGGAACCACGCGAACGACCACAACACGTTGATCTTCCACGTGATCGGCGACCGGAAAGCCTACGAACGGCGGATCGCCGACCTCGAGACGCCGATCGCGGTCGACGTGACCGACGGGACGGACACGGCTCGAGCGGGGGAGGGGAACGAGGACACGGAGCCGTTCTACGTCTACGTCCGCGAGGAACCCGGCAACCTCGGCGAACGGCTCGTCGAGGCCTTCTCGCGCGGGAGTCTGGTCCCGATCCCGCCCCTCGAGTACCGAATGGACTGGTCCGTGCGGTTCGGCCTCGTCGGCGAAGGGGAGGACATCCGGGCCGCGCTCGAGGTCGTGCCGGAGGGGATCGATACGACCGTCGAACGCGTCGGCGAGTACCGCGGCGGGAGCCCCGGCCTCGAGCGATTGACCGAGCGCCAGCGGGAAGCGCTGCGGACGGCGCGGAACCTCGGCTACTTCGCGGTGCCCCGCGAGGCGAGTATCGAGGCGGTTGCCGACGAACTTGGGTGTGCACCGGGAACGGCGAGCGAGCACCTGCGAAAGGCCCAGGAGCGGGTGATGGGACGGCTCGAGTTCTGAGGACGGGAGCGAGACGAGCAGAACGCGGACGCCAGAACGATCGATCGAGCGCACCGCGACCGACGGCTATATTCGCCCGGAGCACCCACCCTCGCACACGCACATGCTCGTTCGGTTCGTCACCGGAAACGAAGGCAAAGCCCGCGAGGCCCAGGCGTACCTGGACGGCATCACCGCCGTCAATCGGGTCGAGTACGACTACACCGAGATCCAGAGCGATTCGCTGGCCGAAATCGCGACACGCGGCGCGCGGGAGTCGTTCGAGGAACTCCCGGGGACCGAACCGGTCCTCGTGGGCGACACCGGCCTGTTCGTCGACGCGCTGGGCGGCTTCCCCGGCCCGTACTCGGCGTACGTCGAGGACACGGTCGGCGTCGAACGGCTCTGGCGGCTGGTCAGCGAGGAGGAGAACCGGCGGGCCCGCTTCCGGACCGTCCTCGGCTACGCCGACGGCGACCGAACCGAGACGTTCACGGGCGAACTCGCGGGGACGATCGTCTCGCCGCGTGGCGAGGGCGGGTTCGGCTACGATCCGATCTTCGAGTACAACGGCCAGACGCTCGCCGAGATGAGCCTCGAGGAGAAGAACGCGATCTCACACCGCGGCCGGGCGCTGGCGACGTTCGCGGACTGGTACGCGGACCACCACTAGACGTTCCAGGGTGCAGGGAGAACGCCGAGAGCGGTCAACACGACGGCCGGAAACCTGTACGCGACCACGAAGCGGATCGAAAGGTCGTCTCGAGCCCAGAGAGACACCGCGACCGGAACGAACGGGACGACCAGAACCGCCCAGACGGCGATCGGGCGTTGTCCACCCTCGTTCATACGCCCGATATCGCAGCCGGAACTGGTTACTTTTCCGGGATATCGGCGTGGTTCGAGCCGCCTCCTCTCGAGAACGGGACGTGGCTCACTCGAGTTCGTCCGGCGTTCCGCGACTCCGGGGATCCAGATCCGGCCCGGGATACGCCCCGCCCTCGACTTCCTCGTAGAGGCTTTCGGGATCGAACAGTCGCGCGAACGCGTCCGGCGGGCGGACGCTGACGGAGACGTGTGGCTGCATCGAGAGGCCCGCCTTCGCCGACCCGAGTCGCTCGTCGTAGGACAGCAGGTGTGCCGCCGACCCGCGGTAGGCCGAGGCCAGCGCAGGGTGGTCCTCGGGCGGGTGGTCGACCGCGACCCGTTCGGCCTCGAGTCGCTCGCGGTGGGCAGCGGCGAGGTCGGCGTCGGCCACGGCCGTAACGAGGCGTTCGGTCCGCTCGAGCAGGTGATCGCTTGCGACGAGGTCGACCCAGGAGTGACGACGGACGTGATCGAGCGCCGCGCGGGCGTCGCCGCCGACGAGGAGGTCGGCGGCGAGGACGTCGGCGTCCGCGACGACGCGTGCGGGGTTGGGTCGGTCGGCGTCAGTCACCGTCCTCACCCTCCGTTTCGGCTTTTATCGTCTCGAGATCGTCTGCCGTCTCCCGGATTCGTTCGAGGGACACGTCGTACTCGGCTCCGCGCTCGAAGAGTTCCGCCCAGGTGGTCATCGGTGGCTGTTGGAAACGCGCTCTCAAAAGGAACGGGGTCAGTCGACCCGCTCGAGGAGCCAGAACGCGGCCGCGCCGACCGCGAAGGCGACGCCGACGTTGATCGCCAGTCCGAGGACGCCGACGCCGACCACGAGCGCGAGCGACCGTCGGTCCGAGACGGGTGCGAACGCCGCCCGGCCGAGTTCGAACGCGACGACGACGAGCAACACCCCAAGCAGGGCCATCGGGAAGGCCGAAAGCATCGCGCCGGCGGCGACGAGCGCGAGCGCGAGGTAGCCAAGCCCAAGCAGGACGTTCGCGCCGCCGGTCCGCGCGCCGAAGGCGTACTTGCCCGCCAGCCCGCCGCTGCCGTGACACATCGGGATCCCGCCGAACGGCACCGCCACGAGGCAGGTCACGCCCATGCTCTTCGACAACGCGTCGGCCGAGACGTCCCGGTCGTAGAGATCGCCACAGAGCAGCGCCGTCGCGATGGCGGCGTTCCCGATCGTCATTCCCAGTTGGGCGACGGTGCCCTCGACGGCGGCACCGGAGAGGGCGGGCGTGCCCGCGGGAAACACCGCGAGTTCGGGGACCTGGAGTGTCGGAACGCCGACCGTCGCAACCGCCGCGCCTGCGCCGATCCCGAGGACGACGAGGACGCTCGTCTGCCGGTAGCCGGCCACCACGACGGCGCCGACGACGGCGAACCCACCGACGGCGACGACCGGCGCGTCGGCCACGAGCCCGACCGCGGCCTCGAGCAACAGCAGGGCGACGGCGAACTGGATCCCGCGGACGACCGGCTCGCCGACGACCCGCTGGAGCCGGCCCACGAGTCCGAACTGGCCCACCGTGAGCAGGACCGCGCCCGCGAGCAGTCCGGCGGCGGCCAACTCGGGGTAGGACAGCGAGCCGACGATCGCCAGCCCGACCAGCGCCTTCATCGGCTCGACCGAGAGCGGCATCCCGTAGTACAGCCCCCAGACGATCTGGAAGACGCCGAACCCGACGAGGACGTGCGGGAGGGAGACGGACGTCGTCGCGGCCAGTGCGACCAGGAGTGGAAGTACCGTAACCGAATCACCTAGCGCACCCGTCAGCTCGGACGTCGAGAACTCGAGCCCGTCGGCAGCGTCCGAGCGGAACGAGTAGGACATCTATCGGCCATATGCCGGACTGACTCTTCACTGTTTCGCGTAACTCTCCGGGTTTGCATTCGTCTCTTCAGTAACCACTATAGTTTACGCCGACTGTCATTCCGCCGTAGCGTGCCGACGGACCACCACCCCTAAGACCGATCGCTCGGTGAGTTCGGACGTGAGCGAACTCGGCAAGATCGATCGATCCTTCTTCGACCGCCACGTCGCGCCCAACCTCGGCGCGCAACGCGACGACGTCGCCATCGGTCCCCAGCACGGCGTCGATTTCGGAGTCCTCGACGTCGACGGCCGCGCGCTCGTGACTGCGACGGACCCCATCTCGATCCTCCCGCCGCTGGGCCTCGAGCGGGCCGCGCGGTTCGCGCTGGACCTGATCCTCGCGGACGTCGCGGTCAGCGGCGTCGCGCCCACCCACCTCTCGGTGTGTTTCACCCTCCCGGAAACGATGACCGACGAGGCGTTCGCGACCGTCTGGGAGACCTTCGACGAGGAGTGTACGGACCTCGGGATCTCCGTCGTCACCGGCCACACCGCGCGCTACTCCGATCCGACCTACCCCTGGATCGGCGCGGCGACCGCGATGGGCGTTGGCGACCACGACGAGATCGTCCGCCCCGACGGGGCGACCCCCGGGGACCGGCTCCTGCTGACGACCGGGCCGGCCGTCGAGTCCGTCGGCCTCCTGAGCACGCTCTACGGCGACCAGCTGGAGCTCCCCGAGAACGTCCTCGCGGACGCACGGGAGCGCCTCGAGGAGGTCTACGCCGTCCGGGACGCCCTCGCGGCGGCCGAGGCCGGCCCCGTGACCGCGATGCACGACGTGACCGAAGGCGGCCTCGCCGGCGCGTTGAACGAGATGGCCGCCGGCGCGGGGGCGCGCTTCGCGATCGACCGGGAGGCCGTCCCGCTGCGGCCCGGCGTCGCCGAGGTCTGCGAGGCGCTCGAGATGGACCCCTGGGCGGCGACCAGTTGCGGCGCGCTGGTGATCGCGGTCGACCCCGACGGCGTCGACGACGTCCGCCGGGCGCTCGAGGACCGGGGGACGGTCGTCGCAGAGATCGGCCGGGTGGAGTCGGCGGACGGCGACGGCGAGGTACGCGTCGACGGCGAGCGACTCGAGCACCCGACCGTCGATCCGTCGTGGGCGGCGTACGCGGAACTGGCCGAATCGGCGGCTGATCCGCCCGAGAAGTAAGTTCGCGCTCCGGGTCCGACGGTGACGTATCACTCGGGCGAAGTTTTTTGGCGGTGGCCGAGGGACGTAGCGACGGCGCCCGGTCCCGGCGTTCCGCGGACCCTTTGCGACCGACGAACACGGCCACCGACGGGAACGCGCCGCGGAAGGATCGGCGTCCACCGCGAGTTCACATGGCAGACTCAGACTACTCCGGGGAGGATCCCCGCTCGACTGCATTCGAACCGATTACCGACTACGAATCGCTTCGCGACCGCGACGGGGTTCCATACCACGAGGACAGCGACGTCGTCGACGAAGCGGTCGTCGATCAGGTAGCCGACCTCGCCGATCTCGCCGCCGTCGGAATCACGAACCCCGACGGTGACCTGCTGTGTCGGCGACTCACCGACACCTGCTCGTGGAAGCTTCCCGTGGCGACGGTCGGCCCCGACGAGGACTTCGCGGCGGCGATCGTCGATCACGTCCGGGAGACCATCGGCTTCGACGTCGAACTCGAGTCGATCGAGACCGTTTTAGACGTCGATCTCCGGACAGAGGACGGGAAGAAAACGGCCTCGCGCGGGTTCGTCACCTTCGCCGGCACACCGGTCTCGGGGAACTACGACCTCGAGGCGGTCACCCCGAACGGCGACCCGGTCGAGGAGGCGGGCTGGTTCGACGAACTTCCCGACGACGCCGACGAGATCCCCGGGACGGAACGGTTTCTCGAGTGATCGGCCGCGGCTGACGGCTTCGTCAGTTTGCGCCCGTGCCGGCGTGTGCTGCCGTCTAGCCGCAGGCCCGGTCCGGTTCGTCCCACTCCCAGTCGGCGCGCGCGAGTAACTCGGGGTTCGCCGGTTCACACAGCGGGTCCGGGTCGACGATCCGCTCCGATCGCATGCCCGAGACCGAGCCCTCGAGCGTCGACAGGGCGTCGGTGGCGGGCGCACGGGCGAGCGTGGGCGCTCCGTCGACGCGGTGGAGGCGGCGATCGGCGGGGTGGGTCGGCGAGTGTGACCGCTCGAGGACGGGTCGATCGGCAGCGGGCGCGCCGACGGCACCGTGCCAGAAGTTCCCCGTCCCGCCCTCGCTCCAGACGCGAAGCGTCCCGAGCCGCGCGGTCGCGTGCTCGTGGTTCCCGACGAAGTCGTTGCCGGTTACCTCGTTTGTCGGCAGGAGGTGATTCGCACGCATCCCCTCGAGGTTGGCCACGAGGGCGTTGCCCTCGTAGATCGAGTGGCCCGCGCCGGTGGTCAGCCCGACGTCGGTCCCGGTGACGAGGTTCCCGGCGACGTAGGACCGCGACCCGGACGTGACGATCCCCTGGGACGCATCACGGATCTCGTTGCCGACGACGGCGTTGTGCTCGGGGTCGGTCATGAGGTCGATCCCCGTCGAGGACGCGTCTTCGATCCGGTTGTCCGCGATCAGCGCGCTCGAGGTGTACATCAGGTGGACGCCGATCCGGTTGCCCACGAGGTGGTTGTTCCGGTACACGATACCGTCCGAGCGGTGGAGGTAGATCCCGTCGCGACCGTCGACGAACCGCGAGTCCTCGACGACTGCGTCGGGCGAGCGGACCGCCGTGACGCCCATGTACCCCTCGTCCCAGCGGTCGCTGCCGTGGACGGAGACGTTCCGGACGACGCTCTCCGGGGCGTCACGGAGCAAGACGCCGGTAGCCGGCGTCTCGATCGTCACGTTCTCGACGAGGACGCCGCCGGCGTCGGCGACCGCTATTCCGGCATCGCTCCGCCCGTAGGCCATCTCGAGGGCGTCGCTGGCCCCGGCTTCGCCATCGTCGGCCTCGGGTTCCGTCGCATCCCCCACGCCGTCGATCCGGAGGTCGACGACCGCGGCGTGGTCCGACTCGATGACGACGACGGAACCGTTGCCGTCGCCCCGGAGGACTGGCTGGCTCTCCGTACCGTCGCCGTCGCTCCGGCCGGCAAGCGTGATCGGCCGATCGATCTCGAGGGCGTCCCCGTCCTCCTCTCTATCCCCGTTCGACACCTCGTGGACGCCGCCGGGAACGACCACCGTCGAATTCGGCGGGGCCGCCTCCACGGCCGCCTCGAGCGTCGGAGCGTCCTCGCCGACGACGACCTCGACGGGGCGCTCACGCAGGCGGTTCGCGTCCTCGATGCGGTCGTCGGCCCGCGCGTGTCGACGGTCGACCCGGTCGCGGACGACCCCCGCGTCGTCGACGTCGAACTCGCGCTCGAGGAGGGATTCCCACCCGACCACGGTACCGCCGTGAGCCGCCGCGAACGCCGCTGCGTCGTCGCGATTCCCGAAGGGAACGACCGTCTCACCGGCCGGCGTTCGCGCGTCGCTGTCGACGACGTAGGCGGCCGACTCGGCATCGGTCCACGACGGGGGCCCGGCCGCGACGGGATATCCCTCCTCGGTGAGGCTGACGTCGACCGTCGAGTAGTCCGTGACGTACGCCGCGATCGGGTGGCCGAACCGCTCCTCGTGGCGGGGGCCGGCCCGGTCGTCGACGAAACGCTCGACGCCACGGTAGCCGACGACGTACTCGTACTGGGAGTAAAAGACCTGAACCTTGGGCACCTCGATCCCGCGGTCGTCCGGCGAAGGCTCGTTCTCGAGGACGACGCCCGTGGTGACGGTATCGTGGAACGGGACCGGTTCCGGCTCCGGCTCCGCCGAGCCCGCATCGACGACGAACAGGCCTGCAGCGCAGACGACGAGGAGGAGGAGCCCGATCGAGACGAGACGGCGACGCGAAACGGCCATTCGTATCCTCGACTGGGCGCGCAGCGACAATAGGTCGTCTGGTACGACCATCGAAGGACGGGTTTCTCGAGGGGTCGAGCCGCCCGATTCGTGTCGGGAGACCGTTGCGGTTTTAGCCCGCGGTTCCCTTGGTCCGGCAATGACAGACCGTTCGCCGTTGCGACCCTGGTCCCGACGTCGACTGCTGGCCGCGGCCGGCGTCGGCTCGGTCACCGGGCTCGCCGGCTGTACCGGCGGCGGGGACGCCGACGACGTCGTCGATCCCGACGACGACGACGGGGACGAGGACGCCCGCTCTCCACACCTCGTCGACCACCCCGTCGACGAACCGCTCTCCTTCGAGAGCGACCACCTCTGTGGCGTCTGTACGATGGGTGTGGTCAACTACCCCGAGCGAAACGCCCAACTCGCCCACGAGAACGGCGAGGGAATCCCCTTCTGTAGCCCCGGCTGTCTGTTTGCCTACTACGTCGCCCCGGACCACTTCGACGGACCGGACAGCCCGGTCGCCAACGTCTGGGTGACCGACTTCGACACCGGCGAGTTGATCGACGGCTTCGAGGCCTACTACGCGCTGGAACGGGACGAACTGCGGGCCGACGACCCGATGAAGATCGATCCGCGCGTCTACGCCGACGAGGAGACCGCCCTCGAGTACGTCCGGCAGTACGACGACCTGAGCGAGGACGACGTGATCGGTCTCGAGGAAGTCGACGAGGACGTAGCACGGATCTACCGGAGCACGCGGTTGCCGTGACCCCGGTTCGCGCCGGGCCGACGGCTCACAGCGGCTGGTAGTAGGGCAGCGGCACCGCCGGCAGCCCGACCCCGAACGTCGCGAGCCCGTGTTGCAGCGGGACGTAGCCGAGCGCGACGAACGCGACGCCCAGGACGCGGTGCAGCCTCATCCGGGTCTCGAGGCTGAGCGACTGGAACAGCGTGCCATAGAGGAACAGCGACGGCACGGTCCCGAGCCCGAGCGCAGCGAGCGCGAGGACGCCCTCGACGGGCGATCCCCGGACGAACGCGTACAGGAACGCCGGGTAGAGCAGCGGACACGGGAGCAGGCCGTGGGCCGCCCCGAGACCGGCGATCCGGACGTCGCCGACCCAGGCGTCGACGTTCGCGAGCAGCCGCGCGTGGACGCGCTCGAGGAGCGGCGTGACGAACGGGAGCCGGACGGACCCGCCGACGAGTCCCCGACCGGCCAGGTAGTGGAGGCCCATCGCGACGATCAGCGTGCCGACGACGATGCCGGCGACGGCGTGAACGTCGGTCGCGACCGCGGTCACGGTCCGCGGGGAGACGAAGACGGCCGCGCCGGCGAGGCCGAACAGCCCGCCCAGAAGCGCGTAGCTCGCCGCGCGCCCGAGGTTGAACAGCGCGTGCTGGCGGACCATGCCGAGGGTGAGTTCGGTCCGTGCCGCCGGGCCGTCGTTGCCGGCACGAAGCCGGTCGGAGTAGGTCGTCACGAGCGGGCCACACATCCCGAGACAGTGGGCCCCGCCCAGGAGCCCGATCAACGCGAAGACGACGACGCCGGCCGGTTCGACGGCGGTCGGGTCCAGCGCCGGATCGTAACACTGCTCGAGGACGATCCGCGGACCCAGCGCCGGAACGATAGCGGACGCCATCCCGAGTTACTGCCAGCCGTCGACGACCCGCTCGAGGTCGTCGGTGATTCGACCGGCGTCGGGGTTCTCGCCGCGGTAGGTTCGCTCGACGTACCCGTCCGGATTGACGAGGAACGTCACCGTGATGTGGATGAAGTCGTAGTCGTCGCCCATCTCCTCGCGCTGGAAGGGGATCCCCAACCCCTCGTGGACGATCTCCTTCGCCCGCTCACGGCCGTCAGGACGGAGATAGTGCCAGTTGCCCGCCTCGAGATCGACGTCGAACATGTCGGCGTGTTCCCGGAGGCTCTCGGCAGTGTCGCGCTCGGGATCGAACGTGATCGCGAGAAACCGGCTCTCGTCGCCTAAACCACGGTCGGCCGCGTTGTCCTGGACACGTGTAAGCGAGTCGATCAGCGGGATGCACTCGGCGGGACAACTCGCGAAGAACGCCGTCGCGACGAACGCGTCGTCCCCGAGGTCGTCGACGGCGACGGTCGTTTCGGCGAGCGGGTCCTCGGCCTCGAACGTCGGGAACGGATCCCCGTAGGTCGGGTACGAGGGGTCGCCCTCGATCCCCTCTTCTGGCTGCTCGAGGACGACGTCGTCGGACGATTCCTCGGCCACCAGTCCGGTCAGACAGCCCGCGACGGCGGTCAGTCCAGCGGTCGCTCCGGCACCGAGCACGCGGCGTCGGTTCATTGTCGGCAGTAGCCACCGAACGACCAAGTACGATCTGGTGTATTTGTCGAAACACTCCCGGAGAGCGGCGATACGGCCCGTCTACGGGCGAGGCGTTCGGGAACCGAACCAGACGGGACTTAGTCGTCGAGCACGTCTCGGACGGTATGGACGAGCAAACGAGAGACGAAGGTCGGCCCCGCGACGGCGTTCCCCGCCGCGCGGTGCTGGTCGGCGCGGCCGGCGTCGGGATCGCGTCGCTCGCCGGCTGTCTCGGCGGCGACGGCGACGCCCCCGATCCCATCACGATCGAGGGCGAGCAGACCTGCGACCAGTGTACGATGGTGATCGGCCAGCACCCCGGCCCCGTCGGACAGGCCCACTACGCCGACGCCGAGGCCGTCGTCGGCGAGGACCGGCCCGCACAGTTCTGTAGCTCGCTGTGTACGTACACCTACACCTTCGAGCGTTCCGAGGCGGGCGACGACCCCGAAGCCACCTACCTGACCGACTACTCGAGCGTCGAGTACAGCATCGACACGGCCGACGACATCGAGGAGATCAGCAACCACCTCGAGGCCGAGGCGTTCGCGGCGGTCGAGGACCTCTCGCTGGTCGTCGACAGCGAAGTCCAGGGAGCGATGGGACCGTCGATGATCGGCTTCACCGACGGGGACGAGGCCGAGGAGTTCCGGGCCGACCACGGCGGCGAACTGTACGATCACGAGGACGTGACCAGCGAACTGGTCATGTCGCTGATGGGCGGCGGATAACCGAGGACGAACCGACTTTTTTCGCGACGGATCAGCGAGTCGATGAAGCGACACAGCGACGGCTCCCGCTCGAGCCACGAGTTACGTTACCGGCGGACGCCCCAGATCGCGACCGCGAGCGAGCCGACGGTCCAGGCGGCAAGCCCGATCAGACTGGCCAGCGGCGAGGCCACGCGCGGTCCCGTTCCCGAGGCGACGACGACCGTCGTCTCGAGGACGAGCCCGCGGTACGCGCTCAGCGGACTGATCGCCAGCGAGTACAGCAGGTCGGCCTCGCCGATCACGCCCTCCGCGAGCCCGTAGACCAGCGCCAGGTCGAAGCCGATCAGCAGGGCGACGAGCGCGACGACCGCCAGCGCGAGGGCGCTGCGGGTCCCGCCGACCAGCGCGGAGATGGCGATCGCGACCGCCAGGAGGACGAGGCCGAACAGGACCGTCAGGACGAGGAACCGGGCGAACAGGATCGGCGAGTCCGCACCCGTGTGGGTCGCGTAGATAGCGACGGGATCTTCGCCCCCCAATGCGATCCCGACCGCGGCCAGCACGAGCGGCACCGCGATCGCGACGGCGACGCCGACGGCCCGGCCCGCGTAGACCCCAAGGACGATCTCGCGGGACGAGACGGGATAGGTCTCGAGGACGTCGAGTTCGCCCCGCAGTTCGTCGCCCAGGATCGCCCGGTAGCCGAACGCGACGGCGACGATCGGGACGAGCAACTCGAGCGGCGTCAGGAGGTCGACGGTCGTGGGGAGATACCCCGCAGTGAACCCGTCGCCGATCCAGGTGATCCCGAGGACGACGGCCGCGAGCGCGGCGGCGAGGAGGTAGAAGGTCCGGGTTCGGGCCACGGTGTGGAGTTCGCGGTCGACGATCGTCCACAGGCGGTGACCGGTGCTCGGGATCGACGGCTCGCGCTGGGATTCGGCCGCGGTTGCCGCTCGCGTCTCGCCGGATTCGCCGCTCATTCGTCGGTCACCCCCTGCACCCGCACGGTGCCGGCCTCGGCTGCGACCGACTCCTCGTAGACCCCGCGCAACGAGTCGACGCCGAGGTCCGCCCGCAGCGCCGCGGGCGGTCCCCGGCGGACGATCCGCCCCTCGTCGAGTATCGCGACCTCGTCGGCGACGCGGTCGACCAGTCCGAGGTCGTGGGAACTCAGCAGGACCGCCGTCCCCTCCGCGGCGAACTCCGAAGCGATCTCGAAGACGTGTCTGCTCATGCCGGGATCGAGGCCGCTCGCCGGCTCGTCCAGTACGACGACCGGCGGATCGCCGATCGTCGCCTGTGCGATCCCGGCGAGTCGTGTCATGCCGCCCGAGAGCGCCTCGACGGGCCGATCGGCCGCATCCGCCAGTCCGACCGTCTCGAGGCGGCCCATCGCGTCGTCCGCGTCGGCGCCGACGAGCGACGAGTAGAACTCCAGCGTCTCGAGGACGGTGAACCCCGGGCGGAAGGCGGGCTGCTGTGGAAGATACCCGATCCGGCGGACGGCCTCCCGGCCCTCGTAGGCGACCGAGCCCGACGTCGGCTCGAGCAGGCCGGCGAGCACCCGCAGCAGGGTCGTCTTGCCGGAGCCGTTCGGCCCGACCAGGGCGGTGACGGCCCCGGCGTCGACGGCCATCGAGAGGTCCTCCAGAACGGAGACGTCCCCGTAGGCGTGGTCGACGTCCGTCGCCTCGAGAACGGGCGCTCGGTCCGTCTCCGGCGTCGAGTCCCGCTCGGACCGGGTTCCGGACCGCGGTTCGGGGTCAACGCTCGCGTCGGCCGGGGGTGCGTTTGCCCGTCCCCTGCGATTGCTCTCGGAGTCGTTGTCGTCGTTCGATTCCCGCGCTCGGGACGCGGCGCTCGAGTCGCCGGTCGGCGCCGCGTTCGGGCTGGCCGTCTCGTCGGTCATATCATGTCTCACCGTAACTCGTCGGTTGCGTTCGATCGCAGGACCACGCTCGATCGGCCCACTCGGTCCGCTCGAGGAGGTCCGGGTTGTTCGGTTCACAGGTCGGTGCCAGATCGACGACGCTGCCGGTCCGCATCCCGGGGACGGTCCCCTGTAGACCCTCGAGTGCATCGAGAGCGGGCGCACGCGACAGCGTCTCCGCGCCGTCGACCCGGTGGAGCCGCCGGTCGACGGGGTCGGTCGGCGAGTAGGACCGCTCCATGACGGAGCCGTCCCGGCCGGCCGTGTCGAGAGCCGTCGCGCCCTGCCAGTAGTTGCCGACGCCGTCGTCGGTCCAGATCCGCAGCGGGCCGGTTCCCGCGTCCGCGTGGACGTCGTTCTCGACGAAGTCGTTTCGCGTCACCCGATTCGTCGGGAGCATCGAGCGCGTCTGGGCCCCGATCTCGTTGCCGGCGACGACGTTTCGCTCGTAGATCGTCCCGGTCGCGTCGACCCGCAGACCGACGCGACTGTCCGTGAGGACGTTGTCGGCGATGTAGGAGTCGCTCCCGCTGGGGAACAGCGCGTAGTCGGCGTTGCTGATGTCGTTGCCGACGACGGCGTTGCGCTCCGGCCCGGTCATGACGTAGATCCCCGTGTTGGACTGGTTCCGAAGCCGGTTGTCCGCGACCAGCGAGTCCGAGGTGTGCATCAGGTGGACGCCGAGGCGGTTCCCCTCGAAGTAGTTGTCCCGGACGACCAGCCCCGGCGACCGGTGGGAGTAGACGGCGTCGCGGCCGTCGTACACCGTCGAGTTCTCGACGACGATCGGCGAACGAAACGCCAGGATCGCCGCGTGGCCGTCCTCCCACATCTCGGGGCTGTGGACGGTCACGTTACGGACGACGGACTCGCCGCTGCGCCGGAGGACGATCCCGGTGATCTCGGAGTCGATCGTGACGTTCTCGATCAGCGAGTCGGTCGCGGAGTGGGCCGCGATTCCGGCGTCGCCGCCGGCGTAGTTACGCTCGAACGTCGCGTCCCACTCCTCGTCGTCGCCGTCCTCCTGGGGATCGAATCCCGGCAACTCGCCGGAGCCCTGTTGCACGGTCCCGGAATCGGTGATCTCGAGGTCGATCAGCGCGGTCCGGTTCGCCGTCGTCGTGATCACCGACCCGTTACCGCCGCCGTCGATGGTGACGTTCCCGTCGCCGACGAGCGTGAGCGGGCGATCGATCTCGAGACGTTCCTCGTACTCCCCGGCCGGGATCCGGACGGTCGTGTTCGCTGGCGCGTCGTCGATCGCCCCCTGGATGGTGTCGGCGTCCTCGCCGACGACGGTCGAGACGGGCCGGTCCCGGAGGTCGGCCCCCGCCGCGACGCGGCGGTCGCCGTCCGCGCGGTGGTCGTCGACCCGGTCGCGGACGACGGTCGCCTCCGCCCGGTCGAACTCGGCCTCGAGCAGATCCGTCCACGCGAGGACGGTCCCGCCGCGGGCGTCGGCGAACGCCTCGGCGTCGACCCGGTCGGAGAAGGGAAGGATCGCGTTCCCCCGCGGCGTCGCCGCCTCGCTGTCGTGGACGTACCACGCGCGTTCGGCGTCGACCCAGCCGGGTTCCCCGCGCTCGGCGACCGCGGGATACCCCTCCTCGGTGAGCTCGACGTCGACCGTCGAGTAATCCGTCACGTACACCGCGAGCGGGTAGCCGAACTGCTGTGAATGACCGGCTTCCCGGCTCGTATCGACGTAGGTGTCGATCCCGTAGTAGCCGACGACGTACTCGTACTGGGAATAGAAGACCTGCGCCTTCGGCAGTGCGACCCGCTCCTCGAGGCCGTACTCCTCGGACAGGGGCAGCCCCATGGAGACGGTGTCGTCGAAGGGGGCCGGTTCCGGCGTCGTCGACTCGACCTCGACCACGAACGGGCCGATTGCGGCGACCGAGCCGACCAGGAGGAGGACGACCGCGCCGACGACGCGCCACGAACGATTGGGCACGGTCGAGATTGGCGTGACGCGTACGTATAGCGTTTGGTGCGGTCGTCGAACGCGACTGTCACTCGCGCGGACCATCACGGATTAGTATAACCCGAGAATAGGGTCGGGTATGCGAACGCCAGCACCGGACACCCGTCCCGTCGCGCTGACCATCGCGGGCAGCGACTCCGGCGGCGGTGCCGGGATCCAGGCCGACCTCGCGACGATGACCGCCCACGGCGTCTTCGGCACGTCGGCGATCACGGCCGTCACCGCCCAGCACACCCGCGGCGTCGAGTCCTCGTACGCGCTCCCGCGAGAGGAGGTCGCGGCCCAGATCGACGCCGTCACCGACGACTTCGCCGTCGGGGCCGCGAAGACAGGCATGCTCGCGACGACGGAGATCGTCGAAACCGTCGCCGAGCGGGCCGCCGACTTCGCGTTCCCGCTGGTGGTCGACCCCGTCATGGTCGCCACCTCCGGGGACCGCCTGCTCGAGCCCGAGGCAGAACGCGCCTACGAGGACCTGCTCGCGGAGGCGGCCGTCGCCACGCCCAACGCCGACGAGGCCGAAGTGCTGACCGGCGTCGCCGTCACGGACCAGGAGAGCGCCTGCGAGGCCGGCGAGGAACTGCTCGACCTGGGCGTCGACGCGGCGCTCATCAAGGGCGGCCACGTCCCCGGCGAGACCGTCCGGGACGTCCTCGTCACCGGCGATGAGACGACGACGTACGAACACCCGCGGATCGGCACCGAGGCGACCCACGGCTCCGGCTGTGCGCTCGCGGCCGCGATCGCCGCCCGCCTGGCCCAGGGCGACGATCTCGAGGCCGCAGTTGACGGCGCGACCGACTTTCTGGCCCGCGCAGTCCGGTACCACTACGACGTCGGCGAGGGGCCGGGTGCGGTCAACCACGCCGTCGAACTGCGCAACCGGGCTGCACGCGAGCCGACCGCCGAGGAGGTCGAAGCCGTCGTCGAGCATCTCGTGGAAGCCGACGCGGCGGCGCTCGTCCCCGAGGTCGGAATGAACGTCGTCGGCGCGACCCCCTACGCCGAGACCGTCGCGGAGACGGCGGCCGTCGAGGGACGAATCACCCGGACGCTCTCCGGGATCGAGCCGAACCGGGGCGTCCGGTTCGGCGCCTCGAGCCACGTCGCACGCTTCCTGCTGTCGGCCCGGGAGTTCACCCCCGAGTTGCGGTTCGCGGCCAACTGCCGGTTCGCCCCGGACGTCGAGGACGCGCTCGAGGACCTGGGCTGGACGGTCGCCGAGTACGACCGCACGGACGAGCCCGCAGACGTCTCGGAGACGGAAGGCGAGACGATGGGCTGGGGAGCACGGCAGGCGTTCGCCGACCGCGAGGAGCCGCCCGTCGCCGTCGTCGACCGGGGCGACGTCGGCAAGGAGCCGATGACGAAACTGATCGCCCGCGATGCCGAGACGCTCGCCGAGCGGCTCCGTTCGCTGGCCGGCGCGCTCGAGGCATAGCGACGAACCGGGGTCCTCCCCTACGGCTCCGATCCGTTCCCGTCGAGTTCCGGCTCGAACAGGTCCTCGATCCGACAGTCGAAGTGGTCGGCCAGCTCGAACGCCAACTCGAGCGAGGGATCGTATCGCTCCCGTTCGATGGCGTTGATCGTCTGGCGGGTGACGCCGACTTCCTCTGCGAGTTCGCCCTGGCTGAGGCCCGCTGCCTCGCGACGGTTCGGCACGTCGTTTTTCATGCGATCACCGCCGCCGACTGACGACCGTATAGCACGCGCCGTAGAGAAGCCCGAGGGCCGACACCGCATAGATGACCCCCCACAGCGTCGCCCCGATCGTGACGTAGCCGCCGGCATCGAGCACGTACAGCGCCGGAACGACCGACAGCGTCGCCACGCAGACGACGGTGATCGTCAGCCCGCTGGCGCGGTCGTGGATCTCGGCGTCGCGCTCGTCCAGCAGCGTGACGTCGGAGACGTGGGGATAGCCAAAGGCCACCGCCATCGCCACCCAGACCGTCACGAGATAGCTCGCGGTCCCGGCGAGTCGTGCGTCGACGACGATGCCGGCGACGAGGGCAAGACAGCCGACGAGGACCAGACCCCAGACCAGCCGTTCGTACGTTCGTTTCCCGGCCGCGAACGGATCGCGGATCGATCGTATGCTGTCAAACATGCTTTACAGTAAAGCATACTTTACACCCTCATAAATCTATTCCAGGAGATCCGGGCGGTCACCGATCCTGACTCGAGCACGGTCGCGAGCGGTGCCGGAAACCGAACTCTCATTCCCGGCGGCGTGATACCACGAGTCATGGTCGAGAACCCGTTTGACGTCGAAATTCGCGTCGGCGAAGTGCTCGAGGCCGAGTCGTTCACCGAGGCGAGAAAGCCGAAAATGACGAAACTGTGGATCGACCTCGGCGAGGCGGGCGGCGAGATCCAGTCGGCGGCGCAACTCGATCACCACTACGATCCCGAAGACCTCGAGGGACGACAGGTGCTGTGTGCGACGAACCTCGGCGAGGTGCGGATCGCCGGGTTCAAATCCGAGGCGCTGACCGTCGGCGTCCCCGGCGAGGACGAGTATCCCGTGCTGGTCGAACCCGAGGCGGAGGTCCCGCTGGGCGGCCTGCTCTTCTGAGACGGATTGCTATAACGATTTACCGGCGCAACCGCTGCCCCGGGCCACGGTTGCGCCGGAAATGACTTACAGTAAACCGTATGAGACGCCGTCGTCGCGACTAGACCCAACAGTAGAGCTATATGTCCGGCCGGAACAGGGGCCAGTATGGGCGACACGTCGCCCCCGACAGGCGGAACCAACGTGGAAGGGGAAACGCCCCGGATCGAGCCGACCGTCGAGACCGAGGAGGCGACGATCACCGACGAGGCCGAACTCGAGCGGACCCTGGGACTGGCCGGCGGGCTCGCGATCGGGATCGGGACGATGATCGGTGCAGGGATCTTCGTCTTCCCCGGGCTGGCGGCCGGCAACGCGGGACCCGCGGCCGCGGCCTCGTTCGCCATCGGGGCCGTCGTGGCGCTGCTGGTCGCGCTCCCGGCCTCGGAACTCGCGACCGCGATGCCGAAATCCGGCGGCGGCTACTACTTCATCTCCCGCGGGCTGGGGACCCTCGCCGGGACCGTCGTCGGGCTCTCGCTGTGGTTCGGGCTGGTGTTCGCGACCGCGTTCTACCTCGTCGGGTTCGGCTACTACGCGGTCGATACGCTGGCCGAACTCGGAATCACGGTCGGCGAGGGGTTGGTCATCCCGACGGCGTTGCTGTTCGGCGCGGGGTTTACCGCCCTGAACGTCACGGGGACCGAAAACGCGGCGAAGCTCCAGAACGGCGTCGTCGCGCTGTTGCTCTCGATCCTCGTGGCCTTCCTGGCGTACGGCGGGCTGGACGCGGCCGGCCTCATCGGCGATCCGGCTGCCCGCGAGCAGTTCGCGCCCTTCGGCGCGGTCCCCGTGTTTTCGACCGCGGCGCTGGTCTTCACCTCGTATCTGGGCTTCGCACAGGTTGCGACCGTCGCCGGCGAGATGAAATCCCCCGGCCGGAACCTGCCCCTGGCGATGGTGGGATCGGTGCTGGTCGTCGGCGTCCTCTACGTCGTGACCGTCTTCGTCGCGACGAGTGCGTTCGGCAGCGATCGCCTCGCGGACCTCGGCGAAACGGCGATGGTCGAGGTCGGCCGCCACTACCTCGGCACCGCCGGTGCCGTCGCCATCGTCTTCGGCGGGCTGCTCGCAACGATGTCCAGCGCCAACGCCTCGGTACTGAGCACCTCCCGTGCGATCTACGCCGTCTCGAGGGACGCACTTCTCCCGGCGGGAGCGAGCCGAATCAACCTGCGATACGGGACGCCCCACGTCGCGCTCGGACTTGCGGGCGGCCCCATCCTCGTGTTGACCGCGACCGGCCGCGTCGAACTGCTCGCGGAGGTCGCCTCCTTCCTCCATCTCATCATGTACGGGCTGATCTGCGTGGCGCTGATCGCCCTGCGGCGCGACGAACCCGACTGGTACGACCCCGAGTTCCGGGTGCCCGGCTACCCGGTCGTTCCCGTTCTGGGGGCCATCAGTAGCTTCGCGTTGATCGGATTCATGCAGCGAGCCTCACAGATCGTCGGCCTCGGAGTCATGCTGCTGACCGCCGGCTGGTACGTCTACTACGCCCGCGACGTGGACCTCAAAGGCAAACTGTGATCCCATGAGTTCACACCCACCGTGATAGATCTACCATGACAGATTCACCAACCGACGATTCGAACCGACGGACGCGCACGCTCGTCCCGCTGGAAATCCTCGAGGGGGAATCGGTACCGGCCGGCCTGGTCGACTTGCTCGAGCCGACTGACGTGACCGTCCTCGGCTACCACGTCCTGCCGGAGCAGACGCCGCCCGACCAGGCGCGGCTGCAGTACGAGGACCGGGCAACCGACGCGCTCGAGGACCTCGCCCGGGAGTTCGGGGCCGAGGAGGGCACCGCCGACTACCGGCTCGTGTTCACCCACGACGCCGAACAGACGATCGAGCGCGTCGCTGCGGACACGGGAGCGGGCGTCTACGCGATCACGGGCGCGACCGGGCCGATCGATCGACTGCTCGTGACGCTGACCAGCGACGTCGCGGTCGAGCGGATCGTCTCGTTCGTCGCGGAACTGATCGGCGACCGGGAGATCGGCGTCACGCTCTTTCTGGCGACCGACGACGAGTCCGCTGGCCGGGAGTTGCTCGAGACGGCGGCCGGCCCGCTGTCCGAGCGGGGGATCGACGTACGGACGCAACTCTCGCTCGAGGAACCGCCGCTCGAGGCTTTAATCGACGCGGCAGCGGACCACGATGCCGTCGTGATGGGCGAACAGGCCCCCTCGCTGCGAACGCTGGTCTTCGGCGAGGCTGCCGAACGGGTCGCCGCGGAGTCGTTCGGGCCGGTGCTCGTGGTTCGGCGTCTCGAGGGCGAAGGCGAGGGAGAGGGCGAAGCCGCCGACACCCCGTTGCTGTCGGACGGCTCCGAGGAGTGAGTTCTCACCCGCCGTTCTCGTCACTTTCGTCCGCTTCGGCGCCTTCATTCCCGTGTTCCTCGCCGTCCTCGCCGTCCTCGAGATACTCCCCGCGGATGACCAACACCGGATCGACCGTTCCCCTGGCCAGGGTCTTCGCCCGGTCGCGGAAGATGAACCGGCGGATCGACGGTCGACTCTCGCCGAGGACGAGCATGTCGTGCTCCGCCGCGGCCGCGAGGATGGCCTGGGTTGGCGAGCCCTCGAGCGTCACCTGCGCGTGTATCCGATCGCGGTCGACGTCGGCGGCTTCCAGTTCGTCAGCCGCGGTCTCGACCAACTCGTCGGCCGCGTCGCGGTCGCTCTCGTCGCCGATGACGCGGAAGAACGTCACCTCGAGGTCGGTGCCGGTCAGCAGCGTTCCGAGAAGGTCGGCGATGTACTCGAGGTTGACGTCGCCACGGATCGCGACCAGCACCGACTCGAGTTTCGGCGCGGGGTTGAGCATCAGGACGGCGTGGCAGTCCTCGTCGACCGCGACCCGCTCGAAGGTTTTCAGCCGATCGTGCGTGAAGACGAGGCGGGTCGAGACGTCGACGCAGCCGGCGTCCTCGAAGACGGACCGGAGTTCCTCGAGTTCCGCACGGGCGCGGTCGCCGTACTGGTCGCGGGCGTGACTGGTGGCGATCTGGTCGGGAATCTCGCGGTAGGCGAGCAGCGTGACCGGAACGGACGCGAACGCGTCGACGACCGTCCGGGGGACGCTTTGCCCGCCGAGGACGTCGACCGGGACGAGCACGCGGTGATCTCGAGAGCGAGGGGCAGCCATCGGTTGACTCGTGACGACGTACCACGCGAGCCGTAATAGTACCCCGACAGGAGTCACACGAATCGATCCTCTCGTTTCCCTCGCCCGTCGATCACTTTCGCCCCGGATCCCGCAGGGTTTTTGGGGTGGAACGCCACGGCTCGCGTATGACAGAGGCGACGGGGATCGTCGGCGAGTTTCTCTCGCTGAAAGAAGAGACCGACGCGGAGTTGCTGGCGATGCAGTGTGGCGACTTCTACGAGTTCTTCGACGAAGACGCCGAGATCGTCGCCGACGAACTCGATCTGAAGGTATCCCAGAAGTCCTCACACGGATCGTCGTACCCGATGGCCGGCGTCCCGGTCGACGACCTGACGCCCTATCTCAAGGCGCTGGTCGAGCGCGGCTACCGGGTCGCCGTCGCCGACCAGTACGAGACCGACTCCGGCCACGCCCGCGAGATCGTCCGCGTGGTGACGCCGGGAACCCTACTCGAGACGACCGACGCCGACGCACAGTACCTGGCGGCGGTGGTCGCCGGCGGGACGACCGACGACTACGGCCTCGCGTTCGCCGACGTGACCACCGGCCGCTTCCTCGTCGCGGAGGCGACAGACGCCGACGAGGCGCTGACCGAGTTGTACCGGTTCGACCCCGTCGAGGTGCTGCCGGGCCCCGACGCGCGGGCGGACGACGACCTGCTCAAGACCGTCCGCGAGCGGATCGACGCCACGCTCACCCTCCACGAGACCGAGGCGTTCGCACCCAAGCGGGCCGACCACGCGGTCGGCGAGCAGTTCGGCCGGGAGACGGTCGACCGGCTGTCGGTCGGCGACCCCGCGATCGCCGCCGCCGGGGCGGCGCTCGATTACGTCGAGGAGACCGGCGCGGGCGTGCTGGCCTCGATGACCCGCATCCAGGCCCACCACGGCGACGACCACGTCACGCTGGACGCGACCACACAGCGCAACCTCGAGTTGACGGAGACGATGCAGGGCGACAGCGAGGGGTCGCTGTTCGAGACGATCGACCACACCGAAACCAGCGCGGGCGGCCGCCTGCTCAAGGAGTGGCTCCAGCGGCCGCGCCGATCGCTCGAGACGCTGCGCCGGCGACAGGAGTCGGTCGCCGCGCTCTCGACGGCCGCGCTGGCCCGCGACGAGTTGCAAGATGCGCTGGGCGAGGCCTACGACCTGGCGCGGTTGGCCTCGAAGGCGACCCACGGCAGTGCGGACGCCCGCGATCTGCTGTCGGTCCGGGACACGCTCGGGGTCCTGCCGACGCTCCTCGAGACGATCGAGTCGAACCCCGACCTTGCCGACTCGCCGCTTGTCGAGATCGTCGATCGACCGGACCGCGAGGCAGCCGCGGACCTCCGGGGGACCCTCGAGGAGGCGCTGGCCGAGGAGCCGCCGTCGACGGTCACCCAGGGCGGACTCTTCCGGCGGGGCTACGACGACGAACTCGACGAGGTGATCGAGCGCCACGAGGAGATCAAGGAATGGCTCGACACCCTCGCCGAGCGCGAGAAATCCCGGCATGGCCTCTCGCACGTCACCGTCGACCGCAACAAGACCGACGGCTACTACATCCAGGTCGGCAAGTCCGCGGCCGACGGCGTTCCCGAGAGCTACGAACAGATCAAGACGCTCAAGAACTCGAAACGGTTCACGACCGAGGAACTCGAGGAGAAAGAGCGGGAGGTGCTCCGACTCGAGGAACGTCGGGGCGACCTCGAGTACGAACTCTTCGAGGAACTCCGCGCGGAGGTCGCCGACCGCGCGGAACTCCTGCAGGACGTCGGCCGGGCGCTCGCGACCGTCGACGCGCTGGCGAGCCTGGCGACCCACGCGGCCGAGAACCGCTGGGTTCGGCCCGACCTCCACCGCGGGGATCGGCTCGAGATCGATCAGGGCCGCCACCCGGTCGTCGAGCAGACGACCGAGTTCGTCCCCAACGACGTGCGGATGGACGAGGACCGGGGCTTCCTGGTCGTAACGGGGCCCAACATGTCCGGGAAGTCGACGTACATGCGCCAGGTAGCCTGTATCGTGTTGCTGGCGCAGGTCGGCAGTTTCGTCCCGGCGCGGGACGCCGAGATCGGACTCGTCGACGGCATCTTCACCCGCGTCGGCGCGCTGGACGAACTCGCGCAGGGCCGGTCGACGTTCATGGTCGAGATGAGCGAACTCTCGAACATCCTCCACACGGCGACCGAGGACTCGCTGGTGATCCTGGACGAGGTCGGCCGCGGGACCGCCACGTACGACGGCATCTCGATCGCCTGGGCCGCCACGGAGTACCTGCACAACGAGGTCCGGGCGAAGACGCTCTTCGCGACCCACTACCACGAGTTGACGGGGCTCGCGGAGGAACTCCCTCGCGTCGCGAACGTCCACGTCGCCGCCGACGAACAGGACGGCGACGTCACCTTCCTGCGGACCGTCCGTGACGGCCCGACCGACCGTTCCTACGGCATCCACGTCGCCGACCTCGCCGGCGTGCCGAACCCCGTCGTCGACCGGGCCAGGGACGTCCTCGAGCGCCTGCGCGAGGAGAAGGCCATCGAGGCGAAAGGCGGAGGCTCGAGCGAGCCCGTCCAGACGGTGTTCGACCTCTCGAGCGGCCAGTTCCGCGGGGAGGCGAGCGCCGACGGCGGGGAGCGCGAACGTGAACGCGAACGGGAGCCCGAAACCACAGACGCCGCGATCGATCCCGAGGCGAAAGACGTCCTCGAGGACCTCGAGGAGATCGACGTCAACACGACGCCGCCGATCGAACTGGTCTCGAAGGTTCAGGACCTGCAGCGACGGCTCGAGGGCGACGGCGGCGAGTAGCTCCCACGCCGACGACCGTCGCAGTTTTCTCCGCGGAGGTATCGAACTCGGTATGGGCTACGACGCACTCGTCGAGCGGCTGGCGGGAGGCGGCGACGACGCGACCGCGACCGACGGACCGCGGATCGTCGCCTTCCCCGACGGCAGCGTCGACGAGTACTACGCCGCGTACGACGGCGAGGGAAACCGGATCGCCGAGCGCGAGACGTTCGGCGAGCGGATCGCCCGCAGCGAATACGACTCGTTCCCGATCGAACGCCGGTCCAGGGAACCCGCCGGCCAGGCGGTCAACATGGCCCGACAGACCCACGCGCTGGGGGCGGAGACGACGCTGTACGGTCACCTCGAGGATCCCGTCTTCGCGGACTTGCCGTTCGAAACGGTCTCGATGGGCCCGCCCGCACGGATCGACGTCTTTCCGTTCACCGACGACGACCTGTTACTCGCCGAACGGGCACGCCCGATCGAGGACTGGACGCTCGAGGACCTCGCGGCCGCCGCTGGCGAGGAGCCGGGTGACGCGCTGGAAGCCGACGCGCTCTGTTGTGGCAACTGGGCGTCCGCGAGGGGACTGACCGACGCGATGGCGACGCTCGCGGACGGGGCGGTCCCGGCCGACGTCGGGACGGTCGTCGTCGACCCGGGGCCGGTAAGCACGCGGTCGGACGACGCCGTCGAGGCCTTTCTCGAGGCGCTGGGCGACCTCGACGCGCGGACGGACGTCGTCTACAGCGTCAACCGGGCGGAACTCGAGGCCACGGTCGCGGCGCTCGACGGCGATCTCGGTGCGGAGGACCGCGAGCACGTCCGAGCGGTCCGGTCGGCGGCCGAAATCGAGGCCGCCGTCCTCCACGAAACCGAGGCGGCGGTCGCGGCCACGCGGGACGGCACGGTTGCCCTCGAGAACCTCGCGGTCGAGGAGCCGCGACGGCGGACCGGGGCCGGGGATCGGTTCAGCGCGGGGCTGACCGTCGGCCGAGCCCGTGGCTGGGAGTGGGAGACGGCGCTCGCGCTCGCCAACTGCTGTGCGGCCCACTACGTCGAGACGGCGACGACGGGCGACCCGGCAGCCCTCCGCTCGTTCGCAGAGACGACGCCCCGGCGCGAGTGAGCCGAACTGCTCCCCGCCAAAATATCGCTTCAGTACTCGAGGTCGATCGTCGCCGGCGTCTCGTTCTGGATGTTGTCGCCGACGGGGCAGCGCTCCTCGACCTCCGCGAACCACGCCTCGATGGTATCCTCGTCGGCGTCGGCCTCGACGTCGATCGTCACGTCGATCCCTCGATAGCCAGCCCGGCCGTCCTCGGTCTTCCCCAGGAACTTCGCGGGGTCGATCTCGCCCTCGAGGTCGATCTCGACGGACTCGAGGTCGAAGCCGTACTCGTCGGCGACGGTGTGGGCGACGACGTTGAGACAGCCCGCCCACGAGCCCAGCAAATACTCGACCGGCGTCGGGCCGTCGTCGGTCCCGCCGCTCTCTGGCGGTTCGTCGACCACGAACTCGAAGTCGCGGGTCGATACCGTCGTCTTCGTATGACTGTCGCTCGTCGCCGAGACGCCGAATCGCTGGGTCCGTGCTGAGTCGCTCATCACCCCGACCTTGCGAACGCCGGGTATTCAAGCGTGGGACGGGGGAAAATGGCGGGGCTACCGATGACGGCCGACGTATCGGAAGCCGTCGCCTGGGCCGTCAGGACGGCCGTCCAGGGGCGACCGCGGGCCCGGGGGTGCCTCGGAGGTTTCGGCAAGTCTTCCGCTCCGGTGTCCTAGTGTCTCGGTAAAGGAGGGCCGGTGGTCCCCTCGAGCGGCCGCGAGGCCTCGGCGGTCGAGTGTCCGGAGTGGATACGCTTTTGCGACTCCCGCGAAAGCATCACGTATGAACCTCCGGCTTCGACGGGCGCTCGAGGGGATTACGTGTCCGCTCGTGACGCCCCTGGACGCGGACGGGGACCTCGATGAGGGTGCACTCGCCGATCTGGTCGATCACCTGCTCGCGGGTGGAATCGACGGGCTGTTTCCCTGCGGGACGACCGGCGAGTTCGCGAGCCTCACGCCCGCGGAACGGCGACGGGTCGTCGAGATCGTCGTCGATCGCACGGACGGCGAGGTGCCGGTACTGGCCGGCGCGGCCGCAACGAGCGTCGCGGAGACGGTCGACTACGTCGAGGAGGCGGCCGACATCGGTGCCGACGCCGCAGTGGTCGTGTCGCCGTACTTCCACCCCTCGAACGACCCCGACGGCGTCCGGCAGTTCTTCGACCGGGTCGCCGATGAGACGTCGCTACCCTTGCTGCTGTACAACATTCCGGCCTGTACCGGCGAGTCGATCCCGCTCGAGGTCGTCGAAGCCCTCGCCGAACGCGAGTCGTTCGTCGGCCTGAAGGACTCGAGCGGCGACCTCGAGTACTTCCTGTCGGCGCGAGAGTGCACCCCCGAGGAGTTCCTCCTGTTACAGGGGTACGACGCCCTGCTCGTTCCTGCGCTCCGAACCGGTGGCGACGGCGGCATCAACGCGCTGTCGAACGTCGCCCCCGAGGCCTACGCCGAACTGTCCGAAACCGCCGAGACGGAGCGGGGCCGAATGCTCCAGTCGGCGGTCTCGAGGCTGTTCGAAGCCTGCGGCGAGTACGGGTTCGCGCCGGTGACCAAGACCGCGCTCGCCTATCGGGGCGTGATCCCGAACGACGCCGTACGGCCGCCGCTGGTGTCGGTGCCCGACGATGACCGCTCGCGAATCGAAACCGCCGTCGACGCACTGCTCGAAGTATGACCGGAGAACCCGACGACTCGAGAGCCGAACCCGACGGAGCGCCGACGAATGCGGACGGGACCGAGATCCACCAGTTGGACGAGGATACCGTCGCCAGGATCGCCGCCGGCGAGGTCGTCGAGCGACCCGCCAGCGCGGTGAAGGAACTGGTCGAGAACAGCCTCGACGCCGACGCCTCCCGCGTCGAGGTCACCGTCGAGGAGGGCGGCACCGAACTGATCCGGGTCGCCGACGACGGCCGCGGGATGACCGAAGCCGATCTTCGGGCCGCGGTCCGCCAGCACACGACGAGCAAGATCGCGGACCTCGAGGACCTCGAGTCGGGCGTCTCCACGCTGGGCTTCCGGGGCGAGGCCCTGCACACGATCGGCTCGGTCTCGCGGCTGACGATCCGGTCGCGGCCCCGCGACGGGAGCGGGGCGGGGACGGAACTCGTCTACGAGGGCGGCGACGTGACGAGCGTCGAACCCGCGGGCTGTCCCGTGGGAACCGTCGTCGAGGTCGAGGACCTCTTTTATAACACGCCCGCACGCCGGAAGTTCCTGAAGACGACCGCGACGGAATTCGCCCACGTCAACCGCGTCGTCACGCGGTACGCGCTGGCGAACCCGGACGTCGCCGTCTCGCTGACCCACGACGGCCGGGAGGTGTTCGCCACGACGGGCCAGGGGGACCTCCAGGCCGCCGTCCTCGCTGTCTACGGTCGCGAGGTCGCCTCGTCGATGATCCCGGTCGAAGCCGACGGCGACGACCTCCCGCCGGGCCCGGTCGACTCCGTTTCCGGTCTGGTGAGCCATCCCGAAACGAACCGCTCGAGCCGGGAGTACCTCGCCACCTACGTCAACGACCGCGCCGTGACCGCGGACGCGATCCGCGAGGGGATCATGGGCGCGTACGGGACGCAACTGGGAAGCGACCGCTACCCGTTCGTGGCCCTCTTCCTCGAGGTGCCTGGCGACGCGGTCGACGTGAACGTCCACCCGCGCAAGCGCGAGGTGCGGTTCGACGACGACGATGCCGTCCGCCGGCAGGTCGACGCGGCGGTGGAGTCCGCGCTGCTCGAGCACGGGCTCCTGCGTTCTCGCGCGCCCCGTGGGCGATCCGCGCCGGGCGAGGCGCGGGTCGAACCCGACCGCAGTGAGACGGTAACGGGCCGGGGCGCAGAGTCGGTGGCGTCGGATGCGAGCGGTGACTCGGATCGCGGAGGATCGGCGCTCGACTCACGGGAAGTCGATACGGCGGACGACGGGATGGACGACACCGCTGCGGCCCCGGAGCCGGAACGCTCGAGCGCGAATCCGACCGCGAGCGCCGCCACCCCCGGAGACGAGTCCAGCCCCGAGTCCGAACCCGACGCGTCGAGTTCGCGGTCGCCGCCGGAAACGTCGCCGGACCCGACGCGAGACCGGACCGGATCGACCGACCGCTCGCCGACCGAGGGGGGCGAACCGGCTCGAGGGGCGACCGAACCCGACGAGTCGGGCGATTCCGGGCGGAACGCAACCCTCGAGTCCGCGTCGGGAACCGAGGAGGTCCGACCCGCTGGGGAACACGGGTCGGACGCGGACCGGACGGACGCCACGGGCGAGCGGGACCCCCACGACCCCGAACGCAAGTTCGACGGTCCCTCCGAGCAGCGCACCCTCGAGGGCGACCCCGCCACCGGCGACCGGACGGCGTTCGACTCCCTGCCGCCGCTGCGGGTCATGGGCCAGCTCGACGACACCTACCTCGTCTGCGAGACGCCCGACGGGCTCGCCCTGGTCGACCAGCACGCCGCCGACGAGCGGGTCAACTACGAGCGCCTGCGGGACGCCTTCGCCGACGACCCGCCGGCACAGGCCCTGGCCGAACCCGTCGAACTCGAACTCACCGCCGCCGAGGCCGAGGCGTTCTCCGGGTACGCCGACGCCCTCGAGCGGCTGGGCTTTTACGCCGACCGGGTCAGTGACCGAACGGTGGCCGTCACGACCGTCCCCGCCGTCCTCGAGGAGACGCTCGAGCCCGAACACCTGCGGGACGTCCTCACGTCGTTCGTCGAGGGCGACCGCGAGGCGGGCGCCGAGACGGTCGACGAGCTGGCCGACGAGTTCCTCGGCGATCTTGCCTGTTATCCGTCGGTGACGGGGAACACGTCGCTGACCGAGGGTTCGGTCGTCGACCTGCTCGCGAAGCTGGACGACTGCGAGAACCCTTACGCGTGTCCGCACGGCCGGCCCGTCATCGTCCGGTTCGACGGACAGGAGATCGAGGAGCGGTTCGAGCGGGATTATCCCGGCCACGGCGGCTGATACGGATTGCTGTAACTGTTTACCGGTACAACCGCAGGACAGTCGCAGTTGCGCCGGTAATGACTTACAGCAGTCCGTATGTGGCGGGTTATCCCTCCGACGGCGTCCCCGGCGGGGGGTCGACGATCGGCGAGCCGACGAGGAACCCGACGACGGCGACCCCGAGGAAGCCGCTCCCGAGCGCGGCGACGGCGACGGTCGGTGCCGTCCCGTCCGCGACGACGCCAGCGAGCGGCATCAGCGGCGCCCGGACGGCAGCATAGACCATCGAAACCGCGCTCAGCACCGTCGCCCGGCCGGCATCGCCCGTCCGATCGTTGAGGTACTGCCCCACCAGCGGCTTCGAGAGGGCCTGGCCGGCCTTCATACCGAAGAAGATCGGGACCGCGAGCGCCGACACTGCCAGCGGCAGGAGGAAGGATACGGCGACACAGACGGGGAGGTATCGAAGCACGCGCCGAAGTCCGAGCCATCGTCGCGCGGTGTCGGCGTGGTAGCTGGCGACGGCGGCGACGAGGGCGAATCCGGCGTAGACGATCCCGAGCAGTGCCTCGGACTGGACGGCGATACCGGCGACGGTCACGCCCTCGAGTGCGCCCCCGACCTGCGCCCGGAGGACGTCGACCGTGATCGGCTGGACGTACGTGTCGGCCGCGTGGACGATCCCGAAAAACAGAGCGACGTACGCGACGAACGTGCGCAGGCCGGGGGCCCCGAGCCGGGCGGCGAGGATCGACAGCGATTCCCGGACGCCGAGTCGGTCCTCGGCCGAGCCCTCCGCAGACGATTCCTCGAACCGCTGGTTTTGGGGCATAGCGACGACCACCAGCACGCCGACCGCGTTGAGCAGTGCCGAGGCGACGAACGGGTACGTGGGATGGACGACGTACAGGAAGCCGCCGCCGATCATCGTGACGGCGGACGTCCACTGGTGGACGGCCCCACCCCGTCCGCGAACGCGTGTGAACACGCCGTCTCGCTTCGTTCCACCGCCGAGCGCGTCGTAGAGCCACGCGTCGGCGGTCCCGCTCTGGAGCGCCATCGAAAGCGCCCAGAGCGCGTACAGCGCCGCGAACTCGAGGAAGGCGTCGGCGACGACGAATCCCGCCGTCGAGACGGCCATCGCGAGCATGGCCGTTCCGAGGACGAGCCGGCGACCGTACCGATCGGCGACGTACCCCGTCGGCACCTCGAGCGAGACGACGAGGACCGCAGAGAGGGCACTCAGCGTCCCGATCTGGGCATACGTGAGGTCGTTCCACAGCAGAAAGAGCGTAAACACCGGCCAGATGAACCCAACCGAGTCGGCCATCCGGTACAGGTAGTAGGCGACAGCCACCGATCCACGTCCGCGGACTCGAGACATGCGTCGTATCCATCAGGTGTGGTCCCGGCTGGAAATACGCTCCCGAACGCGAGTTTTAGTTGGGCGACCGACAGTTCTCCGGCACCGCCGGGATTTTAGCGATCCCGGACCGACTCCGGAGTCATGGACCGCGAGTGCGAGTACTCGGAGCCGAACGACCTCGACCCCGCCGACGCGTTCTCCCTCCTCGGCCACGAACTCCGCGTCGACATCCTGCAGGCCCTTCTCGAGGAGAGCCGCACGGGCGGCGAGTACCCCGCGGCGTTCTCGACACTACGGGAGCAGGTCGGTGCGGAGGTGAGTGCGCAGTTCAACTACCACCTCGGGGAGCTGACGGGCCACTTCGTCAGGCGCACCGACGATGGGTACGAACTCCGGTATGCGGGGTGGGCAGTGGCGACCTCGATCCTCGCGGGAACGTACAACCGGCGGGCCGCGTTCGGCCCGACGGAGATCGGCGGCCGCTGTCCGCACTGCGGGGAGAGGGCGCTCGTCGCGTCGTACCGCGAGGAGTGGCTCGCCGTCGAGTGCACCGCCTGCGACGACCGACTCGTCAGGTACCCGTTCCCGCCGGGCGGGCTCGAGTCCCGCTCGTTGCCGGCGGTCCTCGAGGCGTTCGA